>NZ_JBSEFI010000023.1:0-62593 GCF_053570605.1 Flavobacterium sp. U410
AGGTTTTCTGATGTTTATGTCTCTTTTCATGGAAATGTTTCCGGTGTTTGCTACGTTATCAATTTGAATTAGACTAGATGTATTTTCTAAAATAAAAGAACCTCCGGAATCAACACTTACCCATTCTTTTACAGTTAGTGTATTGTTGCTAAGATTATTTAGGTTACCAGTATTTTTAATATTAAGATTTTTAGCAAATGCATCATAGTTGCTACCATTAATGATCACATTGTCAGGTATAATGACGCAATTATCTATAGTAGGAACACCAATAGGAGACCAATTATTTGGGTCATTCCAGTCAGTACTATTAGAGCCTTTCCAAACTCTGGAATTGTTAGTGATTGTAATATCATCACTAGCAGAACAGCCGTTGGATAATATTGCACTAGTAGTAAAAGTGTAAATCCCTTGTTCTAATTGAGCTAATGTGGGTTTTATGTATACTGTAACAGCAGGAGTTCCACTTGTATAAGGAATTGTACAAGCAGCATCTTGAAAAGCATCTACAGGTAATGAACTAACCCAGTCAAAGGCCGTGTTTAAAGGTTTTGTACCGAAGAGTTCAATGTTGTCAATAGCTACTCCATCGGGTAACCAACCAGATCCTGCATAAGAATAATGTCTTACTCTTATTTTTAAATTAGTTTGATTGATGAAGGCAGACAAGTCGTAATTAAGAGTGACAAATCTTGTTCCGATTCCGGTGTTAGAAGTAAATCGGGCAATTTCGGTTGGATATGTGGCTCCTCCATTTGTTGATAGTTCAATGGCAACATATTCATCATTTGGGTTAGAGTTTCCTGAATAATATCTAGAATAATAAAATTTTAATTTTAAAGTAAGATCCAAAAAGTCTGTAGTATTAACAGAATTTGTCAATGTTAAAGCATTTTGTACAGGGGCAGAAGGGTAATTAGGAGATGATGCATCAGACAATGCTACTGCAAATCGGTTAGAACCAAATCCAGAAGATATTGCTGGAAACCATACATTCGTAGCAGGTACATATACACTTGCTCTGTTTTGAAATCTGGTTTTGTTATCAGTTGTGGTATTGTTTGTGTCATTATTGATATTGGTAAAAGCACCTAAGGTTCCGTCTTCAAAAGTTTCATTAATAAGATGAGTAATCTCAGTATCTCCACTTGTAGTTAATTCCAAAATTTCATTCTCTCCACAAACAGTAGGATTTGACGGAGTGAAAGTTAAGGTTGGGGTAGGGTTTACATAAGCGATTATTTCTGTTCTAACTACAGATTCACAACTTCCGTTAGAGGCTGTAATCCAATAAGATGTAGTTGATGATAAAACAGGGGTTGTCCATGTGCCGGTTGTAGTTGTGGCAATGGGAGTACCTCCGGTTTCATTAGTGTACCATTTGTACTGTGTAGTTCCTGAACTTCCCGTAGTGTTAAGGGTCACAGCTCCTGATCCACAGGTGCTCCCATTAGTAACACTGGTGATTCTTGTAGCGCAATTTTCAATCACAGTAAACAAATAGTCTTCAGTTTCACCATAGTTATCATCAGAGAACATACCTGATCCCATATTAAAATCATCACAAGGGGAAAAATCAAAGCCGAAAGTTTCTCCTCCTAACCAAGAGCTTCCGTTGTTTACTCGTATTCTCATCCTGTAATCTCCAGGAGTTTGCCCTGCGGGAATAACAAAACCAAAAGTAACGCTTGAACCTGCAAATCCCTGAATATTGTATATTAATTCTCCGGAGTCATTAAAGTCTCCGTCGCCGTTCCAATCTACCCATGCTTTCCAAGTACCTCTTAAGAGAACATTACCTGTTGAATTAGCTGTTATGTTTATACCTTCTCCCTGAGCTTGTATGGCTAAAGTAGGTAACGTCGTGAAATCTTGATAGCCATTAGAAGCGAAAGTAGATGTATTGGCAGGAGGGTCAGATAATGTTCCTATAAAAGCCAAATTATTAATATACAAACCATCAGAATCAGCACTGGTTGGAGTGCAATATGATGCTCCTCCTCCTGTTGTTGTTGTACAATCGATATTTAATGAGAAACCAGCGCAACGATTTGAACCGTCTGCATAAAAATGGACGGTTAAAGGACCAGTGGTTGAAGTGATCAATGGGACTGTAAATGTACTACATGAAGTTCCTGTTCCATGAGGAGTCCCCCCCCATAGAATACTACCTCCGGTACCCGTACCATCATAGATGGTTAAATAATCATATCCGCCTTCAGTTGTGATTGTTCCTGAAATTTGCGTGTAATTTCCTGCTACAGAAGGGTTAATTACAGTATAACCATTAGAATTGTTTTGATAATTTCCTGTGCCGCCACTATCCATGATCGTTCCGGAGCAAGTTGTGATAGAAGTGCTTCCTGTTCTGGGAACTTGATAACTTTGTGAAAAAACAATGACAGGTAAAAATAGCAATAATAAGAGGCTAAAAGAATAATTTTTAGAATAGTAATTTATGTTCATATTTACATATTTTGGCTAAAAATATATATATTGTTTTTTTGCAGTATATATTTGTGGTATTTAATCGATAAAGGATATAATTTAATCGACGAAAAGTCCCATGTTTACTTTTTTATGTACTTGAAATTAAAATATTTACGATTTTTGTGTGTTTAAATTTAATACGAGGTTTATGCTAAATCAGAAAATAGAGATTATATTCCCTTATAATATCTCCTTATATGTCAAAAGGGAAGATCTTTTACATCCATTAATTTCAGGGAATAAATTCCGAAAGCTGAAATACAATTTGGAAGAAGCTAAAAAAAGGAATCATAAAGCCTTAGTAAGTTTTGGAGGAGCCTATTCTAATCATATTCTAGCTCTGGCGGCTGCAGGGAAAGAATATGGATTTGATACTGTTGGTGTTATCAGAGGAAATGAATTAGAAGATGAAGTCAAAAATAATCCAACGCTTTTACAAGCCAAAGAATTGGGAATGTGTTTTGAATTTGTTTCTCGTGAACAATATCGAGATAAAATGAATGAAGATTTTTTACGACGTTTAAAAGAGAAATATAAAGATTTTTATTTAGTTCCAGAAGGGGGGACTAATCGCTTTGCGATTCAAGGTTGTGAAGAGATTTTAACTCCCGAAGATGCCGGATTTGATTATGTATGTGTTGCAGTAGGAACCGGAGGAACTATTTCAGGAATTAGCAATAGTTCGTTAGGAAATCAAAAAATATTAGGATTTTCTGCTTTGAAAGGAGATTTTTTGTCTAATGATATTCGTAAATTTGCCCAAAGAGACAATTGGAAGTTGATTTCTGATTATGTTTTTGGCGGTTATGGAAAGGTAACGGATGAATTGATCTCTTTTTTAAATAGGTTTTATGCTGAAACAGCCATACCTTTAGATCCTATTTATACCGGAAAAATGATGTTTGGAATCTTTGATTTAATTGAAAGAGGATATTTTGAAGAAAACACTAAAATTTTAGCCATTCATACCGGAGGTTTACAAGGAGTTAGAGGTATAAATTTAGTACAACAGAAAAAAAATAGACAAATAATAACGTATGGTTTTTAAAAGAATCGGAATGTTTTCCCTGCTATTATTGCTTTTTGCATGCGGAAGTACAAACAAAGTAAGGGTAACAACGACAAAGGCAGAGCAAGAAGCAAAAGATAAAGCATTGGCAGCTAGTCAAACCAAATCAAATACAACGGCAGAAACGAAAACTGCTTCAGGCGAAAGTTTAGAAGCGACTTCAAAAGTGAATACAACGTCGACTACAGTAAACGATTATATTTTGCAGTTTAAAGATGTTGCAAAAGGAAATATGAAAACGTATGGAATTCCTGCGAGTATTACTTTGGCACAAGGAATTTTAGAATCAGGTGCCGGTAAAGGACGTTTGTGTTTGGAAGCTAACAATCACTTCGGAATTAAATGTCATACAGGCTGGACAGGGCCAAGCATAACTCACGATGATGATGCAGCTCAAGAATGTTTCAGGAAATACAATGATCCTGCTGAATCCTATAAGGATCACTCTTTGTTCTTAACGTCAAGAAGCCGTTATGCGAGTTTATTTACTTTAGACAAATTGGATTACCAAAGTTGGGCTAATGGGTTAAAAACAGCGGGTTATGCAACAGATCCTAAATATCCATCTAAATTGATTAGTTTGATTGAGCGTTACCAATTGTATTTGTACGATCAGGAAGTGATGTCGCCTTCAGGAGAAGTTTTTGCATCAAATACTAAAGAAGAAATGAAAACAGAAAAAGAAGTTCAAAGCACTTCTTCTATTCAAGTAGTAGAAACAACTCCTTCAAAAACGGTAGGAAGTAGCTCTTCTATTCAAATTGTTGAGACAATGCCATCTTCAAATGTGAAAACGGTTGTGTCAAAAGATATTGAGGAATCATCTTCCATTCAAGTGGTTGAAACAATACCTTCAAAAACAACAAGTAGCGGATCGTCTATTCAAATTGTTGAGACAATGCCATCTTCAAATGTGAAAACGGTTATTGCAAAAGATTCAACGGAAGAAATAGTGGAGCAAGCGGTAGAAACTGTGGAAGAAATAGTAGAAACGGTTGAACCAATAAAACAACAAGTGGATGAATTTGGAATGTCCAATAAAGTAGAAGTTACTGAAGCCAAGGTTGTAGAAACGCAAACAACAGAAACATCTGTTACGGCTACCTTAGCAGCTAATGAATATATGGTCCAAAAAGGAGATACGTTGTATTCACTTTCTAAAAAATTCAATACAACAGTTGAAGCGTTACAAGCAAAAAATAATCTTGGAGATAGTGCAATTAAAATCGGACAAATTTTAAAAGTAAAATAAGAAATAAGTAATGGAATATAAAAGAAGCAGTGCGCTTTTCGCAGAGGCTCAAAAAGTAATTCCGGGCGGAGTAAATTCTCCTGTGAGAGCTTTTAAAGGAGTAGGAGGTACTCCAATTTTTATTAAAGAGGCAAAAGGAGCTTATTTGACAGATGAAGACGATAATCAATTCATCGACTATATTAATTCATGGGGGCCGATGATTTTAGGTCATGCTTATAAACCGGTAGTGAATGCTGTGGTTGAAAAAGCCAAAAAAGGAACTTCATTTGGAACGCCAACAGCTCTTGAAACGGATATTGCAGCTTTAGCAGTGAGTATGGTACCTAATATTGATATGATTCGTTTTGTGAATTCAGGAACGGAAGCTTGTATGAGTGCTATTCGTTTAGCAAGAGGATATACAAAACGCGATAAAATAATTAAATTTTCGGGATGTTACCACGGACATTCCGATTCGTTTTTGATTGCTGCAGGTAGTGGTTTGAGTACTTTCGGGGTGCCAAATAGCCCGGGAGTAACACAAGGAACTGCAAAAGATACACTTTTAGCAAAATATAATGATATAGTTAATATTAGAGAACTTTTTGAAGCAAATAAGGACGAAATCGCAGCAATTATCATTGAACCTGTAGCCGGAAATATGGGCTGCGTGCCACCAAAAGAAGGTTTTTTAGAAGCTTTAAGAGAGATTTGTACCGAGAATAAAGCTTTGTTGATTTTTGACGAAGTAATGACAGGTTTCCGTTTGGCAAAAGGCGGAGCACAAGAAGTTTTCGGTATTCAAGCGGATATTGTGTGTTTTGGAAAAGTAATTGGTGGCGGATTACCCGTTGGTGCGTTTGCTGCTAAAGAAGAAATTATGTCGCACCTAGCGCCACTTGGACCAGTGTATCAAGCAGGGACGCTTTCTGGAAATCCTTTAGCTATGGCTGCGGGTTATGAAATGTTAAAAGCATTAAATAATGATGTTGAAATCTATACTAGATTGGAGGAAAAAACAGCTTATTTGGAAAAAGGAATCAGAGAAGCATTAGAAGGAAAAGTTTCTTTTACCATCAACCGATTGGGTTCTATGATTTCGGTTTTCTTTGCTGAAAATGAAGTGTATGATTTTGAAACGGCAAAAGCAGCTGATAATCCTAATTTCAGAACATTTTTCCATAGTTTGTTAAACCAAGGGATTTATATAGCGCCATCGTCTTATGAAACGTGGTTCTTAACAGACGCATTGACGTATGAGGATTTAGATAAAACAATTGAAGCTATAGCTAATGTAGAGTTTTAAAAAACATAAAAAAAGCCTGATTTTTCAGGCTTTTTTGTATTATTGTCTTCTAGCTCTTCTTGTCTTAAGCGCATCTTCTCTTTTCTTAGTAGAAGCTTCCCATTTTTTTAATTGCTCTTTAGTTAATATTTTCTCCAATTTAACTTGAAAATCTTTTTGAGCAACTTCTCTCTCTTTTTTCATAGCTGCACGCTCTGCATCAGTAGGAGGAGTATTATCTTTTCTTTTCTTTATCTCAGCCATTTTTGCGTCTCTTTTGGCTAATTGCTCTTCAAGAAGATTTTTAAGCTCAACTTGTTGTTTTTCATTTAAGTCAAGTTCGGTAGTAAGCTTAGTCATTCTTCTTTCTATTCTTTCAGCATCGTCGGAATGACCTTTGGCTTCTTGAGCAAAAGCAACCATTCCAGTTGCTAAAATTGCCATTAAAAATATTTTTTTCATAAGTGATGAATTCTGAATCAGATAAGTACAAATCTAAATTAAAAAAAACAGTTTTACAAAAAAGTTTGATAAAAACTATTATTTTTTATGAAATCCTTCATTTCTTTTGTGTCTGGGTTCCATTTTCTCCTTTCTGTCTTTTTGGATGGTTTCCCATTTGTTCATTTGTTCTTTATTTAAAATCTTTTTCATTTTATTTTTGAAATCAATTTGTTCGTCAAGGCGATTCTTTTGCATTTCAAACCTTTCATCAGCAGTTGGTCTCGCGCCTTCTTTTTTCATTTTTTTCATCTCTTCCATTTTGTTTTTTCTAGTAGTCTCATGCTCTGTTAAGAGCTTTTTTATTTCGACTTGTTGTTTGTCTGATAAGTCTAAATCTAAAGTCATTTGTTTTACTCTTAACTCTGTTCGTTGTTCCGGAGTGAATCTTTCTCTTTTAAAATCTCTTTTCTCTTCCTGAGCAAAAGCAACCATACCAATTGCTAAAATTGCCATTAATACTACTTTTTTCATAATTTTTACTTTTTATAAGATTAGATGAAATTTGTGTAAAAAGGTTTAATTACAAATTAAAATTGTTGCATTTTAGATAAAAAAAGTAATACTTTTGTATCATGTTAAGAATCGTAATTGTAATTATTTCACTTTTTATGTTGATTAGACCTGTAATTCCGGTAGTGGATTATATGGTTAATTACGATTATATTAAAAATGAACTTTGTGTTAACAAAGAAAAACCTCAGTTGCATTGTAATGGTAAATGTCATTTGGCAAAAGAGTTAGCAAAAGCTTCGGAGTCTTCTGAAAACAATAAAGACAAAAAAAATATTGTTACAGAAAGTGTCGTTGTTTTTTTTCAAGAAATAGATGGAGTTTTCGCTCCCAGAACATTATTTTATAACATTCAAAAAATAAAAATACATTCAGGGTATAACCTATTTTATTCGTACTTAAATATAGATTCTGTATTTCGTCCTCCAATAGTCTAAATTAAAATAGTGTTTTTTTAGAGTAGCAGGTGTTTTCTTCAGCTATAATTCTATGTTATTTGTCTTTTTGATACTAATAAACACTATGTCTTTTCAAAATCATTATCAATTTACTTTTGAGTGTGTTCATGTGATGTAAAAATACCATGTCATACCAATCAGTTTATTGTTAATTTTTATTAATAGCTTTTATTTAGACCATTAATAATGAAATTTTTTAATGTTATTGCAATTGTAATATCAATTGTAACCATGTCTTGTACCCTTGATAAAACAGATTATGAGGCTGAGATCAGCACAGTAGTTACAGAATATTACGAATTCGAAGAAGCTGCTTCATTAACTAGCGGCAATTATAAAATCAGTATAGAAGCTTTAAACGGGACTTTTTATAAAGGATATAATGAGTTGCATTTAAAGGTCATAGACACGCAAACTAATCAGAATGTAAATGATTCGGAGGTTACTTTTTTGCCTATAATGGTAGATTCAGACCATAATGTAACATCTTGTCCGCATCTTTATACTATGATTTACGATGCAGTAAATGGTTGTTATTCAGGATATTCTGTATTTACTCATACAGGTAGTTCTGTAGAAAACCATGAATTGTATATCAGTTTTACGGTAAATAATCAGAATTATTCGGTACATGGAGAGATTTCAGTACAAGAACAAACGAATAAAAACTTGAATATGACTTCGTTTACCGGAAATGACGGTGAGGAATATTATATCGCTTTAATTTCTCCTCAAAAGCCAAATGTTGCAGAAAATGAATTAATTGCCGGAATATACAAATATAATCAACCTGTTAATCCTTCAGGGAATTTTCCGGATCCGGCGCAGTTTTCATATTCTACTGTTGATGGCTATACTTTATTGTTAGATCCCAGAATGCCTGAACCTTCAATGGGAAACCATTCCTCTCCTAATAATCAAGATTTAACGCAGCAAAGCAATGGTTTGTATTATGGCGTGGTCAATTATACAATGACTGGGAATTGGACATTAAATTTCATTATGTTGGATCAAAATGACCAAGTTGTAAAAGGAACCGAAGTGCCTACCGACTTTACACCGGGAATTGAAGGAGTGAAAAGCGAACTTTATATTGATATTTTATTTTAACATGAGGAAGTTAGCTATATTAATTACACTTTTTTTAGGAATAGTTGTGAATGCTCAAAATAAGCAAGAAAAGGATAGTATAACTGCTTTGAATGAAGTAGAAGTAATTACTGTTGCTAAAAAAAAGATAGAAACAGAGATGAAAATGGCTGTGTCTGTTGATGAATTTTTAGCCTCTTCCGATAATATCAGTTTCATTAAACGTGGTGCTTATGCTTGGGAGCCATTATTGAATAATATGGGAACAGAGCGCTCGACCGTTACTATTGATGGAATGCACATTTTCGGAGCTTGTACAGATAAAATGGATCCGATTACTTCGTATGTTGATAGCAATAATCTTGAGTCTGTTGATATAAAATCAGGGCAAGGTGGTGGTTTGCACGGAGCAACAGTTGCCGGTAGTATTGATCTGAAAAGAAAAAGTACGCCTTTTAGTCCTGAAAAAGAATGGAAAGGAACATATCAATCTGGTTTTGAGTTCAATAATAAGCAATTTTTTAATCTTGGAAATATTGCATATTCAAGCGATAAATTAGTTGTAGATGGAAGTATTTCTCATAGAAAAGCAGAAAACTATTCTGACGGGAATAATATTGAAGTAAAGCATTCTCAGTATCAAAAAACCAATGCTTCGCTAGGTTTAGCTTATAAAACCAGTCCGTTATCATCAATAAAAGTGAACGCTATATTTGATGTCGCAAAAGATGTAGGCTATCCTGCTTTACCTATGGATTTATGGCTTTCTCGTGCTGTTATTACATCATTGTCTTACAAACAATTATTTGAGGGCGGACTAGCAAGAGTCTGGGATACCAAAGTTTACTTCAATGCTATTGAGCACTACATGGATGATACAACACGTCCTGAAAATTTAGTACACATGGATATGCCGGGATGGAGTACCACTTATGGATTGATTTCAAAGATAAATCTAAAAAGGGATAAATATTCTTCTGAAATACAGTTAAATGCTTATGATAATTTATCAATTGCAGAAATGAGAATGTATCCGCAAGATAGAAGCGAAAGAACCATGTTTGCTTATAGCTGGCCTTGGGTAACAACAGTTTATACGGGCATTTCCATGAAGAATTTTTGGGATATTTCAGAACGAAGCCAGCTTAACTTCGGAGGTTCTTTAGGTGTAAACTACAATGATTCAAAATATGCAGAATTCAACTGGATTTTTCATCCGGGAGCATCGCAGGAAAAAACGAGATTTCTTCCAAGTTTACATGCAGGATATCAGTTGAATATAAAGCATTTTGATTTTTCTGTAGGGGGTGGTTACGGACATAGAGCTCCATCCGTTTCAGAAGGTTATGGTTATTATATTTATAACAGTTTTGACCGTTATGATTATATAGGGAATCCGGATTTAAAAAATGAAATTTCCTATGAAGCTAATGCAAGTACAGGTTTTAAAAATAAAACAATAAGTATTCAGGCTAAAGCGAATTATTTTTACATCAAAAATTATATAATCGGTAGAATTTTAAGTATGGGAAGTCCTATGAATTATCAATCAGTAGGAGTTAAAGGATATACATCTTTAGATTATGCTACATTATTCAATTTTTCGCTGAATGCAGATTATTCGATCTTAGAAAACTTGCATTGGAAAGGAGTTCTTACTTATGCCAGAGGACTAGATAATGATAAAGGAAATTTGCCTTTTATCCGTCCGTTGTCTTATCAAACTTCCGTTCATTTAGCATATAAGAAATTAGGATTCCAAACTTCTTTAAATGGTGATTTTGAACAGATCAATTTTAGCCCGGAGTATGGTGAAGATAAAACGCCTTCTTACACAGTGTTAAATGCATCTGTTGATTATACTTTTTATATTAAAAATTACAAAACCGTTTTTCAGGTTGGTGCTGAAAACATACTTAACGAATATTATAGTACGTATGCAGATTGGGGAAATATCCCACGAATGGGGCGTAATGTCTTTACGTCATTAAAAATTAATCTTTAAAATAACAAAAAATGAAAAATTTAAAAAAATATTTAGTAATATCAATTCTTTCTTTAGCTTTTACATCTTGTAGTAATGATGATAACCCGGCAGCTAATAATGTAACTTTGTTGTTTAAAAATACATTTCAAGATACTGAGATCGTTTTAGGTGACGCGACTTCTTCATCGGCGACCATAAATACTTCAGAAGCAGGTCAGGTGCATCGTTTTTCGGAATTAAAATATGTAATAAGCAATATCCGTTTGGTAAAGGCCGACGGAACCGAAATTCCTTATAATATTAATGACTTGGATAACGGGGCAACTATTGTTAATCAATCAAACCCGACAACATTAAATTATGTCTTGTCAAATATACCATCAGGTGAGTATAGCCAAATTAAATTTGGATTAGGAGTAAGAAGTGATTTAAATACTTTAGATCAAGTAAGCTTCCCTAATTTTTATAATGCTGCAGGAGCAAACGATACAGCAATGATGTGGGAATGGGGAACAGGATATCGTTTTACTAAGATTGAAGGTTTTTATGATACAGACAATAAAGAAATGTCCATTCATACAGGAAGCACAGTTGAAGGAACTAATGGAGATGAGTCAACATATACTCAAGGAGTTGATGCGTATAGAGATATTGTTTTAAATCTTCCTACACATGCTGTTGTGGGCAGCAGCGCTCCTAAAATTGTGATTAAAGCTGATTTTGATAAATTATTAAGCGGAAACACAAATACTATTACCTTAACAACAGGTACCGGAATGAATGATAATGCTACGCCAAATGTTCATACTGCTGATCAAATGGTTCAATTTGTTGACAATTTAGGCGGTGACGGAACAAATGATCTTAATGGGATGTTTTCCATTTTTAGTGTAGAAAATTAGAAAAAACAAAGAGCCTTCAAGATGAAAGAAGGCTCTTTTTAAAATGCACTCAAATATCATCTAAATGAAAAAAATAGTCAAAGTTTTGCCACTAGTATTACTATTAGTTGCTTGTAGTAATGATGATAATTATGAAACTGTTTATAACAATCCGGAAATTGCATTACATATTCCGGAGGACTTTCCTGAGTTGAATAATGCGGTAAATCTGAATAAACCTACGCAGTATGGAATTGAATTAGGAAGAAAACTTTTTAATGACAAAAAATTTAGTATTGATAATACTATTTCTTGTTCAAGTTGCCATATTCAATCCTCTTCTTTTACGGATAATAATGTACAAGCTATAGGAGTTGAAGGTAGAGTCGGACTTAGGAATGTGCCGCCATTGCAAAATTTAGCTTTCATGAATTTTTATAATTGGGATGGAAGTAAACTACAGTTAGAAAACCAAGTATTAGTTCCTATTATTACTCATGAAGAAATGAATTCTTCAATTTTGGAAGTTATCGAAAAGCTTCAAACGGATTCCGAATATCCGATTTTATTTCAAAAAGCTTTTGGAGACGAGGGAATCACGGCGGATAGAATTTATAAGAGTATTGCGCAATACGAGTATACTTTAATTTCTGCCAATAGTAAATATGATAGAGTGAAAAGCGGAGCAGAAACATTTACACCATCAGAAGCTCAAGGATATCAGGTTTTTCGACAAAATTGTACCAGTTGTCATAGTACAGAATTATTTACAGACCAGACTTTTAGAAATATTGGGTTTCCTTTAAATCCTGATTCTAATGAAGCGGGAAGAGGAAGAGTTACCGGGTTGCCGGAAGATTATATGAGTTTTCGTGTTCCTTCGCTACGAAATGTAGAATATACAGCTCCTTATGGAAGCTTTGGACAATTTGCAACATTAAGAGAAGTGCTGGATTATTTTGATAGCGGAGTTTTGTATGCAGATAATCTTGATCCTGTTTTTAAGGATAACAACAATAAAATTCCGCTTACAGAAGAAGAAAAAAATGCCCTCATTGCATTTATGAGAACATTAAGTGATACTGAATTTGTAGGACAGTAAGAAAAACAAGAAATTATTTTAATAGCCCTTTGTTTGAATAAAAAAACCGAAACAGTCACGTTTCGGTTTTTAATTTTAATATTTTTCTAAAAGAATTTTAGTTTAAAACTACTGTTTTAGCTTCGCCTTCCACAACTACTTTAGTTAAATTGTGTTTTGCCAATTCTTTCATAGCGGCGTCCCATTTTTTACCGCTCAATCCTGCTTTTTCTTTTAATTGTGCTAAAGCTTGATTGTTTTCTGATTTTAAAAGTTCCACAATAGCTTTTGCTTCATCGCTAATGGCTAATGGTTTCGCTTCTGGTTTCATTTGCGGGAAAAACAATACTTCTTGGATAGACGGATTGTTTGTTAAGAACATAATTAAACGATCCATTCCAATTCCTAAACCTGATGTTGGTGGCATTCCATATTCTAAAGCTCTTAAGAAATCTTCATCAATAAATTGTCCTGCTTCGTCATCACCTCTTTCCGAAAGGGCTAATTGCGCTTCAAAACGCTCTCTTTGGTCAATAGGATCATTCAATTCCGAATACGCATTCGCAATTTCTTTACCACAAACCATCAATTCAAAACGCTCTGTTAATTCCGGATTATCTCTGTGTTCTTTACATAAAGGCGACATTTCTTTTGGATAATCAGTAATGAATGTTGGCTGAATAAAGTTTCCTTCGCATTTTTCGCCAAAAATTTCATCAATCAATTTTCCTTTACCCATAGTGTCGTCTACTTCAATTCCCATTGATTTTGCAGCAGCACGAATTTCGTCTTCGCTTTTGCCGGTAATATCAAAACCTGTGAATTGCTTAATAGCATCGGTCATAGTGACACGAGCATAAGGCGCTTTAAAGTTTACGTTATGTTCGCCAAAAGTAGCTTCTGTGGTTCCGTTAACGGCTAAGGCACAATGTTCTAATAAATTCTCAGTGAACTCCATCATCCAGTTATAGTCTTTGTAAGCTACATAAATTTCCATAGCGGTAAATTCCGGATTGTGTGTTCTGTCCATTCCTTCGTTACGGAAGTTTTTAGAAAATTCGTAAACGCCTTCAAAACCACCCACGATTAAACGTTTTAAGTACAATTCGTTAGCAATACGCATGTACAACGGAATGTTTAATGAATTGTGGTGCGTAATAAACGGACGAGCAGCAGCTCCACCGGGAATCGATTGTAATATCGGGGTTTCAACTTCCATGTATCCTTTATCGTTAAAGAAAGAACGCATAGCGTTGAATAATTTAGTTCTTTTTACAAAAACGTCTTTTACTTGCGGATTTACAACTAAATCTACATAACGCATACGGTAACGCAATTCAGCATCGGTAAAAGCATCAAAAACATGACCCTGATCGTCAGTTTTTGGTAACGGTAACGGACGAAGGGTTTTGCTTAAAAAAGTAAAATTGGTAACACGAACGGCTTTTGCACCTACTTTAGTCGTGAACAATTCGCCTTCAATACCTATAAAATCACCTAAATCAATTAATTTTTTGAAAACGGTATTGTATAATGTTTTGTCTTCACCTTCGCAAATTACATCGCGGTTAAAATACAACTGAATTCTACCTTCGCTGTCTTGTAACTCAGCAAACGAAGCTTTTCCTTGATCACGAACACTCATTAAACGTCCGGCAATAGTAACTTGCTTGCCTTCAGAGAAATCGTCCTTTATCTGTTTCGAAGTGTGATTAACAGGATACAAATTGGCAGGATACGGATTAATGCCAAGCTCTCTTAACTTGGTCAATTTCTCTCTTCTAATGATTTCTTGTTCTGAAAGTTGCATACATTTTTATTTTAAGCCGGCAAAGATAGTTATAATTTGATAATGAGTCAATTTACAGTTTTGAAATTTTTAGTGCCATTTGAAGCGAATGGCTAGCGTTTTTTTGCTTGCGGTGTTCCTGCTGTTCGTTTTATCTTTTTTGTTAGTTCTAGTAGAATTGAGAACAAAAAAGGATATCACTTCCATCAGGGCTAAACGGTAAACTATTTGTATATTTGTAGTCTAATTAATGATGCTATGGTAAGCGTTCAAAATAAAAAAGTGTTCCTTCAAGATTTAGGAACTAAAGACTATAAAGATACTTGGGATTACCAAGAAGAAATATTTGCTAAAGTTGTGGAACAAAAGAAGCAAAAAAGAGAAAACCCCGATGTTGAAACCGATAATTATTTTTTGTTTGTAGAACATCCGCACGTATATACTTTAGGGAAAAGCGGCGACATTTCGAATTTGCTACTTTCCGAAAAACAATTGGTAGACAAAGGAGCTACTTTTTATAAAATTAATAGAGGTGGCGATATTACCTATCACGGTCCCGGACAAATTGTAGGCTATCCGATCTTAGATTTAGAAAATTTTTTTACCGATATACATAAATATTTACGTTTGCTCGAAGAAACTATTATTTTGGTTTTAGCGGATTATGGTTTAAAAGGCGTGCGCAGTGAAGGGGAAACCGGAGTATGGTTAGATGTAGGAACACCATTTGCCCGAAAAATATGTGCTATGGGCGTGCGTGCGAGTCGCTGGGTAACGATGCATGGTTTTGCATTAAACGTAAATGCCGACTTAGGTTATTTTGATAATATTATTCCGTGTGGAATTCGTGGAAAAGGAGTGACGTCTTTGCATGTAGAGTTGGGTAGGGAAATAGACGAAGATGAAGTACGTGAAAAAATCTTAAAACACTTTACTGAACTTTTTAGTGCGGAGTTTGTCTCTAAAAAGTAAAAAGTTAAAAGGAAGTTTGCTAGCTTGTTTCTTTTGAAATAGTAAAAGGGAAGTATAGCCGTGATGGAAGCAAAGTACCATGTACTGCGAACAGCACGACTAGTTTTTTTTATAAATAGATTTGTGCTACAAATCGAAATTCAGTTCCAGTTGGTCGGGTAGTAATTTGAAACTTTTTCGGTGATATGGGCTTGGTCCATATTTAGCAATTGCCTCGCGATGTTCTTTAGTGGGGTAGCCTTTGTTTTTCTTCCAATTGTACATAGGGTATTCTTCATGGATTTTATCCATAAATTCGTCGCGATACGTTTTGGCTAAAACCGACGCGGCGGCAATACTTAAAAATTTAGCATCGCCTTTTATAATACTTTGGTTGGGAATATCTTTTAAATATTCAATTTCTTCTTGGGTAAAAATTTTACCAACCGTGTTTTGAATGCCAAGTTTTCTAAAAATACCTCTGTTGCCATCCACAATAATATGTTCGGGTTTTTGAGATAGTTTTAAAATACATTCTTGCATAGCTTTCATGGAAGCGTTGAGAATGTTGATTTCGTCTATTTCTTCATTATATATATGAGTGACTGCAAAAGTTATCGCTTGCGATTCTATTTCTGGGCGAAGTTGAAAGCGCTTGTTTTCAGATAGTTGTTTAGAATCGTTAAGAACATTATTTTCAAACGAGGTGTTTAAAATGATAGCTGCGGCTGTTACAGGACCCGCTAAACATCCTCTTCCGGCTTCGTCTGTGCCGCATTCTAATAAGTTGTTCTTATAACATTTGCTTAACATTGCATTTTTTTGACAAAAATATAATTTTTAACGCAACCTTTTAGAGTTTTCTGCATCTTTCAAGTGATAGTATTCCCAAAAAAATATTTTTAGCGCTAAAAGTTTTAACATTATTAAATACTAATATTCCAGATAAATATTTGGTAAATTAAGAAATAATTAAGAAGTTTGCGGAATAACTAACTCAAATAAATTTAATATGAGATCAAAGTTTAAATGGATTTTTACGCTTTTAGTGGCGTTAACAATGCAGTTTTCATTTGCTCAAGAGAAAACTGTTACGGGAGTAGTATCAGATGATCTAGGTCCTGTTGCCGGTGCTAGTGTTGTGGTTAAAGGCACATCAAATGGTACAACCACTGATTTTGATGGTAATTATTCTATCAAAGCCAAAAAAGGAGATATTATAGAAGTTTCCTATGTTGGAATGAAAGAAGAGGTTGCTGTTGGAGATAGTAATGTTGTTAATATTACTTTAAAAGCTATGCAGCTTGATGCTGTTGAGGTAGTAGGTGCTTTAGGTATTAAGCATAAAGCAGATGAGGTTACGTCTTCTTATACAGTGGTTAAAAACACTGAAATTACACAAGCGGCTAATCCTAATGCAGTTCAAGCTTTAATAGGTAAAGTATCAGGTTTGCAAATTAACACTACTTCAAATAGTGTGAATTCTCAAATGCGTATTGTTATCAATGGTAACCGTTCGCTTACAGGTAATAATGAGGCATTGATTGTAATTGATAATGCAATTTCGACAGCTACAGTATTTCAGAGTTTGCCTCCTGAGATTATTGAATCTGTTAACGTGATTAAAGGGGCTCAAGGAGCTGTTCTTTATGGAGAGAGTGGATCTAATGGTGTAATTGTTGTTACTACTAAAAAAGGAAATGGTGGTGGAGAAGATAAAATGACAATTACTATTAATTCAGCTGTTGATTTCCAACAAGTTTCTTATTTGCCAGTACGTCAGACACGTTACGGACAAGGTTGGGATGGTTATCAAGTGGCTATCGAAAATGGAGCTTGGGGTCCTGAGGCTAATGGTCAAATGGTGCCTGTTGGTCTTCCGCAAGCAGATGGTTCTGTGATTATGGCTCCTTATACAGGAGATTCAGATAATATTAAAAAGTTTTTCCGTACAGGGACTTGGTATCAAAATGGAGTTTCGTTGTCTGCAGGAAGTTTAGAAAAAGGATATGCTACTGCTTCAATCAATAGACAAGATAGAGGGTTTGTAGTTGATGGAGATAATTATAAAAGAACAAACTTTTCATTTAGTGCAGGTAAACAAGTAGGTAAGCTTACTGTTCAAGGTAATGCTTCTTATTATAATGCTTCGCAAGAGAATACATACGGGACAGCTGGAGGTAATAGTCTTTATGAGAACTTGTTGATGGCAGCTAGTACAGTTCCTGTTGATGCATTTGCTAATTCTGGAAATGAAGGTCGTTGGAATAGTTTCTTTTCGAGTCCTTATTGGATGAGAGATAATCAAAGAGAGAAACAAAGTACAGATTTCTTTAATGCTGGGTTGTCATTAAAATATGACTTTAATGAGAATATTAATCTTGTTTGGAATCCTAACGTTCAGGTGACAACTAGAGGAAAGCAATCTTGGACAAATGCTTATAATGATCCTGCAGATCTTGGTGCATCTGGTGGTCTTCAAATTCGTTCAGAGTTTTTTGACTGGACAAGATTAGATAGAAGTATCTATTCTGATATTTTATTGAATTTTGACTATAAATTATCTGAAAAATTCACATTGAAAGCGAATTTAGGTAATAATATTAGAGACGTTTATTTTAAAATGAATCAAGTAGGAGGTCAAGATTTGGATGTTGTTGGGTCGTTCTATAACTATGATAATATTCTTTCTCCTGCTCTTGCATCAGCGCTTACAAATGATTATACAAGATGGCGTACGTTTTCATTATTTGCTAACGTTGATTTAGGATTTAATGATTATTTATTCTTGAATATTGCAGGAAGAAATGACTGGTCTTCTAAGTTGTCAAAAGATAATAATAGCTATTTTTATCCAGGTGCTGGTCTGTCTTTCATTCCTACTAAAGCATTTGATTTAAGTGGGGGAGTGTTAAATTATGCTAAAGTGTATGGTTCTTATACAGGTACTGGTAACTCTTCTGCAGTAGGTACTTATGCGATAGATCCAATAACGTCAATTCCTGCTGGATTTCCTTTTGGGGCAATTTCTTCATATGCAACTCAACAGAATCCTACTACTCCAAATATTAAACCAGAGCGTAACTATACGAAAGATTTCGGGGTTAGTTTAGGGTTCTTTAATAATCGTTTAACGCTTGATGGTCAGTATTACTATACAACTACAAAAGATTTGATTACTCGTGCTACTGCGTCTCGTACTTCTGGTATTCAAACTGCGTTTATGAATATTGGTGAATTGCATAATTCAGGTATAAATATTGATTTAGGGTACACGCCAATTAAAGGTAAGGATGGGTCATTTGAGTGGACTGGTAAAGCAAACTTTATGACTTATAAAACAATAGTTGATAAAGTTACTGACGATTCAGATGAAGTAGGTATACTTTTTGCAAGTGCTACTTTAGTTAATATTTATGCTACTAAAGGTGAAGAGTATCCTTTGATTAAAGGTACAGCATATCAAAGAGATGATCAAGGTCGTGTGATTGTTGATCCTGTTTCAGGTAATCCGTTAAAAACATCAGATTTCGTTAATTTAGGTGTTGCTACTCCTGATTTTATCATTGGTTTGTCTAACTCTTTCTCTTATAAAGGAGTTAAACTTACTGCGGTAGGAGATTTTAGATATGGTGGTAAATTCTTCTCTGAAACTAAATATCAATTAGCTTGGACAGGTAATCTTGTAGAGTCAGCTGAAAATGGTCGTTCAGGAGGATTTATTTTCCCTAATTCAGTTGTAGATACAAACGGAGATGGTGTTTATGAGTCTAATACTTCAGTAATAACAGGTGGTACAAGCTATTCTTCTTATATCAACTATTGGGGGACTTCGTCAGGATATAGCGGCGTAGCAGAGAATTTTGTGTTAGATGGTACAGCTGTTAAATTGAGAGAGGTTGCTTTATCGTATACTCTTCCAGAGAAGTTGTTAAAAGGAACTGGATTGGCTTCTGCTACTTTTGGAGTAAATGCTAAAAACGTGTTTATGTGGTTGCCGAAAGAGAATAAATATTATTCTGATCCTGAGACAAATTATAATGATACAGGTGCGGCTTATCAGGCTGCTGGATATGCAAGTACATCACAGTATCCGGCAACAAGAACTTATGGTTTCACACTTAATTTAACATTCTAAAAAATATGAAAAAGATTAAATTTAAATCATCTATTTTAGCAGTAGTTCTTGCGTTGACTACTGTGGCATGTGATGATTATTTGGATATTAATCAAAATCCTAATAATAATCGTTACGATAATGTAACACCTCCTCAGATTCTTGCAGGTGCTGCCGTGAGTGCATATCGTGTTCAAGCACGTAATATGACTGTCTTAGGGAATTATTTCATGCAGAATTGGTATAATAACATATATGGTTATACAGGGGTTTCTGGAGCAATGGACTATACTTATGAGATTGATAATACTTTTAATGCTGCAATTTGGGATGGTCTATACCCTCAAATAAAAAATCTTAACGATATAGTTGAGTATAGTAGTGAGGATTATGATAATCATAAAGCTGCTGCATTAATCTTAAAGGCTTTCTACATGCAGTATATTGTAGACTTGTATGGAGATGCACCTTATTCTGAAGCATTTCAGGGAGGGTTAGAAATTAGTCCTGCTTACGATGATGATGCACAAATTTATGCTTCATTAATTGGAGATATTAATACGGCATTTGACTTGTTTGATAATACAGATAGTTCAGATGCAGCTTTTGGTTCGGAAGATGTTATTTTTGCAGGTGATGTTGATAAATGGAAAGCTTTTGGTAATTTTGTTAAAGCAAAATTATTATTAAGAGAGTCAAATGTTGCAGATGCTGCATTCCTTTCTGAGCAATTCGGTCAAATAACTGCTTCAGGTTTATTCCCGACAGAGGCAATCTTAATAAACCCGGGATATAATGATGCTACAGATGCACAGTTAAATCCTTACTATAATTTATGGTATACTGCTGCTGGTACATCTGTTAGACCAACTACATATTATGTAGCAAGTGGTTTTATTGCAGATTTCTTAAATGGGCAAACTACAAGCTATAACGGACCTTCTACAGGTTTTGTATATAGTAATATAGTTGATCAAAGACGTTCTGTTTTGTATGAATTAAATGGAGGTGTGGTTACAGCTGCTTACCAAGGACAAGGTGTTGGAGATCCAGGACTTCCTGCTACAATTTCAGCTGCTGAATTAGTGCCTGGTTTAAATACTGAAAGTTCAGATGGTTATGTAGTTTCATTACCTGAAATAAAATTCTTATTAGCAGAAGCTATTTCAAGAGGTTATCTACCGGGTGATGCAAAAACAGAATTTGAAAATGGAGTAATAGCTTCTTTTACTCAATTAGGTTTGTCTTCTGCTACTGCAACATCTTATCTTGCTTCAGTAAATTCATTGCCGAATGTTGGTTGGAACGGAGGAGCTAATGCTATTTCGTCTATTATGACGCAAAAGTGGTTGGCTACAAATAGTATCAATCCTATTGAAGCATATATTGATCTTACAAGAACAGGTTACCCTAGTTTACCTCTTCCTACATCAACAGTAAGATCTCACAGACCTTATAGACTGCAATATCCTTCTTCAGAAGTGACTGCTAACAGTGCAAACATGCCAATTGTTGAATTGTCAGACTTGTTTACGGTAAATGCGCATACACCATTCTGGAAAAATTAAAAATAAAAAGTTATGAAAAAAATCGTTTTATTAACAACAGTTATGCTTACAACTCTTTTTGTAAGCTGTAACGATGATGATGTTACGCCTTTAGGGCCTGACACTACAGTAGTTGGTTTTTCTTCGAATGCTACTACGAAAATTTATGTGAATGATATCCCTTCAGTTGAATTGGATCTTCCTAAGGTAACTTTAATTAGTTATGCAAATGATCAATTACCCACTGAAGATATTACTTTAGAGTGGGAAATTGTAGATCCAACTACTTTAGGATTAACCCCTGAAGAACTTGAAGATTATGCTTTACCAGGAGTAGAGTATGATGTGCCGGCTACTGGAAATACAGGTCAAGTTACTATTGTAGCAGGACAAACCTATATTGACATGCCATCTATCACTTTTCATCCTATTGAATTAATTATTGGTGAACCTAAGAAAATAATTGTTTCTTTAACATCTATTACTAGTGGAACTGTTGCTTACCAATATAAAGATGTAGTGGTAACTATTAATGGTGCTTGTGCTTCTAATCTTGAAGGAAATTATACACTAAATAGTGGAGGGGGGCAACCAGCAACATTTACTAAAGAAGGAACAGGTTATTATTCAGTTGCATGTATATACTTACCAGAAAATATTTGGGTTGGTGGAAGTACAATAACATATCATTTAACAGACGTTTGTGGAAACATTACTGTTGATGATTATATCTTAGGTGGTGCTTATCATTTGATTGGTTCTGGTGTTGTAAATCCTGATAATAGTGTTACAGTAACACTTAGTTTAGAGGGGACTGCATTTACAGATTTAACAGGTACTTATACTCCTAACTAATAAAAATATAAAGTATGAAAAAAAATATAAATAGTATATTTAGAAAGGCAACTTTGTTTTCATTAATTGCGATGTCTTTAGTGGCGTGTGATAATAATGAAGAACCTGATTATGCTGCATCTTCTGTTAATAAACCAACAGTTTCTGTAGAGTTTGGATCATATTCAATTACAGAAGCAGAAACTGCTGTTGTTAATTTAATGTTAGATCACAGTTTCAATACAGATGTGAGTTACCGTTTATCTATTGTTGATGGTAATACTGCAATTGATAATGAAGATTTTGTTCTTTTAACAAGTGATGGTTCAGAAGGATTGCCGCATTATTTAGATGCAAGTTATGCTGATTATGCTCCTTATGAAATGGGAGATCCTGATGCTTTAACTTATGGAGTTGTTATTCCTGCATTTAGCTCTACTTTCGCAATCAATGTGGCAGGTTTGATTGATGATGTTGATGATGATGTTAAGTCTGTTACATTTAGACTTACACCAGCGGGTAATTATAATGGTCTTGTAAATGAAGAAGCTTCTGAATTTACAGTTAATATTTCTAACTTTGATGTAACACCTGTTGATTTTACTTTTTCTTGGAATAGAGATTTTAATTATATGGGCTTTACTTTTAGTTTAGATGATATAGGTTACGATATGGATTATCTTTGGGCTTCTGAAGATTTCTCATCTATTGATTATTTTTCTGACAGCCAGGCAGCAACAGGAGATTCTCCTGAAACGTTAACTTTTGATCCGGCTAATCCTAATATTCCTGATTTTGAAATAGGTGCTACTTACCATATTATACAAAATATATATGATGATGCTGGTTTGAGTGCAGTTGGAGTTTCACCTTCTTTCCTAATACCTACTACAATAGATTATAGTCGTAGTGGTAATTCAGGGACAATCGGAAGTGGTACATATGTTCAGGCAGATGCAGACGCTCCTAGTTCTGATGATGGAGATAGAGTTGCTGGTTATTTAGGTTATGTAGTATCATTTAAAGTTGATGCTAGTGGTGTATTTACTTTGTTTGATTATTATACTGATGAAGTAATTGCTTCTGGTAAAAATTCTAATTCTTTTAATAAAAAAGAAATTATGGATAGAGTTTTCTTTTTGAGAAAACAAAAAAGTAATGTAACTGCTCCAAAAGTTAAATTAACAAAATAATCTTTTTTAGATTTATATTGAACCCTCTCTTTATGAGAGGGTTTTTTTTATCTACAATTTCTCATTACATTTGCCATTATCAAAAAATGTGATGAGAAATTTTTTTGTTTTCCTTTTATTTTGTTTTTCACTGTACAGTTTTGCTCAGATTAATATGCTTGAGCAAGATTCTAATACTAAGACTGATTCAACACGTCGTTTTAATGTCGGGCAAAATATAAACAAAGAGAAAAAACCACCTATAGATTTGTACAAAATCTATAATCTTGAGAGAGATACTACTTTTTTGGATACGACATTGAGTATTCAAAAAGAATACAAATATAATTTGCTCAGAAAGGATATTTTTGGATTACTTCCTTTTGCTAATGAAGGACATACCTACAATACGTTAGATTTCAACTGGGTAAAGAAAAGTGTTTCTCCCAACTTTGGATTTACAGCCAAACATTTTAATTACCTAGAATTTAATGATGTAAAATATTATTCTGTTCCTACACCATTAACCGATTTGTATTATAAAACAGTAATGGAACAAGGACAATCATTAGATGCCTTCCTGACAGTTAATACAAAAACTAATCTAAATTTTTCTATTGCTTATAAAGGACTGCGTTCCAATGGAAAATATATTAACAATATTTCCAGTTCCGGTAATTTCAGATTTACAACAAGCTATTTTACAAATGATAAGCGATATTTCTTAAATGCTCATTTTGCCGGTCAAGATATTTCTAACCAAGAAAATGGGGGAATTGTCGATACATCTTTGTTTGAATCTAGTGAAGATCCTTACAATCAGCGCGATAGGTTAGATGTCTATTTTAGTGATGCCACTTCTTTATTAAAAGGGAATCGTTTTTTTGTAGATCATTCTTTTAAATTGAACAAAACCAATCCTAATAGTATTATCATTAAACATCAGTTCAATCAAGAATATAAGTTTTTTGAATTTACTCAGTCAACTGTATCTTCTCGTTTTGGTGATTCTTATGCAAATGCAATCAATAATAAAACCCGTTATAATCATTTGTATAACAAAGTGGGGGTAGGTTTTACAACCGAAAAATACGGAGATTTCATAGGTTTTGTAGATTACAACACCTACAATTATTATTACAATAGTGTAGTTTACGATAGTTCTGAAAATATTGTAGTACCCAATTCACTAAACGACAAAATAGCCTCTTTCGGTGGAAATTATACTTATTTTTTACACGGAATAAAATTGAATCTTTTGTTCTCTAATTCTATTACGGACCAATCACTTTCTAATGTTGAATTGTCAGCTCAGTACAAATTAAATGAGGATTATAATTTTCAATTCAAATACCAAAAGCAAAATACGTTACCTAATTTAAATTATACATTATATCAAAGTAGTTATGTAGATTACAATTGGTATAATAATTTTAAGAATGAAAAGCGTAATCAATTCCAAGTTGCAGCCCAAACAAAATGGCTAAACCTAGATGTAAACTATACTATTCTTAATGATTATTTATATTTTGATAATATTACCAATGATATTGCAACGCTGACAGTTAAACCGTTTCAATACGAGAATACAATCAATTATCTTTCCCTAAAAGCCAGCAAAGAATTTAGAGTAGGGAAATTTTCATTGGATAACACAGTTCTATATCAAAAGGTGGCACAAAGTGCCGATGTATTAAATGTTCCTGAAATTGTAACACGACAAACGCTTTACTTTTCAGAGCATATATTTAAAAAAGCAATGTTTATCCAAACAGGATTCACCTTCAATTATTTTACAGAATATTATCAAAACGATTACAATCCGTTAATCGGTGAGTTTTATATTCAACACGAAAAGAAAATCGGAAACTTCCCGTTAATTGATTTCTTTATCAATGCAAAGGTGAAACAAACGCGAATTTTCTTGAAAGCAGAACATTTCAATTCGGCGATGACAGGATATAATTATTATTCGGCGCCTAATTATCCTTATCGCGATTTCTTGGTGCGCTTTGGTCTAGTGTGGAATTTCTTTAAATAAGAGAAACGAATCTGCAGGATTTCTGGGTTACCATTTTCCCGCTGTTCGCTATACAAGGTGTCGCTTCCATCGGGGTTAGCATGTTGGCTTAAGGATTTTTTGGAAACCAAAGAATTATCAAATACCTTTGTCAAAAATTAGTAAAGAAAGAACTTAAGTCAAAATTGTTTTTGACCATAATTTTTACGGTAAGAATATGAAATACGCAAAAAATATACTAGAAACTATTGGAAACACCCCATTAGTTCAAATCAATAAAATCACCAAAGAAATTGATGCTTTAGTTTTAGCTAAGGTGGAAACCTTCAATCCCGGAAATTCGGTAAAAGACCGCATGGCAGTAAAAATGATTGAAGATGCCGAAGCTGACGGTCGTTTAAAACCGGGCGGAACTATCATCGAAGGGACTTCCGGAAATACCGGAATGGGATTAGCTTTAGGAGCGATCATCAAAGGTTATAAGTTGATCTGTGTGATTACCGATAAGCAATCCAAAGAAAAAATGGATATCCTTCGTGCCGTTGGTGCAAAGGTAATTGTTTGTCCTACAGATGTTGAACCAGCCGATCCGCGTTCCTATTATTCTGTTTCAAAACGTTTAGCAGAGGAAATGCCAAATGCTTGGTATGTCAATCAATACGATAATCCTAGTAATGCTTTGGCTCATTACGAACAAACCGGACCTGAAATTTGGGAACAAACAGAAGGTAAAGTAACGCATTTTGTAGTCGGAGTAGGAACTGGGGGAACTATTTCCGGTGTGGCTAAATATTTAAAGGAACACAATCCCAATGTGAAAGTTTGGGGAATTGATACTTATGGTTCTGTATTTAAAAAATACCACGAAACCGGTATTTTCGATGAAAATGAAATTTACTCGTATATCACAGAAGGAATTGGAGAAGATATTTTGCCTAAAAATGTTGATTTTTCACTGATTGATGGTTTTACCAAAGTAACCGATAAAGATGCGGCAGTATATACCAGAAGATTAGCTTTGGAAGAAGGAATTTTTGTTGGGAATTCTGCTGGTGCGGCGATTAAAGGAGTGTTGCAATTAAAAGAACATTTCAAACCGGAAGATGTGGTTGTGGTTTTATTTCACGATAGCGGAAGCCGTTATGTGGGTAAAATTTTTAACGACGACTGGATGCGCGAACGTGGTTTCTTGGAAGAAGAGATTACAAAAGCATCTGATTTAATTAAAGATCATGTAGATAAACCATTGATTACTGTTAAAACAGAAGAATTGGTTTCACATGCTATTGAACGCATGAAAAAATATAAAATTTCTCAAATTCCGGTAGTGGATATCAAGGGATTTGTAGGTAGCGTAGATGAAGCGGATTTATTCAGAAGTTATGTAGAAGATAAAAATATTGCCGATAAACCCATAAAAGAAGTAATGGGAAATGCATTTCCAATTGTGAAAGCTTCAGCTCCGGTGGAAGAAATCTCAAAACTGATTACCAAAGAAAATCAAGCCGTTTTGGTGGATTTAGGAGAAAACAAATTCCACATCATTACGAAACACGATATTATCAGCGCTATTAAATAATAGCGCTTTTTTTTCTAAAAAAATGAGTAACGAAAAAACAGCGATACAAACGACCTATTTCAGTATTTTTGGAAATACAGCTTTAGCATTGATCAAAGGGTTAGCGGGAATTTTTGGGAATTCGTATGCACTTATTGCTGATGCTATCGAATCCACAACGGATATTTTTTCATCACTTTTAGTTTTATTCGGATTAAAATATGCAGAACGTCCGGCCGATGAAAACCATCCTTACGGTCATGGTAAAATTGAGCCTTTAATCACATTTATTGTAGTTGCCTTTTTAGTAACTTCTGCTACTATCATTGCTTACGAAAGTATTGAAAATATCCAGACTTCTCACGATATTCCTGAAAAGTGGACATTATTAGTATTAGGCGGTATCATTATTTGGAAAGAGATTTCGTATCGTATTGTGATGAAGAAGGGGATAGAAACCAATAGCACTTCGTTGCAAGCTGATGCTTGGCATCATAGAAGTGACGCGATTACTTCGGTTACAGCTTTTGCAGGTATTTCTGTTGCTATTTATTTTGGAAAAGGTTTTGAAACTGCCGATGATTGGGCAGCTTTATTGGCTTCTGGTTTTATTCTGTACAATAGTTATAAAATTTTCAGACCGGCGTTGGGCGAAATTATGGATGAGCATTTATATGACGATCTGATTTCGGAAATCCGAGAAAAAGCCATTGAAGTTCCCGGTGTTTTAGGAACAGAAAAATGCTTCATCCGAAAATCAGGAATGAAACATCATGTAGATCTGCACGCTATTGTAAATGGTGATATTTCAGTGAAAGAAGGACACGAAATTGCACATAGATTAAAAGATTATTTGAGAAGTGAAATTCCTAATCTTGGTCATGTGCTTATTCATGTCGAACCTCATAAATATTAATTTCCCAGTAAAGCTCCAGATATATTCCAAGCGCTAAAACTCCCGCCTTCGGGTTCGCCTTGAGGAATTTGTACTTGAATGGTGTGTTCGCCTTTTGGTAAATTACCTAATGAAATATAATAAGGATACGTTACTGTTCCCGGACACCAATTGGATCGGCTATAATCAGAAGAAGATAATCCGTTGGCAAAATTACCGGAAGCAGGATTAAACAAACGGTAAGAACCGCAATCTTGTCGCCACGGAATAACACTGTGAACTTTTTTACCATCTAAAAGAATAGTATTCTCTTTGGGTACAAACTCATCACCATTTTCCCAACCACCGTGACCTGTAACGGTATAACGCAAAACGGCATTTTCTATAGGTTCTTCTGTTTTGAATGAAACAAAAACGCCTTTTTCGTTATTAAACATGGTGCCATAATTTTGGCTCGCCATTTCCATAACGTTTGTAGTATTAAATAACGGAACAACTTTAGTGTAATTGAAAATTTTTGTTTCATCTGGATGAATAGTCATGTTAAGTGAAACTTTATGTCCGCCTTTATCATAATTTCCAATAAAACATCCCACCCAAAGTTCTTTTCCCGACAAAAAGGAATTGTATTCTGAAATCTCTTCGCGATACGAAACAACATCATGCCATTCTTTGTCTTTTAACGTAATGTGATTGTATTGGTGAATGCCAAAAGGAGTAAAGAAACGCATCAATTCTAATAAGGGGGAATATTCTGAAGTAGCAACCATACCTTGATATTCTTTTCCGTTTCCATTGGTGTAAATGGGTAATGTTTTGGCACCGTTTTGTAAACCGTTTAAAAAAGAAATCGGTTTATCTTGCGGAATAACAAAAACACTTCCGGTTCTGTCATAAGCGTCTCCATTAGATTGTTCTTTTAAATCCACAAAAACTTGACTTCCTTTTTTTAGTTCCGGAAACTTGATTTTTTTTAAAATAATAGTTCCGCTGGCAAAGCGCAAAATGCTATCGTTAGATTGGGCTTCGCTAGAAAAACGAATCAATTCATCTTCAAAAACAGGAATCGAAATGAATCTGCTTTTCCAAACTAAATCATTATACGTTAAATTGTCAACCAATTCGTTTTCATTGTATTGAATGGGTGAAAACTTTTTGATTTTTTCTATTTTACTTGCAGTAACTACGTAATTGTTGTTTCGGTTCATTTCTAAAACAGTTCCTAAAGTTTGCCCTAAAACAGTTGGTCCGCCATTGGCTTTTAATTGAGTAGTAAACCAAATGGCTATGTGATTGGAATTGATAACCGTTTCTGCTTTTTGGCATTTGTAACCCAAAATAGATTTAAATTCGTCCGTAATTTTAAATTCTTGTTTGGCTAATGAAGCGCTATCTTTAGTACTGATCGTTTTGTCTTTAGAAAGATTACTCAGTTTTACAAATTCGCCTAATTTGGGGTACACAATAGTTTGCTCAAAAGGAAAATCGGCTTTTTGTGACCAAATAGTTTGCGAAGTTACCAAACATTGATCGGCAGAAAGGAAGGCTAAAATTGGATTTTCGGTATCAATAGCGTTTCCGTTGTAGGTTTTGCTATAACTTATTTTGTAGTTATTTTTGGTTTGAGCGACTGATACTAAAATAGTTAAAAAAGTAGCTAGTAAGAAAAATCTTTTCATTTTTTGGTCGAATTGTTTTTACAAATATAAAACTTTGATTACTTTAGCAGTTATATACGCCAAACAGATTTATTATGAAAGAAATTATTTTGCACTACTTGTGGCTGCACAAGCAAGTGGATGTCACTCGTTTATGGACTACAAAAGGAGAAAAAATTGAAATTTTTCAATTTGGAAACTACCTCCAAACTTCAGGTCCTGATTTTTTTAACGCCCAAATGGTTATTGGTGACCAAAAATGGGCTGGAAATATCGAAATTCACGTCAAATCTTCCGATTGGTATTTGCATCATCATCAAATGGATGACAATTACAACAATGTTATTTTACATGTTGTTTGGGAACACGATACCGAAGTGTACCGAAAGGATAATTCTGAAATTCCGGTTTTGGAGCTTCGAAAGGTTGTAGATGTAGAGTTAATTCAAAGAATTCAAAATCTATTATCGGAGAAAAAGTGGATCAATTGCGAAAATTCGATTGCATCGGTTGATGTTTTTGTGTTAGAAAATTGGAAAGAAAGACTCTTTTTTGAGCGATTGGAAGAACGTTCTTTAGAAATTAATGAGCTGTTTGTTGATTTTAAACACGATTGGGAAGCTACTTTTGTAGCTGTTTTGGCAAAGAATTTTGGATTGAATGCTAATGGTGAAAATTTTCTCCAAATTTTAAAAGCAATTCCTATAGCTGTTTTACAAAAAGAACGGCACGAACAAAAACATCTTGAAGCTTTGTTTTTTGGGATTTCCGGATTGTTAGAACGAGATTTTGAAGAACAATATCCGAAAGAATTACAAGAAATTTGGTGCTATCAGCAAACAAAATATCAATTAGAAAAGGTTTCGAATGTAGAATTACAATTTTATAAACTTCGTCCCGATAATTTTCCAACGATTCGATTGGCTCAATTTGCAGCATTGTTGTCTAAAAATCACAGCATTTTTTCTTTGGTGAATGCAATTTGTTCTTTTGGAGAAACAAGAGATAAATTACAGGTTTCGGTTTCAGTATATTGGAACTCGCATTATAATTTAGACAAATCAAGTAGATTTAAAGCTAAAAAATTGTCGGATAATTTTATAGAACTTTTGCTGATTAATACTGTTATTCCTTTGCAATATGCTTATAGTAATTATTTGAATCAGGAAAGAACAGAAGAACTGATTGGTTTTTTACGAGAGCTAAAACCGGAACGAAATACAATATTAGAACGTTTTTCTCAAATAGGAGTTTCTAATACAAATGCATTTGATTCTCAAGCTTTGCTTCAGCTAAAGAAAAAATATTGTAATTCAAAACAGTGTTTAAAATGTGCGATTGGGATACAACTTTTGAAAAAATGATGTACTTTTAAGCCATGATTTATAAACTACTTCATTTTTTTGAAAAACACGGTTTTTTTGTAGCTTCTCGTTTTGCCGAACGCTTAGGGATGAGAGCTACTAATGTGCGTTTGTTTTTTATTTATATCACTTTTATTACCGTTGGAGTTGGCTTTGGGTTTTATTTGACTTTAGCTTTTTTGTTAAAGCTGAAAGATATGATTTACACTAAGCGTAGTTCCGTATTTGATTTGTAAAGTAAAATTTAGCTTAAAATTAACTTTTCTTTGTTTTTTGTTAAGAATTAGTATCTTTGGGAAATTAACAACCAATACGAACTATGTCAACAAAATCAGATTCTTGGGGGTCGCGCGTTGGACTCATTTTAGCCATGGCCGGGAATGCTGTTGGACTTGGGAATTTCTTAAGATTTCCAGTGCAGGCAGTACAAAACGGAGGTGGAGCCTTTATTATTCCTTATTTAATTTGTTTCTTGGTAATGGGTATTCCGTTACTGTTCATTGAATGGTCTACTGGTCGTTACGGAGGAAAATTCGGCAATCATAGTACTCCTTATATATTAGATACTATGGCCAAAGGAAGAATCTGGAAATATATCGGTGTTTTTGGAATCTTTACAAATATTGCAGTAGCTTCATATTATTGTTATATAGAATCTTGGACAATGTCTTATGTGTATCATTCTGTTGTTGGAACATTTAACGGAATGAGTCAGGGGGATGTAGCAGGTTTCTTCAATTCGTATGTAGATGTTTCGCAATCAACAACCGGGATTCCTTATGAAGCCGTTGTTTTTTATATTATTTGCTTAGTATTGAATACTTATATTCTTTCTAAAGGTTTAGGAGGAATTGAAAAAGTAGCAAAAATAGGTATGCCATTATTGATTTTATTTGGTGTTATTTTAGCAATCAAAGGGTTGACTTTAGGAACTTCAGGAGCGTCAGATATTTTCCCGGAAGCTAATGCTTGGGATGGTTTAAATTTCTTATGGACTCCACAATTTGACTCCTTGTCAAATCCAAAAGTATGGTTGGCTGCAGCGGGGCAAATTTTCTTTACACTTTCAGTAGGTATGGGAACGGTTCACTGTTATGCCGCTTATGTTAGAGAGAAAGACGATATCGCTTTAAATGCTGTTTCTGCCGGATTCATGAATGAGTTTGTGGAAGTAGTTTTAGGAAGTTTAATCGTTATTCCTATCGCTGCCGGATATTTAGGTTTAGACTGGGTGATTCAAAATGCAGGTTTTGGAATGGCTTTCCAAACAATGCCTTATCTGTTCCAGCAATGGGGAACGGTTTTGGCTATTTTCGCAGGTGTGTTCTGGTTCGGTTTGTTGTTCTTCGCAGGAATTACTTCATCTTTAGCAATGGGAACACCTTGGATGGGATTCATGCAAGACGAGTTCAAATGGAGTAAAAATAAAGGAGCTTGGTCTTTTGGTGCTTTGGCATTAATTATGGGATTGCCAACAGTAATTTTCTATAACGAAGGGTTGTTTGATCAATACGATTATTGGGCAGGTACAGTAAGTTTAGTACTTTTTGCCTTTTTAGAAACAGTATTGTTTTCATATATTTTTGGAATTAATAAAGGTTGGGCTGAAATTAACAAAGGAGCTGATATTAAATTGCCAGGAATTTATAAATACATTATTCTAATTGTTACGCCTTTATTATTAGGTTGGGTTTTAGTATCAAGTATACCTGATTGGGTTGATAAAATTAAAGATGCTGATACTAATAATAAAGAGTGGTTTGCTAAAGAGTTCAAGGCAGAGAGTTTTGAGTCGACTGGTGAAAAATCTGGAAAAGTCGTAGAAGCAAAACCAGATTACTTGAAAATTTCTTTTGACAGTCAAAAGAAAGTATTTGATAAAGAAACAAAGCAAGTTAAAGTAGTTGATTTCGTAGATTACAAAGAATATAATTTTGATACAGCTAAATCGCAACAAACTATAGTTAAAGTTGGAGATATTGTAAAACCAAATGATGTAATAGCAACAGGTGAATTTGTAAATAATGCTTTTTATAAGTTTTTAGGAAGAATATTGTTGTTGACGTTGTTTATTTTTATTTCTTTTGTGGTATATTTAGCGTATAAAAGAAGAGTAAAAGAAGGGAGGGTAACAGCATAATGAATACAACAGCATTAATAACAATGGTAACAGCACAAGGGATAGTAATTGCCTTTGCAAGTTTTTTCTTTTACAAAGTGTTAACTACACCTCCTAAACAGGAACCGGATTCGTTTAGTGAAAACGATGATGTTCAAGAAAGACAAGCTGAATAAATGTAAGTTTTAGATATAATGAAGAAATTAAAATCCTACTTTATGTTTTCATCCGAACACAGAAGTGGGATTTTTGTTTTATCACTATTGATAGTCTTAGTTCAAGTGTTTTATTATTTCTATAAAAATAGGACTCAGCCAAATTATAAGCCTTCTGAAGAAGAAATACAATGGTTGGCAATTCAGCAAGAAATAGATTCACTAAAAGGTATTCAGTCGCAAACTAAATCTAAAATATATCCTTTTAACCCTAATTTTATAACCGATTACAAAGGGTATATGTTAGGAATGTCTGTAGCCGAAATTGACAAATTACATCAATTTAGAGCGCAAGATAAATTTGTAAATTCTGCTCAGGAATTTCAAAAAGTAACCGGAGTTTCCGATTCTCTTTTGGCGGTTTTGTCTCCTTATTTTAAATTCCCAGATTGGGTTACCCAAAGGAATAATCAAAAACAAAAAGACGATTATGCCTTCTCAAATGACAAAGTAAAAAAAGAACTTGTTGATGCTAACTTAGCTACAAAAGAACAATGGATGGCTGTTTACGGAATAGGAGAAAAATTATCAGAGATCATTTTAAGAGATAAAGAAAAGTTCGGTGCTTTTGCGTCTATTGAACAGTTGCAATATGTTTGGGGAATTTCTCCCGAAGTGTATCAAAAAATACAAGAGGGCTTTTTTGTTCCGGAAAGTGTAGTAAATCTTAAAAAAATAAACATCAATACGGCTTCCGTAAAAGAATTAGCTGCTTTTCCTTATTTCAACTATAAATTAGCTAAAAGTATTGTGACGTATAGAAGTATGAATGGTGAAATTTATAACTTTGAAGATTTAACAAAAATAAATGAATTTCCTGTTGAAAAAATAAAAATAATAGCTTTATATTTGGAAATGTAAAAAAATAAGCATTTCTAAAGATGAATTTTGAATATACTGAAACTCAAAAAATGATTGCAGAATCCATTCGTGATTTTGCTGAAGTTCATATAAGGCCTAATATTATGGAGTGGGATGAAGCCCAAATTTTTCCGGTTGAACTTTTTAAAAAACTGGGAGAAATGGGGTTTATGGGAGTTCTGGTTCCTGAAGAATTAGGAGGTTCCGGTTTAGGTTACCACGAATACATTACTATTATTGAGGAAATTTCTAAAGTAGATTCTTCTATCGGACTTTCAGTTGCGGCTCACAATTCACTTTGTACTAATCATATCTTGACTTTCGGAAGCGAAGAACAAAAGAAAAGATGGATTCCTAAATTGGCTACAGCCGAATGGATTGGTGCTTGGGGCTTAACGGAACACAACACAGGTTCTGATGCCGGAGGAATGAATACAACGGCTGTAAAACAAGGAGATAATTGGGTAATAAACGGAGCGAAAAACTTTATTACGCATGCTATTTCCGGAAATGTTGCGGTTGTAATTGTGAGAACCGGAGAAAAAGGAGATTCTCGTGGAATGACTGCTTTCGTAATTGAAAAAGGAACGCCGGGCTTTACTTCCGGTAAAAAAGAAAATAAATTAGGAATGCGTGCTAGTGAAACAGCCGAATTGATTTTTGATAACTGTATCGTTCCTGATGCAAATCGTCTAGGGGAAGTAGGAGAAGGGTTTATCCAAGCAATGAAAGTTTTAGATGGCGGACGTATTTCTATTGGTGCATTGTCTTTAGGAATTTCAAAAGGAGCATATGAGGCAGCACTAAAATATTCGAAAGAGCGTCAGCAATTTGGAAAGCCTATTAGTGAATTTCAGGCCATTAGTTTCAAGTTGGCTGATATGGCAACAGAAATTGAAGCTTCAGAATTGTTGTTACACAAAGCGGCTTATTTGAAAAATAATCATAAGCCGGTAACCAAGTTGGGCGCTATGGCTAAAATGTATGCTTCCGAAGTATGTGTAAAAGTTTCTACAGAGGCAATTCAAATTCACGGTGGTTACGGGTATACCAAAGATTTCCCGGTTGAAAAATTCTATCGCGATTCTAAATTGTGTACTATTGGTGAAGGAACAACTGAAATTCAAAAATTAGTAATTTCACGTAATATTTTAAAAGATTAACCGTTTTTAAACATAACATAAGATTATAAAGGGTAAATTTAAAAAAGCTGTTTGAAATTTTCAAACAGCTTTTTTGCTATATTCTGCCTTCTGATTTTAGTTTCCAATAACGGTATAAGCCGGTAACCGACATAAAACTGGGGTTGGCATATTCGTATCGTTTTATTTCGTGTTCGTTCAATCCGGCGTTTTCTAATTCCTTTCTGGTAAATGCTACAAATTCAGGAGTAACGTCGGCTATAGGTGTTTTGGTTTCAAAATAAGGTTTAATCCAGTTAGCCCAAGAATGTAAGTGCAATTCCAATTCTTCTAATAAAGCTATCGGGTTGTCTTGTTTGGCAAAATGCGTCAAATATAAAGCCGAAGGATTTAGTTTCTTTAATTTATCAATCGACTGAAGCCAAAGCTCAAGATTGATATCGGGTGGAGGACAAGGTGGCTGAACCGGACCGTTTTCTATTCGTACTCCGGCAACATCTCCGGTAAAGATAATGTCTTCAATTTGGTATGCATTATGATGAATAGCATGACCTGGAGTGTACCAAACTTTAATAGTGTGCTCTCCAATGGTAATTTCGTCGCCTTCGTCAACAGCTTTGAGTTGGTTTGCCGGAATAGGTTGCATTTTTCCCCAAAGACGATCCATGTCATCGCCATAAATTTGACTGGCCGAATTCCAAAGTTTTTCCGGATTAGCCATGTGGGGTAAACCAATAGGATGAACGTAAATGGTTGCGCCGTGTTCGGCTAATTTCCACGCAGCTCCGGCATGATCAAAATGAATATGAGTTAAAAAAACATGTTTAATATCTTCTACTTTATGCCCTAGAGCTGTGATTCCGTTTTCAAGGTGTTTCCAAGTGCTTTCCGGTCCCGATTCTATTAAGATTAAGCCATCTGACGAAGGAATTAAGAAAGAAGCGATGCTTTCTTCCGATTGAAAATGTAAATCTATAACATCAATTGTATTCATAGTTTTTGAATTTAGTCCTCTAAAAATAAGGAATTTTGCGGTATAGACAAAGATGTAGTGAAAAAGAAAAAATAATTTGTTTGGTTGTTAAAAAGTTTTCTATATTTGCAGCCTAAATGAGAGGAGGTGTCTAGATTATGTTAATTATACCTATTAAAGACGGAGAAAATATCGATAAAGCATTAAAACGCTATAAGAGAAAATTTGATAAAACAGGAACTGTTCGTCAATTAAGATCACGTCAGCAATTTACAAAACCATCGGTTTCTAGAAGAGCTGAAGTTCAAAAAGCACAATACATTCAAAGATTGAGAGATTCTATCGAAGCATAATCAATTTTTTGAATTCCATTAACAAAACCGTTAGTGAATAAAGTTTATCTTTGTTGCTAGCGGTTTTTTTTATGCAAAAAAATATTCAGGCATATCAGGATTATTTAGAAAAGGAAAAGAAATTTTCTAAACATACTGTTTTGGCTTATATTAACGATGTGTTAGAGTTTGAAAAGTATGTGGCTGGCGAATACGAGAAAATTGCTTTAGAAGAAATTAGGTATAATATTGTTCGTTCTTGGATTGTTAGTTTAATAGAAAGTGAAATGACTAATAACTCGGTGAATCGAAAAGTATCTTCGCTAAAGTCCTTTTATAAATTTTTATTGAAAATAAAAGAAATTAAAACAAGTCCGTTGGCTAAACACAAATCGTTGAAAGTGGCTAAAAAAGTTCAGGTTCCGTTTTCGGAGAAAGAATTGAAGGATGTTGTAGAAATGAATGATTTTCCATCCGATTTTGAAGGTGTTAGAAATAGACTGGTAATAGAGTTGTTTTATACAACCGGAATGCGTCGCTCGGAGTTAATCGGGTTAAAAGAGGCAAATGTTGATTTTTATAGTAAAACGGTTAAGGTTTTAGGAAAGAGAAATAAGGAACGAATTGTGCCGTTGTTACAGCCTACACTTGATCTTATTGTTGACTATCAAAATATTAAGAAAAAAGAGATTCAAGTGCTAGACGAGGATTTGTTAATTTTGTCTAAAAATGGTAAGAAAATTAGTGAATCGTTTGTTTATCGTTTGATAAATGACTATTTTAGTAGTGTGTCTCAGAAAGTAAAAAAGAGTCCACATGTTCTTAGGCATACGTTCGCAACACATTTGTTGAATAACGGAGCCGATCTTAATTCAGTAAAAGAGTTATTAGGTCATGCTAGTTTGTCTTCGACTCAGATTTATACGCACAGCAGTTTGGCTGAATTAAAAAATGTATATCAAAAGTCGCATCCTAGAAATCTAGAGTAGCTCATTTGTGTAACCTTTAAACGTTTTGATTATGAAAGTAAATGTTCAGGCTGTAAACTTTAACATTGACAAAAAGTTAATTGATTTTACAAACGAAAAATTATCTAAGTTAGATAAGTATTTTGATAAAATTGTATCTTCTGATGTTTTCTTTAAACTAGAGAATACGAGTGATAAAGAGAATAAAACAGTTGAAATTAAAATCCAAGTACCAGGAGATGAATTTATGGTCAAAAAGACCTGTAAAACTTTCGAGGAAGCCGTGGATTCTGGGGAGGAGTCTTTGGAAAGAATATTGGTAAAACACAAAGAAAAAGTAAGAGCGCATTTATAATTTAAAAAAAAGCAAAAAAAAGTTTTGAATAAAAAATAAATTATATACATTTGCAGTCCGTTAGAAATAGCGGACTTTTTTAATGAGTCGCCGGTGTAGCTCAGCTGGCTAGAGCAGCTGATTTGTAATCAGCAGGTCGTGGGTTCGAGTCCCTCCATCGGCTCAGTAGTTCTTGAAAGAATTGAAAATAATTAATGGATTGGGGAGATACTCAAGCGGCCAACGAGGGCAGACTGTAAATCTGCTGGTTTTCACCTTCGCAGGTTCGAATCCTGCTCTCCCCACAAATTACCTGTTAATGGCAGGATAGGCCGGTGTAGCTCAGGGGTAGAGTGCTTCCTTGGTAAGGAAGAGGTCACGGGTTCAAATCCCGTCATTGGCTCTTTATAATGTGTATTAAATTTGAACACTAATATATAATAACTAAGATTAAATTATTAAGTCATGGCAAAAGAAACCTTTGATCGTTCGAAACCCCATTTAAATATTGGTACTATCGGACACGTTGACCACGGTAAAACCACTTTGACTGCTGCTATCACTAAAGTGTTGGCAGATGCTGGTTTATCAGAAGCTAAATCATTCGATCAGATTGATAACGCTCCGGAAGAAAAAGAAAGAGGTATTACTATTAATACATCTCACGTAGAATATTCTACAGCTAACCGTCACTACGCTCACGTTGACTGTCCAGGTCACGCGGATTACGTTAAGAACATGGTTACTGGTGCTGCACAAATGGATGGTGCTATCTTAGTGGTTGCTGCTACTGATGGTCCTATGCCTCAAACTCGTGAGCACATCTTATTAGGTCGTCAAGTTGGTGTGCCTAGAATGGTTGTATTCATGAATAAAGTGGATATGGTTGATGATGCTGAGTTATTAGAGTTAGTAGAAATGGAAATCAGAGATTTATTATCTTTCTATCAATATGATGGTGATAATGGTCCTGTAGTTCAAGGTTCTGCTTTAGGGGCTTTAAATGGTGAGCCAAAATGGGTTGATACGGTTTTAGCTTTAATGGATGCTGTTGACAACTGGATTGAATTACCAGCTCGTGATGTTGATAAGCCTTTCTTAATGCCGGTTGAGGATGTATTTACAATTACAGGTCGTGGAACTGTTGCTACAGGTCGTATCGAAACTGGAGTTGCTAATACAGGTGATGCTGTTGAAATCATTGGTATGGGTGCTGATAAATTAACTTCTACAATTACAGGGGTTGAGATGTTCCGTAAAATCTTAGATAGAGGTGAAGCTGGTGATAACGTTGGTTTATTATTAAGAGGTATTGATAAAGCTGATATCAAAAGAGGTATGGTAATCTGTAAACCAGGTTCTGTAAAACCGCATGCTAAATTCAAAGCTGAGGTTTATATCTTGAAAAAAGAAGAAGGTGGACGTCATACTCCGTTCCATAATAACTACCGTCCACAGTTCTACGTGCGTACAACTGACGTAACAGGTACTATTAAGTTACCTGCGGGTGTTGAGATGGTTATGCCTGGTGATAACTTAACTATTGAAGTTGAATTGTTAAGTCCAATCGCTTTATCAGTAGGTTTACGTTTTGCTGTTCGTGAGGGTGGTAGAACAGTAGGTGCTGGTCAGGTAACTGAAATTTTAGACTAATTTATTTAGTTAAATATAAAATGAAGCCAGGTTTAACGGCCTGGCTTATATACGGGCGTAGTTTAAGGGTAGAATCGCGGTCTCCAAAACCGCTGGTGGGGGTTCGAATCCCTCCGCCCGTGCAAAAAAGAAAGAAATGGCAAAATTTGGTAATTATATTTCAGAAGCTTTTCAAGAGTTGAAAACAAGTGTAACTTGGCCTGAATGGGCTGAAGTTCAGCGTTTGACAATAATTGTTGCTGTTTTCTCGGTAATTTTTGCTTTATTGACTTGGGGTGTTGATCAATTATTTGTGAAAGCATTAGAAGGATTTTTTAATATTATTAAATAGTGTAGCTGGTTATGGCAGATAATAATGTTAAAAAGTGGTATGTAGTAAGAGCCGTAAGTGGTCAAGAGAATAAAGTTAAGAATTATATTGAGACTGAAACTTCTCGCTTAGGGATGTCAGATTATATAGCTCAGGTATTAGTTCCTACTGAAAAAGTTGTTCAGGTTAGGGATGGTAAAAAAATCACTAAAGAAAGAGTGTATTTTCCGGGGTATGTGATGATTGAAGCAAACTTGACTGGGGAGGTTCCGCATGTTATTAAATCTATTCCTGGTGTGATCGGGTTTTTAGGGGAAACAAAAGGTGGAGACGCTGTTCCTTTAAGACAATCTGAAGTGAATAGAATGTTAGGAAAAGTGGATGAATTATCTGTTAAAGTTGATAATGTAGCTATTCCTTATTCTGTTGGTGAAACGGTTAAAGTAATCGACGGACCTTTCAATGGATTTAATGGGTCTATTGAAAAAGTAAATGAAGAAAAGCGTAAACTTGAAGTAATGGTAAAAATTTTCGGTAGAAAAACGCCATTAGAGTTGAGTTTTATGCAAGTTGAAAAAGTATAATTTTTGTTACATATACAATCGCATCTTTGCTTCCAATTGTTTAGATGTGCTAAATTTTTTTTAAAAATGGCAAAAGAAGTTAGTAAAGTAGTTAAACTACAAGTTAAGGGAGGTGCTGCGAATCCGTCGCCACCGGTTGGACCTGCTTTGGGGGCTGCTGGGGTTAACATCATGGAGTTCTGTAAGCAATTTAATGCTAGAACACAAGATAAACCTGGCAAAGTATTACCGGTACAAATTACCGTATACAAAGACAAATCTTTTGAGTTTGTTATTAAAACGCCACCTGCTGCTGTTCAGTTATTAGAAGCAGCTAAAATTAAGTCTGGTTCAGGTCAACCAAACAGAAAGAAAGTAGCAAACGTTACTTGGGATCAAATCAAAGCTATTGCAGAAGACAAAATGCCTGATTTAAATGCTTTTACAATTGAAAAAGCTATGAGTATGGTTGCTGGAACTGCAAGATCTATGGGTATTACAGTAACAGGAGATGCTCCTTTTTAATCGTTAAATGAATTAGACATGGCAAAATTGACTAAAAAGCAAAAAGAGGCTGCATCAAAGATTGAAAAAAACAAGTTATATACTTTAAAAGATGCTTCTGCATTAATTAAAGATGTAGCTACGGCAAAATTTGATGAGTCTGTTGACATCGCTGTTCGTCTTGGGGTAGATCCAAGAAAAGCGAACCAAATGGTTAGAGGTGTAGTAACATTACCTCATGGAACAGGAAAAGATACACGTGTTTTAGCACTTGTAACTCCAGATAAAGAAGCTGAAGCTCAGGCTGCTGGTGCAGACTACGTAGGTTTAGATGAGTACTTGCAAAAAATTAAAGACGGTTGGACTGATGTTGATGTTATCATCACTATGCCAGCTGTTATGGGTAAATTAGGTCCATTAGGTCGTATTTTAGGTCCTCGTGGTTTAATGCCAAACCCTAAAACAGGTACTGTAACTATGGATGTTGCTAAAGCTGTTCAAGAAGTAAAAGCTGGTAAAATTGACTTTAAAGTTGATAAAACTGGTATCGTACACGCTGGTATAGGTAAAGTATCTTTTGATGCTGATAAAATCTATGACAACGCTCACGAAATTATTCAAACATTAATCAAATTAAAACCAACTGCAGCTAAAGGTACTTATATTAAGTCTATCCACTTATCAAGTACAATGAGTCCTGCTATCGCTTTAGATCCTAAAGCTGTATAATTGGTAGTTAAAAATTTTTAGTATCATGACTAGAGAAGAAAAAGCATTAGCTATTGAAGATTTAACTGCACAGTTAGCGGGAGTGAATGTATTGTATTTAGCAGACATTTCAGGACTTGATGCAGATACAACTTCTAACTTAAGAAGAGCTTGTTTTAAAGCAGGTATTAAATTAGAAGTGGTTAAGAACACTTTGCTTGATAAAGCATTGGAAGCTTCTGAAGCAAATTTTGGTGAGTTACCAACAGTTTTAAAAGGAAATACTTCTATTATGATTTCAGAAACCGCTAACGGTCCTGCTAAAATCATTAAAGAATTCCGTAAAAAAAGTGACAAACCTTTATTAAAAGGAGCTTATATCAACGAGGAAGTTTATATTGGAGATAACCAATTAGATTCATTAGTTGCAATCAAATCTAGAGAAGAAGTTATCGCAGAAATCATTGGATTACTTCAATCTCCAGCGCAAAGAGTTATCGCTGCTCTTCAAAACCAAGAAGGAAAAGAAGACGCTGCAGAATAATTTCTTAAGTAAAAAGAACGCACAAATAAATTATTATATTTTACAAAATTAAAAGATAGAAAAATGGCAGATTTAAAACAATTCGCAGAACAATTAGTTAACTTAACAGTTAAAGAAGTTAACGAATTAGCAACAATATTAAAAGATGAGTATGGTATTGAGCCTGCTGCTGCAGCTGTAGTTGTAGCTGGTGGTGGAGATGCTGCTGCTGCTGAAGAGCAAACTGAATTCACTGTAGTATTGAAAGATGCTGGTGCTTCTAAATTAGCAGTTGTTAAAGCAGTAAAAGAATTAACTGGTTTAGGTCTTAAAGAAGCTAAAGATGTAGTTGATGGTGCTCCAGCAAATGTTAAAGAAGGAGTTTCTAAAGACGAAGCGGAAGGTCTTAAGAAAGCTTTAGAAGAAGCAGGTGCTGTAGTTGAGCTTAAATAAGTTAAACTTAGGTAAAAAAACCAGGTTTAGGCCTTGAGATAACCTCTCAAAGGCCTAAACCATTTTGCGTATAAAAAGATTTTATCTTTTTGTATATATATGATGATTAATACGAAGAAAGAAAACAAACTAACTTTCCTGGTTTATTTTTAAAGATGTATTGATTGTTTTTCTAAAGGAAGTATAAATTACATAGTGTTTTTGACACGAAAATTACTTTTTTAAATCAAAAATTTGTCCATTGATGATTGCTAATCAGACTCAAAGATTAAATTTTGCTTCTACAAAGAATATTCCTAATTATCCAGACTTTTTGGATATTCAGGTAAAATCGTTTAAGGATTTTTTCCAATTAGAAACGAAATCGGATGAAAGAAGTAATGAAGGTCTTTATAATACCTTCATGGAAAATTTTCCAATTACGGATACGAGAAATCAATTCGTATTAGAATTTCTAGATTATTTTATCGATCCACCTCGTTATACAATAGAAGAGTGTATTGATAGAGGCTTAACGTACAGCGTACCTCTAAAGGCTAGATTGAAATTGTATTGTACAGATCCGGAACATGAAGATTTCGAAACCATCGTTCAAGATGTATATTTAGGTACTATTCCTTACATGACTCCAAGCGGTACTTTTGTTATCAACGGAGCAGAAAGGGTTGTAGTTTCTCAGTTGCATAGATCTCCTGGTGTGTTCTTTGGACAATCGTTCCACGCAAACGGGACAAAATTATATTCTGCCAGAATTATTCCTTTTAAAGGTTCTTGGATCGAATTTGCTACAGACATCAACAGTGTAATGTATGCTTATATCGATAGAAAGAAAAAATTACCAGTTACTACTCTTTTCCGTGCTATCGGATTTGAAAGAGATAAAGATATTTTAGAAATTTTTGACCTTGCAGAAGAAATTAAAGTTTCTAAATCAGGTATCAAAAAATACATCGGTAGAAGACTTGCTGCGCGTGTTTTAAATACATGGCATGAAGACTTCGTAGATGAAGATACAGGGGAAGTAGTATCTATTGAGCGTAACGAGATTATTTTAGATCGTGACACTATTTTAGATAAAGATAATGTTGAGGAAATTATTGAAGCAGACGTTAAAAGCATTCTTTTACATAAAGAAGATAATAATGCGGCTGATTATACGATTATCCATAATACATTACAAAAAGACCCAACAAACTCTGAAAAAGAAGCCGTAGAGCACATTTACCGTCAGTTGCGTAATGCAGAACCACCTGATGAGGAAACTGCTCGCGGTATTATAGATAAATTATTCTTCTCAGATCAACGTTACAATCTAGGTGATGTTGGACGTTATAGAATGAATAAAAAGTTAGGCTTGGATATCGCTATGGATAAACAAGTTTTAACTAGAGAAGATATCATTACAATCGTTAAGTATTTAATTGAGTTGATTAACTCAAAAGCTGAGATTGATGATATTGATCACTTATCAAATCGTCGTGTAAGAACTGTTGGAGAACAACTTTCTGCACAATTTGGTGTAGGTTTAGCTCGTATGGCACGTACTATTCGTGAGCGTATGAATGTTCGTGATAACGAGGTATTTACTCCAATTGATTTGATTAATGCTAAAACATTATCTTCAGTAATTAACTCGTTCTTCGGAACAAACCAGTTATCTCAGTTTATGGATCAAACTAATCCATTAGCGGAGATTACTCACAAACGACGTTTATCTGCTTTAGGACCTGGAGGTTTATCTAGAGAAAGAGCTGGTTTCGAGGTTCGTGACGTTCACTATACGCACTACGGACGTTTATGTCCTATTGAAACTCCAGAGGGACCAAACATTGGTTTGATTTCATCTTTAGGGGTTTATGCAAAAGTAAACGGAATGGGATTCATTGAAACGCCTTATCGTAAAGTTGAAAACGGTGTGGTTGATTTGAAAAATGAACCAATCTACTTGAGCGCTGAAGAAGAAGAAGGTAAGATGATTGCGCAAGCAAATATCGAAATGGATGAAAACGGAAAAATTACAGCAGAAAGAGTAATTGCCCGTGAGGAAGGTGACTTCCCGGTGGTTGAGCCAAGTGTTGTTAATTACACTGACGTTGCTCCAAACCAAATTGCATCTATTTCGGCTTCATTAATTCCTTTCTTGGAGCATGATGATGCAAACCGTGCGTTGATGGGATCAAACATGATGCGTCAGGCAGTTCCATTATTACGCCCAGATTCACCTATCGTAGGTACAGGTCTTGAACGTCAAGTTGCTTCTGATTCAAGAGTATTGATTAATGCTGAAGGAGAAGGTTTAGTAACTTATGTAGATGCTAACAAGATCACGATCAAATACGATAGAACTGAAGAAGAAAGAATGGTAAGTTTTGATGAAGATGATAAGACTTATTTCTTGATCAAATTCAGAAAAACAAACCAAAGTACTTCTATCAACTTGAAACCAATCGTTAGAAAAGGAGATAGAGTTACTAAAGGACAAGTCCTTTGTGAAGGGTATGCAACTCAAAATGGAGAATTAGCTTTAGGTAGAAATTTACAAGTAGCGTTCATGCCTTGGAAAGGATACAATTTCGAGGATGCGATTGTAATTTCTGAAAAAGTAGTTCGTGATGATATTTTTACATCTATCCATATCGATGACTATTCGTTAGAAGTTCGTGATACTAAATTAGGTAATGAAGAATTAACGAATGATATTCCAAACGTTTCTGAAGAAGCAACTAAAGATTTGGATGAAAATGGTATGATCCGTATTGGAGCTGAAGTAAAACCTGGTGATATCTTAATCGGTAAAATCACACCAAAAGGGGAATCAGATCCAACGCCGGAAGAAAAATTATTACGTGCTATCTTTGGTGACAAAGCAGGTGATGTAAAAGATGCATCATTAAAAGCTTCTCCATCATTAAGAGGAGTTGTTTTAGATAAAAAATTATTTGCTAAAGCAGTAAAAGATAAACGTAAACGTTCAAAAGATAAAGAAGATATCGATAAATTAGAAACTGAATTCGAAGTAAAATACAACGAATTAAAAGACAAATTAATCGATAAATTATTCTTAATTGTTGATGGTAAAACATCTCAAGGAGTATTGAACGATTTAGGGGAAGAAGTTTTACCAAAAGGTAAAAAATTCACTAAAAAAATGTTACAATCAGTTGAAGATTTCGCTCACTTAACTAAAGGACAGTGGACAACTGACGATGTAACAAACAAAATGGTAAATGACTTGGTTCACAACTACAAAATCAAATTAAACGATTTACAAGGTTGGTTAAGAAGAGAGAAATTTACGATTACAGTTGGTGATGAACTTCCTTCAGGAATTTTAAAATTAGCTAAAGTATATATTGCTAAAAAACGTAAACTAAGAGTAGGAGATAAAATGGCAGGACGTCACGGTAACAAAGGTATTGTTGCTAAAATCGTTCGTCAGGAAGATATGCCTTTCTTAGAAGATGGAACACCGGTAGATATCGTATTGAATCCACTAGGGGTGCCTTCACGTATGAACATTGGTCAGATCTATGAAACAGTATTAGGTTGGGCAGGATTGAAATTAGGTAAAAAGTTTGCAACGCCAATTTTTGATGGAGCAACTTTAGACGAAATCAACGCTTTAACTGACGAAGCTGGAATCCCAAGATTCGGTCATACGTATTTATACGATGGAGGAACAGGTGAGCGTTTCCACCAGCCAGCTACAGTAGGTGTAATTTACATGTTGAAATTAGGTCACATGGTTGATGATAAAATGCACGCACGTTCTATCGGACCTTACTCATTGATTACGCAACAGCCATTAGGAGGTAAAGCTCAGTTCGGAGGTCAGCGTTTCGGAGAGATGGAGGTTTGGGCTCTTGAAGCCTATGGAGCTTCAAGTACCTTGAGAGAAATCTTAACGGTTAAATCGGATGATGTTATGGGTAGAGCTAAAACTTACGAGTCAATCGTTAAGGGAGAAACTATGCCAGAACCAGGATTACCGGAGTCATTCAACGTATTGATGCATGAACTTAAAGGTCTTGGATTAGACATCAGATTAGAAGAATAATTTCAAGGGAGTGTTGAAAAACACTCCCCTTTATAACGTTTAACGTTTTTTACAAAATCGATAGCATTCATATCATGACAAGATTAAAAGATAAAAACACCGTTAAAAGATTTAACAGAATCACGATAGGGTTAGCATCTCCTGAATCTATTTTAGCAGAATCAAGAGGTGAGGTTTTAAAACCAGAAACAATTAACTATCGTACACACAAACCAGAGAGAGATGGTCTTTTCTGTGAGCGTATTTTCGGTCCAGTAAAAGATTACGAATGTGCCTGCGGTAAATATAAAAGAATTCGTTACAAGGGGATCGTTTGTGACCGTTGTGGTGTTGAAGTAACTGAGAAAAAAGTTCGTAGAGATCGTGTAGGTCACATCAATTTAGTGGTGCCTATCGCTCACATATGGTATTTCCGTTCGTTACCAAATAAAATTGGTTACATTTTAGGATTACCTTCTAAGAAATTAGATATGATTATTTACTACGAAAGATATGTAGTAATTCAACCAGGTATTGCTAAAGGTCCTGAAGGGGAGTCTTTACAAGCTATGGATTTCTTAACAGAAGAAGAGTATTTAAATATTTTGGATACCCTTCCGATGGAGAACCAATATTTAGATGATACAGATCCAAATAAATTTGTTGCCAAAATGGGAGCAGAGTGTATTATGGACTTATTGTCAAGAATTGATTTAGACCAATTGTCTTACGAGTTACGTCATGCTGCTAACAACGAGACGTCTAAACAACGTAAAACGGAAGCCTTAAAACGCTTACAAGTGGTTGAATCATTCAGAGAAGCAAACGAAAACAGAGAAAACCGTCCAGAATGGATGATTTTGAAAGTAATTCCAGTTATTCCGCCAGAATTACGTCCGTTAGTTCCACTAGATGGTGGTCGTTTTGCTACTTCAGATTTGAATGATTTGTATCGTCGTGTAATTATCCGTAACAACCGTTTAAAACGTTTAATGGAGATCAAAGCTCCAGAAGTAATCTTACGTAATGAAAAACGTATGTTACAAGAAGCGGTTGATTCATTATTTGATAATACAAGAAAAGCTTCTGCTGTTAAAACAGAATCAAATAGACCATTAAAATCATTATCAGATTCATTAAAAGGTAAACAAGGACGTTTCCGTCAAAACTTATTAGGTAAACGTGTGGATTATTCTGCTCGTTCGGTAATTGTCGTTGGACCTGAATTGAAAATGTATGAGTGTGGTATTCCAAAAGATATGGCTGCTGAGCTTTACAAACCATTCGTTATTCGTAAGTTAATCGAAAGAGGTATTGTAAAAACAGTTAAGTCTGCTAAAAAAATCATCGATAAAAAAGAGCCTGTAGTATGGGATATCCTTGAAAACGTAATTAAAGGACACCCAGTATTACTAAACCGTGCTCCTACGCTTCACCGTTTAGGTATTCAGGCATTCCAGCCAAAACTAATCGAAGGAAAAGCTATTCAGTTACACCCATTGACCTGTACGGCATTCAACGCCGATTTCGATGGTGACCAGATGGCGGTTCACTTACCATTAGGACCTGAGGCAATTTTGGAAGCGCAATTATTGATGTTAGGATCGCTTAATATCTTGAACCCTGCTAATGGTGCTCCTATTACGGTACCATCTCAGGATATGGTTCTTGGTTTATATTATGCTACTAAAGAACGTTTATCTACTCCAGAGCTTAAAATCAAAGGAGAAGGACAAACTTTCTATTCAGTAGAAGAGGTTCATATTGCATTAAACGAAGGAAAATTAGATCTTAATGCTCGTATTAAAGTAAGAGCTAAAGATTATAACGAAAATGGAGAATTGGTTTACCAAATTATCCAAACTACTGCTGGTAGAGTATTAATTAACGAAGCGGTTCCTGAAAAAGCAGGTTATATCAATGAAGTATTGACTAAAAAATCATTACGTGATATTATCGGTAAAATTTTAGGTGCAACTGATGTTCCAACTACTGCCGCTTTCTTGGATGATATTAAAAACATGGGATACCGTTTCGCTTTCCAAGGTGGATTGTCATTCTCATTAGGTGATATCAAAATCCCTGATCAAAAACAGCACTTAATTGCTGATGCTAACGAGCAAGTAGAAGGTATTACCATGAACTATAACATGGGACTTATTACTAACAACGAACGTTACAATCAGGTAATTGATGTTTGGACTTCTACTAATGCCATGTTAACTGAGTTAGCAATGAAAAACATTAGAGAAGACCAACAAGGATTTAACTCAGTATATATGATGTTAGATTCTGGAGCAAGGGGATCAAAAGAACAGATTCGTCAGTTAACCGGTATGCGTGGTTTGATGGCTAAGCCTAAAAAATCTACTGCTTCTGGTGGAGATATTATTGAAAACCCGATCTTATCTAACTTTAAGGAAGGTCTTTCAATCTTAGAATACTTCATTTCTACTCACGGTGCTCGTAAAGGTCTTGCCGATACGGCGTTAAAAACTGCCGATGCGGGTTACTTAACAAGAAGGTTACATGACGTTTCTCAAGACGTAATCGTAAACTCTGTTGATTGTGGTACGTTAAGAGGTATTGAAGTAACGGCTCTTAAGAAAAACGAAGAGATTGTAGAATCTTTAGGAGAAAGAATCTTAGGACGTGTTACCTTAAATGATATTATTGATCCTTTAACTTCTGAAGTTATTGTTCCAGCTGGTGAAGAAATCACTGAAGCTGTAATTAAGAGAATTGACGCTTCTCCGTTAGAAAGTGTTGAAGTTCGTTCTCCGTTAACTTGTGAAGCTAAAAAAGGTATTTGTGCTAAATGTTACGGAAGAAACTTAGCAACAGGTAAAATGACTCAAAAAGGTGAAGCTGTTGGTGTAATTGCTGCACAGTCAATTGGTGAGCCAGGTACACAGTTAACACTTCGTACGTTCCACGTTGGAGGGGTTGCTGGAGGTTTATCAGAAGAATCAAGTATCGTTACTAAATTTGCCGGACGTTTAGAAATCGAAGATTTAAAAACAGTTAAAGGAGAAGATAATGATGGAAACGTTGTTGATATCGTAATCTCTCGTTCTACTGAATTGAAATTAATCGATGCTAAAACAGGTATTGTATTAAATACACACCATATTCCTTACGGTTCATCAATTTTTGTTAATGACGGAGATGTTGTAGAAAAAGGAACAGCTATCTGTAAATGGGATCCTTATAATGGTGTAATTGTTTCTGAATTTACAGGTAAGGTAGAATACGAAGATATTAAGCAAGGGGAATCTTTCTTAGTTGAAATCGATGAGCAAACAGGATTCCAAGAAAAAGTAATTTCTGAAGCTCGTAACAAAAAATTAATTCCTACTTTACATATTTATGGTAAAGATGGCGAGTTAATTCGTTCTTACAACTTACCGGTAGGGGCTCACTTAATGGTTGATGATGGAGAGAAAATTAAAGCAGGTAAAGTATTAGTGAAAATTCCACGTCGTTCTTCTAAAGCAGGCGATATTACGGGAGGTTTACCAAGAATTACAGAGTTATTAGAAGCTCGTAATCCATCTAACCCGGCGGTAGTTTCTGAAATTGACGGTGTAGTTTCTTTTGGTAAAATTAAGAGAGGTAATCGTGAGATTGCTATCGAATCTAAATTTGGTGAAGTAAAGAAATACTTAGTAAAACTTTCGAACCAAATCTTAGTTCAAGAGAACGACTTCGTGAAAGCCGGTATGCCATTGTCTGACGGAGCAATTACTCCTGAAGATATTTTAAGAATTAAAGGGCCTTCTGCTGTACAACAGTATTTGGTTAACGAAATTCAAGAAGTGTATCGTTTACAAGGGGTAAAAATCAATGACAAGCACTTTGAAGTAGTAATTCGTCAAATGATGCGTAAAGTTAGAATTCAAGATCCGGGAGACACTTTATTCTTAGAAGATCAATTGGCTCACACATCTGACTTTATCGTTGAAAATGATAAATTATACGGATTGAAAGTAGTTGAAGATGCTGGAGATTCTGATACTTTAAAAGCAGGTCAAATCGTAACGCCTCGTCAATTACGTGATGAAAACTCGTTGTTAAAACGTAACGATAAAAACTTAGTAGTAGCTCGTGATGTTATCCCTGCAACTGCAACTCCTGTACTACAAGGTATTACAAGAGCTTCGTTACAAACGAAATCATTCATCTCTGCTGCATCGTTCCAGGAAACTACTAAAGTATTAAACGAAGCTGCTGTAGCAGGTAAAGTGGATTCATTAGAAGGATTGAAAGAAAATGTAATCGTTGGTCACAGAATTCCTGCTGGTACAGGTATGAGAGATTACGACAACATTATCGTAGGTTCTAAAGAAGAATACAGTGAATTAATGGCTGCAAAAGAAGAATTTAATTTCTAATTTTAGTCTATCAAATAACAAAAACCTAACAGATTTTTCTGTTAGGTTTTTTTAACTCTATACCTTATGGAAAATAACAATAATAACGGACAACAAGGACAAATCAATATTGAATTGGACGAAAAAACAGCTGAAGGAATTTATTCTAACTTAGCTATTATCAACCATTCCAACAGCGAGTTTGTAGTTGATTTTGTTTCAATTATGCCGGGTGTTCCAAAAGCAAAAGTGAAATCACGTATTGTTTTAACACCGCAGCATGCTAAAAGACTTTTGAAAGCTTTAGCTGAAAATGTAAGACGCTTTGAAGGTCAACATGGTGAAATTAAGGAAGGGGAAACACCTAATATTCCTTTAAATTTTGGACCAACAGGTCAAGCATAATATTTTTTGTCATTCTGAACTTGTTTCAGAATCTTAGTAGCTAGTTTTGATGCTGAAATAAATTCAGTTTGACAAATTCTTCCTTTTTATTTTATGATTTTAGTTGAAGCAAATACTAATCATTTAGAAATTATCGATGCATTGGCACGCCAAATTTGGCCTGTGACTTACAAAGATATTTTAAGTGCGGAACAATTACAGTACATGTTGGATAAATTCTATTCCAAAGAAGCGCTTTCGGAACAAATGAAAAGTAATCAGGTATTTTATTTGGCACAAGACGAAAATGGTAAAAATGTTGGTTTTGTTTCTTACGAATTAAATTGTGCTCCGCATAAAACCAAAATCCATAAAATTTATGTGTTACCCGAAACACAAGGAAAAGGAGTAGGGAAGTTGTTGTTTGAAAAAGTGAAAAAATTGGCTCTTGAAGCAAATCAAGAAGCTATTTATCTTAATGTAAATAAATACAATAACGCAAAAGATTTTTATACCAAATTAGGCTTCTCAATCGTAAAAGACGAAGTAATCGATATTGGTCACGGTTATGTAATGGATGATTACGTAATGGAAGTGAAAATTTGATTTAGTTAAGATTAAAATCTTGTTATGTTGTTACTTTTTAGCAATCAAAATAGTATGTATTTCAATCTCATTTTCAGATCTTTTAAAGTCAACGTTAAAAACAATTTGGTTACTAAAACCTGTAGTTGTAAGTTGGTTTTTTAAATCATTTAAGTTGTGAAAGTAAAAGAAAACGCGGTCGCCTGTGCTTGAAGTTTTAAACTCAGATTTATACGATTCGGCTTCTACAAAACTTAAATAAATTAATCCGTTTTCATGAAGTAAATGGTAACAATCAGTTATAAACTTTTTACAGTCGGTTTGAGACAAATAAGGCAAACAAAAGCCACAAACAATTGCGTCAAACTTCGATTGAATTTCATTAATATTTCGGCTGTCCATAACTAAAAAATTAGCTGTTGGATTATTCTTTTTTGCCAGTTCAATCATATTTGGAGCAATATCGATACCCAAAATATCAAAATCGGGTCTTTGCGATAAAAGATATTTTGAAATATTTCCGGGACCACAACCAATGTCTAAAATTTTTGCTTGGTTTTTAGAAACCGATTTACAAATAAAATCATAAGTTTCATCGTATAAATTGAAGTTCATAAACTTTTCTTCGTATAACGAGGCAACTTTATTCCAAGTTTCAAATGTTTCTTTGTATTTATCCATTTTTCGTAAGTTTCTAAAATGGTATGTAGCTTTTATTAACGATTTCTCGTTCCATAATTTCTCTTGCCCGAAAAAGTCTTTTTGTTATTTGCAGGTAAACTCGCTTCTTCCGTTTTGCTAGAAGGTTCAATCAACTTATTTAAATCGTCAAGTTCTTTTTTCGTTAATTCACGGTATTTTCCAACAGGAACATCAAGCGAGATATTAATAATGCGAATGCGTTTTAAAGCCGTTACTTCGTAATCCAAATATTCACACATTCTACGAATTTGGCGATTCAAACCTTGTGTTAAAATAATACGGAAGGTGTATTTGCTAATTTGTTCTACTTTACATTTACGGGTAATTGTGTCTAAAATAGGCACACCATTACTCATTCGCTGAATAAAACGCTCGGTAATCGGTTTACTCACCGTAACAATATATTCTTTTTCGTGATTGTTACGCGCACGAAGAATTTTATTTACAATGTCGCCATCGTTTGTCATTAATAATAAGCCTTCACTGGCTTTGTCTAAACGACCAATAGGAAAAATACGCTCAGGATAATTGATATAATCCACCACATTTCCTTTGACGCTTTGGTTCGTAGTACATTCTATACCAACAGGTTTATGGAATAACAAATACACAAAGCCTTCTTTTTTTTCATTGATTAATTTGCCATTAACACGTACTTCGTCATCGGATCCAACTTTGGTTCCCATTTCAGGAATTTGTCCGTTAATGGTAACGCGACCTTGTTCAATTAATTTATCGGCTTCGCGACGCGAACAAAATCCGCTTTCCGATAAAAATTTATTAATACGTGTTTTGTTTTCTTCCATAAATGCAAAGATAAACTTTTACTAGTTATGAATACGTTTAATTTTGAAGCTATAAAAGGCTATAAAGTGGTTGTTTTTGATTATTTTAGAGTGAAAATCAATAAAACTACAAATGAAAAATTTTCTGAAGATGTTCATACCATTACTATTAGTGCTGCTTAATTTTTCATGTATAGAGAAAAAAGTAGCTAAAATTGAACCAATAGATAGTAAAGTTTTAAACACTTTAAAATCAGATTCACTTCAATTTACTTCAGGAATACGTGCTATTTTGCAAGACAGAAAAGGAAATTATTGGTTGGGAAGTCATACTGAAGGAACTTGTAAATTTAATGGAAAAACATTTGAATATTTTACAACTAAAGAAGGTTTGCCGGATAACCAAGTACGTTCTATTCAAGAAGATTCAAAAGGAACTATATGGTTTGAAACCGCAAACGGACCTTGTAGTTATGATGGAAAAACCATCGCCAATTATCCAAAGGAAGAAATTAGAAATACAAACAACAAATGGATTAAAACAAAAGATGACCTTTGGTTTACTGCGGGTAATACCGATGGCGTTTATCGATATGATGGTCAACAAGTATATTTTTTATCATTTCCGTTTCCAAAACTTGAAAATAGAGGAGATAATAATGTAGTAACAAGCCATGCAACAGGAAAAAATACAGAATGGATCGCAAGTTATAGTGGAGTTTATGGCTACAATGGTATTCAATTTACGATAATTGATGATGTTTCTTTAGGTTTGAATATGGAAAATGGGATGTTACATGTGAGAAGTGTTTTTGAAGATTCGAAAGGTAGATTGTGGATAGGTAATAATGGAATAGGAGTTTTGTTAAAACAAGGTGACACGACTATTAATTTTTCTGAAAAACAAAATTTAATACATCCTGAAAGTAAAAAAAGCGGTGCTAAATCTCCAACAGGTACACTAGAACATGTTTTTGCAATTGAAGAAGATAGCGAAGGAAATATTTGGTTTGGTGATAGAGATACAGGAGCATGGAAATTTGATGGAACTACGATGACTAATTACACCATAGACAATACGCTTTCTTCATCCATGATTTGGTGTATTTATAAAGATAATGCCAATAACTTACTCTTTGGAATGACAAACTCAGGTGTTTATAAGTTTAATGGAAAAACTTTTGAGAGAGTTTTTTAAATAATGCCAGATTTCATTTATGCATGTTGGTTTTCATATCACAGGAAGAATGCAAAAAAGACAGTCTGTTTCCAAACTGCCTTTTTCAATTGGTTAATATGTAAAATTCTTATTTCTTTAAATCGAAACGATCTAAGTTCATAACTTTAACCCAAGCAGCAACGAAATCTTTCACGAATTTTTCTTTCGCATCTGAACTTGCATAAACTTCTGCTAAAGCTCTTAATTCTGAATTAGAACCAAAGATTAAATCGGCACGGGTTGCAGTATATTTTGTCGCTCCCGTTTTGCGGTCTTTTCCTTGGAAGAATTCTTTTTTATCATCAATAGCAGTCCATTCGGTATCCATACTTAATAGATTTACGAAGAAATCATTTGTCAAAACACCTGGTTGATTCGTGAAAATTCCATATTTCGAATGGTCATAATTGGCATCTAATGCACGTAATCCACCTACTAAAACTGTTAATTCCGATGCAGTTAAAGTCAGTAGTTCGGCTTTATCGATTAATAATTCTTCTGATTTTGCCGGATGATTTACATTTAAATAGTTACGGAAACCATCAGCAATAGGCTCTAAAACAGCGAAAGATGGAGCATCTGTTTGGTCTTGCGTAGCATCAACTCGTCCTGCAGTAAACGGAACAGCAATAGCAATACCTGCTTTTTTAGCCGCTTCTTCTACAGCTGCAGAACCACCAAGAACAATTAGATCGGCCATTGAAACTTTCTTTTTAACTGATTTAGCATTAAAATCAACTTGTATTTTTTCTAAAGCAGCCAATACTTTTTTAAGTTGCGCCGGATTATTAGCTTCCCAGTTCACTTGAGGTTCCAAACGAATGCGAGCACCATTGGCACCACCTCTGTAATCGGAACCACGGAAAGAAGCCGCAGAAGCCCAAGCTGTAGAAACCAATTCAGAGGAAGTTAAACCTGAAGTTAAAATCGTTTTTTTCAAGTTAGCGATATCCGTTGCATTGATTTGTTCGTAATCTGCTTTCGGAAGCGGATCTTGCCAAATAAAATCTTCTTTTGGTACTTCCGGGCCGACATATCTTGTTTTTGGTCCTAAATCGCGATGTGTTAATTTGAACCATGCACGAGCAAAGGCTCTGGTAAATTCTTCCGGATGATCTAAAAAGCGTTTCGAAATTTTATTGTAAATAGGATCTTCTCGAAGCGAAAGATCTGTAGTTAGCATGGTAGGTTTATGTTTTTTGTCTTTATCAAATGCATCAGGAACCATTACTTTAGGATCTTTGGCAACCCATTGATAAGCTCCTGCCGGACTTTTTGTTAATTCCCATTCGTGTTCAAATAAAGATTTAAAGAAACCATGTGTATATTTTGTTGGGTCAGTAGTCCAAGTTACTTCTAAGCCTGAAGTAATAGCATCTGTTCCTTTTCCTGATTTGTATGAACTTTTCCAGCCTAAACCTTGCTCTTCGATGTCAGCTGCTTCCGGAGCTTTTCCAACGTGAGTTGCCGGTCCGGCACCGTGAGTTTTACCAAAAGAGTGTCCGCCGGCGATAAGAGCAACAGTTTCTTCATCATTCATTCCCATTCTGGCAAAAGTAGCACGAATAGCTAATGCTGCATTTTTAGGATCATGATTAGCATTTGGTCCTTCAGGATTTACATAAATAAGTCCCATTTCTGTAGCGGATAACGCATTTGCTAAATGTTCCGGGTTCCGGTGTTCTTCTACCCATTTTTTTTCTTCTCCCCAATTAACAGTTTGCGGTTCCCAAGTGTCAGCGCGACCACCGGCAAATCCAATGGTAGGGAATCCCATGTCTTCTAGTGCAACGTTACCTGCAAGAATCATAAGGTCAGCCCAAGAAATTTTTTGACCGTATTTTAGTTTAACAGGTTGCAATAAGCGTCTAGCTTTATCTAAGTTTCCGTTATCAGGCCATGAATTCAAAGGTGCAAATCGTTGTTGACCTTCGCCGCCTCCGCCTCGTCCGTCACCTGTACGATACGTTCCGGCCGAGTGCCAAGCCATACGAATAAAAAATGGACCATAATGACCATAGTCTGCAGGCCACCAGTCTTGTGAGTTTGTTAATATTTTTCGAATGTCTTCTTTTAAAGCGAAATAATCTAAACTACTAAATTCTTTAGTGTAGTCAAAATTTTCACCCAAAGGATTTGAAAGAGTAGAGTTAGCACGAAGAGTACTTAAATCTAGTTGGTTTGGCCACCAATCTTTATTGGTTGTTGCACCTTCTTTTTCCATTTCTTTTTTAGGCTTGCTACCAAAACCAAAAGGACAGCTTTCGCCTTCTGCAGTGTTCTCTTCCTTGCTACTGTTACAGCTCAGAAAAGCTAACATACTTGCTACTAAGATTATTTTTTTCATACTTGATATATTAGGATTTTAATTTTTTCAAATGTATCAAGGTATTTTTTTATTAAATTCTATTGTAGATATTGAATTTTTATACAAGTATAAATAAAAACAATAAAGAATCTGAAAAGGATAGATTATAATGAATGTTTGTTATTTTTTTAAGATTTTACCTACTTTTTAATTTTAATTCTTATTTTTGTTTTGGATATCCAAGAATAAAAATGTTTTTGATAGAAAGAATTACTCTAAGACCTAGTCGAGAAGCTGAAGGCGACAAAAAAAAGGTAGGTAAAATTTATTATTTATTCAATTATGAAAAAATTATTTAAAATTATTGGAGTAATTATTTTGTTTGTAACTATTGCTAGTTTTAGTTCTTTAAGCTTTAAAGGTAAAGCAGTAAAGCAGAATTCGAGTTCTGACCAGACACTTGTAAAAGCTTTACAAGGAGTAAGAGCTCCAGCAGATACAGCCTATTTTAATTCAAAACAATGTATTATCAATGCAGGGTTTAACTTGGACTGGTGTAACTAAAATGTTACCTTCTTCTCAAATTCTTACTTGTATTGAATAGTAATATTGTATTTTAGTATAATGTAAAAAATCCCAAAATGAAATTTCATTTTGGGATTTTTTGTATCTTTAATTTACTGATTTTTACAATTTAGCAAATAAGTTTTCTATTTCTTCTTTTACTTCTTCAGCAAGGAAGCTATCGATTAAAATACGTCCACTGTGTTCATCAGTAATGATTTTTTTACGTCCGGCAATTTCCATTTGCGTTTGTGGTGGAATAGTAAAGAAAGATCCGGCAGAAGCTCCACGCTCAATAGAAACAACAGCTAAACCATTGCGAACACTTCCTCTTATTCTGTTGTAAGCAGTTAATAAACGATCTTCAATTTGTTTTTGAAATTCTGCTGATTTTTCTAATAAGAAGTTTTCTTCTTTTTCAGTTTCAGCCATAATATCGTTTAATTCCGCTTTTTTGTGTTTTAAGTGTGTCTGTTTCGCGTCTAATTTTTCTTTAGTCTGAGAAACTACTTCTTTTTTGTGTTCAATTGAAGCTTTCATTTCACGAATGTGTTTTTCAGCCAATTGAATTTCTAATTCCTGGAATTCAATTTCTTTAGATAAAGAGTTAAATTCTCTGTTATTACGAACATTTTTTTGTTGCTCTAGGTATTTTTTTATGGTACTTTTATGCTCGTCGATTGCATTTTTCTTTTCCTTAATTTGAGCATCAATGGTTTCTAAGTCACTTTTGAATTTTTCTAAACGAGTGGAAAGACCTGCTACTTCGTCTTCTAAATCTTCAACTTCTAAAGGTAATTCGCCACGTACACTTTTGATTTCATCTATTTTAGAATCAACAAGTTGTAAACTGTAAAGCGCTCTTAATTTGTCTTCTACACTTAATTCTTTTGTGTTTGCCATATTAAAAATATTGAACCGGGTTTGTATTTTCCTCTGATAAAATGATTGCAAAATTAGTGATTTTTTCTTTAAGATAATCAACAATATAATTTTTTGTAAATCTTTCACTTTCAAAATGTCCGATGTCAGCCAAAAGAAGTTTTCCTTCGGCTTCATAAAATTGGTGATATTTTAAATCGGCAGTCAAAAAAGCATCGGCTCCAACGGCAATAGCATTTTTAATAGCAAAACTTCCGGAACCACCTAAAACAGCCACTTTTTGTATCGGTTTTTGCGTGAAAGCACTATGACGAATGCCACCGCATTGCATTTTTTCTTTGACAAAAGTCAAGAATTCCAATTCGGTTAGTGGATTTTCTAATATCCCAACCATTCCTAAACCGATATTTTGGTGTTCGTTATCTAAAGAATAAATTTCGTAAGCGATTTCTTCGTAAACATGATTTTGAAATAGTGCTTTTAGAATTGGATGCTGCAAATGTTTCTCAAAAGTCACTTCGATTTTGATTTCGGAGTTTTCTACAAATTCAAAACGTTCGCCAATTTCCGGTTGACTATCTTCTCCGCCTAAATAGGTTCCAATTCCTTTGCTGTTGAAACTACAATCTTCATAATTACCAATTTTGCCCGCTCCTGCATCAAAAAGTGCGTTGCGCAATTTTTCTGCATTTTCAGGAATAGTATAGGTAACGAGCTTTTTGATATAGTTTGATTTTGGAACTAATATTTGAGTATTTGTCAGTCTTAAAGCATTACAAAATATCTTATTTACTCCTTTTTTATGATTATCTAACGCAGTGTGAACGGCATAAATGGCTATATCATTTTTAATGGCTTTGATGATTGCTCTTTCCACATAATTTTTACCGGTTATTTTTTTGATACCGCTGAATAGGATAGGATGGAAGCAAACGACTAAATTACAATCTTTTGTAATGGCTTCATCAATAACTGTTTCTAAGGCATCATGGCATACCAAAATCCCACTAATCTTTTGATGAGGTTGTCCTGTTAGTAAGCCTACATTATCAAAATCTTCTGCATAAGCAAGTGGAGCCATTTGTTCTAAAACCTTAAGAATTTCTGATAGAATCATGATAAGAAGTTATTTAACTCAAAGATAAAAAAATAACGGCATTAAGCCGTTATTTTAATTATGGAGAATAGGGAAAAAAGGTTTTTTATAGATTTGTAATAATAAATTCACTTCTTCTGTTTTGTTGGTGTTCTTCTTCAGTACATTTAATACCGTCTGCACATTTATTGATTAATTGCGACTCTCCGTAACCTTTTCCTGTGATTCTGTCTTCTGTAATTCCTTGATTAATGATCCATGCAGCAGTTGATTTAGCTCGATTGTCGGATAATTTCAAATTAGATTTTGCCGAACCTCTACTGTCGGTGTGAGAACGAACCTCTATTTTCATGGTAGGGTTTTCTTTCATCACAGTTACAATTTTTTCTAATTCATTAGCAGCATCAGGTCTGATATTCCATTTTCCTAAATCAAAATAGATAGTTTTAATGGTTAATAGTTTAGCTAAATCATCACCTTTTTTGAATTTCTTTTCGATCTTAGGAAGTGGTGTCTCAATGATTGTTTTTCCATTGTTTTTCTCTGTTGTAAAAGAGAAATTCTTAACCTCATAATCCGTAGATTTAGAACGAACCGTATATTGTGTGTTGCTTTTCAGTTCTTCAAAGTAAAATTTTCCTTTTGCGTCAGTATATGTTTCACTTATTTTGGTTCCATTACTGTCAAATAATTCAACTAAAGCATTTGGTAAAACTTTTGATGTTTTTTCATCAGTTACTGTTCCTTCAAAAGCTTGTTTGGTGATAAATGAAATAGGAGTTGTTTCTTTAAATTTATAAATGTCATCATAACCTAGTCCACCTTCTCTGTTTGATGAAAAATAACCGGTTCGTTGATTATTTATAAAGAAAGAAAAATCGTCAAAAGAGCTGTTTATCGGTTTTCCGACGTTGATTATATCAGATTTTGAACCGTCTTCAAATAATTTAAACACAAAAATATCTAATCCTCCTAAACCGGGATGTCCATCTGAAGCAAAATAGAATTCATTATTTTCAGAGATAAAAGGGAAAGTTTCTCTTCCTTCAGTATTTACGGCATCACCTAAATTAACAGGAGTTCCAAAAGAACCATCAGTATTAATGGCAACTTTAAAAATATCGGACTGACCTTTTGTACCAGGCATATCTGATGCGAAATATAATGTTTTTCCATCCGGACTTAAAGCGGGATGAGCAGTACTATAATCACTGCTGTTGAAAGGTAAGGCTGTAATGTTCTTCCATTTTCCATCAATTAATTCTGCTTTGTATAATTGTAAATGAGTTGTGCCTTTAGCGTCTTTTCCTCTTTTTCCGTTACTATAATTGTTTCGGGTAAAATAAATAGTATTACCATCTTTTGTAAAAACAGCAGTAGATTCATAGAATCTAGTATCTGATTTTTTAGAAAAAGATTCAGGAGATTTTGTTGTATCATTTAAAGAAACACTATATAATTTTGACAATGGTTGGTTTGTCCAAGAATGTTTTCTTTTTGCCCAAGTTATTACACTGCGATTAGACGTGAAAATTAATTGGTCGTTGTAAATAAATCCACCATAATCAGATAATTCGGAATTAATTCCAGCGTTTTCTATTTCATATCTTCCGGAATTGGTTTGAATATCGTTCAAATAATTTTTGTTTTTTGAATACAATATAGCTCGTGAATCGGAAGAAGCTTTTTCTGAGAATTTATCTAAAAACTGATTAGCAGTAGTATAGTTTTCTTCAGCTTTTAGACAGTCAGAATATCTATAGTAATATTCAGGCTCTATATTTTCACTTGTAGTTTCAAAAAGTTTAGCATACCATTTGCCAGCTTCCTTGAAATTAGCATTAAAATAATATGCGTTACCCAATTTTTTTAGCATTTCAGTGTTGTAATATCCTTTTTCTGCTGCTTTTTCGTATGCTTGAATAGCATCAGAATAGGCATATTTTTCATATTCTTTATTGCCCTTTTCTACTTTTTTTTCCTGAGCAAAAGAAATAGCATTAGCAATGATTAGTGTTGATATAATGATGTGTTTTTTCATAGTACAATTTTTTAAAAGAATCTTGGAGAAATCAGTTGGCTGTATTTATTAAATAACTCAAATCGCAAAAAGATTTCATGAGATCCTGAATTGTAATGACGTAGTTTGGTTGTTTCCATATCATAGCCATAACCTAAAAATATAGAATCACTTAATTGGAATCCGGCTAGTGCACTTACAGCGGCATCCCAACGATAAGCTGCTCCCAAAGTAAATTTCTCATAAAATAAGAAGTTCGCTGTAATATCAGCTTGCAAAGGAGCTCCTTCAACGGCTTTTGCTAATAATGCGGGTTTGAATTTGATGTTTTCTCCTAAGTCAAATACGTGACCTGCCATAAAGTAGAAATGCATACGATCTTTGGTAATCGTAACATCATTGTCATTATAACGATTAGTTTCAAAAAAACTAGGAACAGATAAACCAACATATGTTCGGTCAGAAAACAAATAAAGACCAGCTCCGATATTTGGAGAAAAATCAGTATCTGAATTTTGAAATTGTAGATCAGTTGGATTATAGATGTTTAGTTTATTGACATCAAGATTAAATAAATTAGCCGTACCTTTTAAACCTACCGATAGTTTATAATTCTCTGAAACCTGAATGAAATAAGCTAAATCAGCTGAAATAGTATTTTCATCAACAGGACCTATACGATCATTAATAAAAGAAACTCCAATTCCAAAGTTAGAACCTCCAATAGGAGTATGTACAGAAACATTATTGGTTACTGGTGCACCATCTAATCCAACCCACTGACTTCTATGTAATAAAAACATGGAAAGAGCATCTCGGGATCCGGCATAGGCAGGATTGATGTTAATTGTATTGTACATATACTGCGTATATTGTGAATCTTGCTGAGAAAATGCAATTAAACCCACAAATAACATTATAAATAAAAGACTTTTCTTGATCATGATTACTTTTCTAAAAAATTGATTTAAAAATTATTTGTGATTTTTTAATTTAAATACAGATATCCTGTTTTGTTTACACTGTTACCATCGTTATCCGTATATTTTATGATATAAAAATACGTTCCGGAAGGAAGTCCTTCGTTTTGATTTAACGATCGGTCTACATTAGAATAACCGTTGAAAGCAACAGAAGTATTATTATAACTTCTAGCAGCGTAAACTTTAGTTCCCCATCTGTTATAAATTTCAACCTCATTGTCAGGATAATTTTCTAGTCCTTGAATTAAGAAGCTATCATTAACACCATCGTTATTAGGAGAAATAGCATTGTAAATAACAAGTTCTTGTTGTAACACCGTAATAGTAACAGTAGCGGTATCACAGTTTGTCGGATTGGCTACTTCACAAATTTGGTATTCCAGTGTATATGTTCCCAGAGTAGCACTAGGATCAACGGAAACAGTACCGTCAGGATTCAGCGTTAATTCAGGATCATTGGTAACAACAGTAATGTTTATTTCAGTCGGGTCAACAGCGGATCCGT
>NZ_JBSEFI010000024.1:0-60521 GCF_053570605.1 Flavobacterium sp. U410
TGGAAGAAGCGAAGCGCTTACCAAAATAAGGAATTGGAAAATCTTTGATTTTCAAATAACTCAAATGGAAGAAGCGAAGCGATTCTAGCTTTTAAAGTTCATTATCAGTCAATTAACATTGAGTAAATTTTAAATAATAGTTTTACTATTTTCATAAGAATAAAGACTAATTTTACAACCCAATACAAAAACAATACTATTTTATGGCATCAGGTATTTTTGCAATTTTAGATGATATTGCATCTTTGATGGACGACGTAGCAATGAGCAGTAAGATTGCAACTCAAAAAACCGCTGGAATTTTAGGAGATGATTTAGCAGTAAATGCGGAAAAAGCAACCGGATTTGTATCATCGCGCGAGTTACCCGTACTCTGGGCAATTACCAAAGGTTCATTTCTTAATAAATTAATTATTATTCCAATTGCATTAGCGCTTAATTACTTTTTTCCAATTGCTATTAAAGTTATTCTAGTGTGTGGAGGACTGTTCTTAGCATTTGAAGGTGTAGAAAAAATAATAGAATATCTTTTTCATCGCAAAGAAAAAGTGACTGAAAATCAAATAGGAGTTGTAGAAGATACTGGCTTAGAAGCTGAGAAAGTAAAAGTAAAATCGGCTATTACAACTGATTTCATTTTATCTATTGAGATTGTCATAATGGCTTTGGGGACTGTTCTAGATAAAAGCATTGGAACCCAAATTTTGACGGTAACTTTTGTAGCTTTTTTGGCAACTGTTGGTGTTTACGGAATTGTAGCCTTGATTGTTCGTATGGACGATGCGGGTTTCAACCTTTTAAAACGTTCCAATAACAAAGGGTTTTTATCGAGCTTAGGAAATTTCTTAATCAAAGCACTTCCTGTTGTTATTCGTTTGTTAGGTGTTGTGGGAACTATAGCTTTAATTATGGTTTCCGGTGGAATTTTAGTTCATAATATTGACTTTTTACACCATTTATTGCCTCAAGTGCCATCAATTATAAAAGAAATTACCTCTGGACTAATTGCAGGTATTTTAGTTGTGTTTGTTGTAAAAATGTTTGGAAAGGTATTTTCTTCTTTTAAGAAAGAATAAAAAGAGAGTTATTAGTATATAATAAAGAAATCCGAAGTAAAATTTTGCTTCGGATTTTTTGTTTGTTATTATTTATCGTCTCGAATGTACGGTTTGAAAATCAATCGTAAAGAAGAATTTTTATTAAAATAAGCAGCTGTCCAGTTTACAAATACATGAATTCGGTTACGCATTCCCATGATAAATAAAAGGTGTAACAACATCCAAGTCAACCAGGCAATAAAGCCACCGAATTTAAATTTAGGTAAATCGACAACAGCCTTGCTTCGACCTACAGTAGCCATACTTCCTTTGTTGGTATAATAGAATGATTTGAATTTTTTGCCTTTTAGTTTTTGCTTAAAATTATGAGCTAAATTTCCCGCTTGATGTATAGCTACATTTGCCAATTGAGGATGACCGTGTGGAAATTGTTGGGTTTCCATGTAAGAAATGTCACCAATGGCATAAATATTATCATAACCTTCTACTTGATGAAATTCATTGACCTTCATTCGATTACCACGTACTTTTATCTTGGTATCAATCCCTTCAGGATAATTTCCGGCAACACCGGCAGCCCAAATCAATAAATTGGAACGGATTTTAGTACCATCGGCAAGTTCTACCCATTGGCCATCATAATCTTTCACCTGAGTTTGAACCATAACATCAACTCCCATGTCGTCTAAATACTTTTTCGCCTTTTTAGAAGAATACTCAGACATGGCGGCTAACAATCTCGGACCGGCTTCAATCAAGTAGATTTTCATTTTACTGATATCCAAATCTTGATAATCTTTTGGTAAAACATACTGTTTCATTTCCATTAAAGCACCGGCAAGCTCTACTCCTGTAGGGCCCCCGCCTACAATAACGTAGTTGTATAACCCTTCTCGAACTCCTAAATCTTGAGTCTTATACATGTCTTCAAAATTTTGGAGAATACGCATTCTAATGTAAAGTGCTTCGACTGTACTTTTCATAGGAAAAGCATGTTGGCGAATGTTTTCATTGCCAAAATAATTAGTGTCGGCTCCGGTGGCCAAAACTAAATGATCATACGAAAAGTTTCCGATTTCGGTAACCAAAGTGTTTTCTTCAGGAATAACTTTTAGTACATTTGTAATACGAAGTGTCACATTTTCAGAATCATTGAATACTTTTCGAAGTGGAAAGGAAATATTACTGGCGTCTAAACGAGATGTGGCAACTTGATAGAATAAAGGTTGAAATTGATGAAAGTTATTGCGGTCAATGACCATCACCTGATAATCAGTGTTTGATAATTCGCGGGCTAATCTTAATCCTGCAAATCCACCTCCAACGATAATAATTTGTTTTTTCATAAGATGAATTCAAAATGAGTGTGTGTAGTTAGTTTATCTTTGTTTTTTGGAGTTGAATGTTTTTTAGAAAAACAATCATGAGTTAAGAAACTCAATTATTGTCAGTTACAGGAGCTTAAATAATATTTCATAACGATTGCAATTTTTTATGATTGATTTTTATTGGTTTTTTAAAAAATTGACAGTTTTGTTTTTAGTTCTTTTTTGAGCTAAATTCGTTCCATCTTAGATTGGCTAACGATTTTAACGGTATAAAGGTAATTATTTAATTGAAAAGTGAATAAAAAAGTATTGAGTTTTTTTTAACGAAAACGTAATAATGATGTGAATAATGTAATGAGATTTGTAATAATAATTTGCTGTTTTAAAAAACATCTTACTATTTAATTTAAATTTTCTTAAAAATCAAAACGCTAAAGATTTAATTTAGCCTTTATAAATGTTTAAACAATCCAAATTCAATGAGTCAAATGCATTCAATAAATGAAAAACTACCTTATTATGCCGTTATTTTTACTTCATTAAGAACAGCAATTGATGATGGATATTCAGAAACGGCATCGCGAATGTTAGAATTAGCAGAAAATCAATCCGGATTTTTAGGAGTGGAAAGTGCCAGAAGTGAAATCGGGATTACGGTTTCTTATTGGGAAAGTCTGGAAGCCATTCACAATTGGAAACAAAATAGCGAACATCTTTTAGCTCAGGAAAAAGGTAAAATCCTTTGGTACGAAAGCTATAAAGTCAGGATTGCTAAAGTAGAGCGAGAATACGAATTTTAAAGATGAACGATAAAAAACAAACTTCCTGTACTAATTACGAGCCAAAGAATGACGGCAAAGAGTAACGGTTTTATTCCAATGCTTTTTAGGGTTTGAAGTGTAAAAGTGGAGCCGATTAAGAATAAAGTTAAAGCCAACCCCGATTTAGAGAATTGTGTAATGGTAGGTGTTAGAGAGTTGAATACAGGAAAGTAACTATTCAGCAGAATTGCTACAATAAATAGTCCGATAAACCATGGGATTTTAATTTTTGAAAACTGATTTTTAAACCAATACATGGAAAATAAAGAGATCGGAATGATCCATAAAGCTCGAGCCAATTTAACTGTAGTGGCAATTTTCAGTGCTTCATCGCCATATTTACTGGCAGCTCCTACAACTGAACTGGTATCATGTATGCCAATAGCACACCATAAACCAAACTGTTCTTGGGTTAATCCTAAGAAATGACCAATTATCGGATAAATAAACAAGGCAATAGAGTTCAGTGTAAATACAATGGCTAACGCTAGTGAAATTTGACGAGGATTAGGCTTGATAATAGGAGAAACAGCAGCAATAGCACTTCCGCCACAAATAGCTGTTCCAACAGAAATTAAATAAGATAATGCAGTTTCCATTTTGAAGATTTTACCCAAAGCATAGCCAAGAATTAAAAGAACTGAAATACTTATAGCGGTTAAACTAAAACCTGTTTTTCCGGCGGTCAAAGCTTCATCGATAGACAAGCCAAAACCTAAGCCTACAATTGAAATTTGTAACAATAGGTGTATTATGCGATGCAATTGTTTTTCGAATGGATTTCCTATTATTAATGCCGTTATAAAACCTAAGACTAAAGCCGAAGGAGAAGATATAAAAGGAATAAAGCAAAGCATTCCTAAGGTTACAAATAATGCTTTGGGGAAAAAATGAGGTTGAACAATACTTTTCATCAGTAGATTTTTTTGAATTACTGAATTCAAAAGTCTTTATTTTTATATTACCAAACCAATTGTATTTTGTTTTGACGGATAACTAAAAGTTATAGTTAAGAAATTGCATGAAAAGGCTGATAAGTTCCGAACGTTCGCCTTTCGGTAAAATAAGTTGGAAAGTTCTATTAATATTAAAGCTTTTAATATCGATTATAGAAAGCGTGTGATTCTGTAATTCCTGAAAAATGCTGCTAATAGACAAAAAAGCCATTGCTTGAGAATGCAACAGATAGTTTTTGATGCTTTCGCTGCTTCCTAAATGCATGATAACTTGCAATTTTTCAAGAGCAATACCTTTATCCTGTAGATGTTTTTCGATGAATTCCTGAGTACCCGAACCCGGTTCGCGAAAAATCAGTTCCGTATCGTAAAGATCATTTAGCTTTAAAGTTGCATTTTCTAAAGGATGTTGGGCACGCGCAACCAACACAATCTCATCTTTTTTAAAAGGATGATATTCCAAAAGTGAAGATTGCGAAGCACCTTCAATAATTCCCAAATCAATAGTATGGTTTTCCAGTAATGAAGAAATGGTTTCAGTATTGTGCGTAATCAATTCAATTTGAATGTCTTTATAATACGAGTGAAAAGTAGCTAAAATTTCAGGTAAAATATATTGCGCAACCGTAGTACTGGCTCCGATTCTAAGTCTGCCTTTTTGCTTTTGATTTACTTGATGCATTTCAAATTCCAAATCACGATAAATGCCTCTGATTTTTACAGCATAATCATATAAAATCTTACCACTTTGTGTAAGTTGGATGCTTGCACCTTTGCGGTCAAACAGCTTGGTGTTGAACTGTTGTTCAATTTCTCTGATGTGTTTGGTTACCGCAGGCTGACTGATATGCAGTTCCTGTGCGGCTTTGGTAAAGCTCAGCCGGGTAGCAACGGTATAAAATACTTTTAAACGGTAATCAAACATGGTAAAAGATTTCGATGAAATTCAAAGGTAGTTTTTTTTAAGAAGAAGTAAAATAAAAGAAGAATTGATAATGCTACGAGAAATACCCTTTTTTAATAGAATAAAAATCAGTATATAAGACAAAAGAAACCCCAAGCTTTCACTCGGGGTTTGGTATTAAATTTCTCTTAATTTTGCTAATTTGTCTTTCCAAAGTTTCAAATCTTCTTTGTGACGTTCAATGTTCTTTTGAACTTCTTTTAAGAATGGATTGTCTTTTTTGGCATTGGTAATAAACTGAATGTTGTTTTCCAATTGGAAGATCTCATTTTGCACTTCGTCAATTTTCTTTCTGATAAAGAATTGCTCTTTTTCAATGGCATGATTGTCTTCATTTTCAACCCATTGTTCCAATTTAGCATCAAACTTCATCAATTCGGTATCTTTTTTAGACAAACTTAATTTTTCAAATAAAGCATCTAAAATTTTATTGAATTTACCTTCAATATGACGGCGGTTGTGAGGAACTCTACCAATAGCTTTCCAAGATTCAATATGTGCTTTTATAGCGTCTAAATCGGTTTTGTGATCGCCGCTTAAAACAAAAGATTTTAATTCTTCTAAATAATCTTTTTTCTTGTCAAAAGCTTCTATTTCTACTTTGTTTTCAGCATTTCGTACTTGATGTAAGCGGTCAAAATAGTGATTACAAGCGTCTTTAAATTCAGCCCAAATTTTATCAGAATATTTTCTAGGAACGTGACCAATTTTCTTCCAGTCATCCTGAATTTTTTTCATAATTGGTGTAACGGTATCAAAATCTTCACTTTCTTTTAAAGACTTGGCTTGTTCTACCAATGCTAACTTTTTATTCAGGTTATCTTGTTGTTCGTTTTTAATTTCTTTGTAAAAAGCATTTTTATTGGAATTAAAATCTCGAACAGCTGTTTTGAATTCGTCCCAAGTTTGTTCGTTCACTTCAGCAGGTACTTTCCCGGCTTTAAAGAAGGCTTCTCTTAAGCTTTCCATTTTTTTGATTTGCTCTTGCCAACCATTGTGCGAAGTAATATTTTCTTTTCCTAAAGCAATGATTTGAGCAATAATTCCTTTCTTCTTTGTAAGATTTTCAACTTCACGATCTTTAATCGTAGACATATACGCTTCGCGTTTGTCGTGCATTTCTTTTGTAATATCGCTGAACTCGTTCCAAATAGCTTCACGATGTTCACGATCTACAGGTCCAATTTCTTCTTTCCAAACGCGGTGTAGCATTTGTAACTCACGAAAGGCTTTTAAGACATCTTCTTCTTGTAAAAGTTCTTTAGCTTTACCAATGATTTCTTGTTTTTGCTCTAAATTGTGTTTAAAATCTTGGTCTCGAGCTTCCTTGTCTAAGTGAATCATATCGTAGAAACGTTCGATATGGAAGTGGTAATTGTTCCAAACAATGTTGTATTTATCACGAGGAATAGATCCTGCATTTTTCCATTGTTCTCGAATATCGTTTAAACGCTTAAACATGTCGGCAATCGTAAGTGTCTCCTCTGTATTATCAACTAAAGCTTTAAGCTCTTCGATAAGTTCGGTACGCTTCGTTAAATTACTTTTTAGATTTTTTTGTAATTGGTTATAATGTTGATTGCGTTTTTCTTTGTAAGAATCATATACCTCGTCAAATTTATGCTTGATAGGTAAATGATATTCAAATTCAGCATTTTCGTCCGTGTTAGAAGCGTTAAATTCTTCACGCTTTTCATCCAGTAGATTGCTGTAATGGTTCATAAAAGCCTTGCGAATTTCTTCGGCATGGTCTTTAATAGACATTACTTGGTAGTTCTTAACCAGTTTTTCCAGTTCAGCAGTGAGTTCTTCCATGGACATGGAATCATAATCCAGCATAGGGATACTATGTCTGTCTTTTAAAGAGTCGTCTTCGTTTTCTTCTGCATTAGAATTATCAATTTCTTCTTGAACAGATTGTGGTTTTACAACAACATTTTCTTGCGACTCTAATTGTGGTTGTCCATCTGCTTCGTGCAGGTTATCATGCTTATCTTCTAACATTTTTTAAATGCTTAAGGTTACTAATTGTGTACCAAGATAGTAAAGCAGAATGAAAATTCAAAGAAAATCCGACAAATGTATGCTTTTTTGAGCCAATGAAATTGGTTTGTCGTTTAAGATTAGGAAGTTAGGAGTTTAAATTTAATGAGCGATTTTTAATTTTAGAATTATATAATCTGCCATAGAGATTGTTATTATACTTAGAGTTGGTGTAATTCATTTATTTGTTCCAAATTCGCCATGCTTTTTCCGCTTGAAAAACCAGCATTTCATATCCATTTTGTGTTTTAGCTCCGTATTCTTTTGCTTTTTTCATAAAGGTGGTTTCTTCCGGATTGTAGACCAAATCAAAAGCAATGTGTTTTGTTGAAAACAAACTATAATTAAGAGGAGGACAAGCTTCAACATTAGGATGTGTTCCGAGTGGTGTAGTATTGATAACGATGGTGTATTCTTTGAAAATATCAGCGTTTAGTTCGTCATAAGACAATTCATATTCCGATGGAGTTCGGCTCACGTAATCAAATTCAATTTTAAGTTTTCGAAGTGCAAAAGCAATAGCTTTGCTTGCACCACCGGTTCCTAAAATTAAAGCTTTAGTATGGTGTTCTTCTAGCAACGGAAGTAACGCTTTTTTGAATCCGTAATAATCGGTATTGTAGCCTTTTAGTTTTTTCTTTGAAACCGTAATGGTGTTTACTGCACCAATTTTTCTAGCGGTTTTAGAAAGCGAATCTAAATAAGGAATAATGTCTTCTTTGTATGGAATGGTAACGTTTAAGCCTTTTAAACCTTTGGTTTCAGCTATAACTTTAGGAAAATCCTCAAGAGATGCAATATCAAAATTGACATATTCGCAATTGTCAAAATGTAATAAAGTAAATTTTTCGGCAAAATATTTTCTGGAAAAAGAATAGGAAATATTTCGTCCAACTAATCCATATTTCAATTGCTTTTTAATTTTTTTCTTTTTTCCCATTTTTACTCTTTTTTCCCCAATTTAAGGGCTAATTTTTCAAGACCAAAAATTAATAAAAATCCGAAAACTGACATAATAATAGCACCAATAATTTTAGCATCGCCATCAAAATATTGCGGTAAAATACTTTTTTCTATAAACGGAACGACTTCGCCGTGACTGTTAATACGCGTTTCTAAAACTATTTTCCAAGGCCAAATTTTATTCAACGAACCTATCATAAACCCGATAAGTAGCGCTAAAGTGGTGTTTTTATGATGCGCAAACATCCAAGTTAACACTCTTGAAAATAATTTTAAACCTAAAATGGCACCTAAAGCAAAAACAACAAGTTTTAAAATAGCCTGTGATAAAATTTCAAAATTCATTTGGGTTAAACCTTCACGTAGTTGGTTAATTGTACCGATAACAGTAGCATAAGACCCCATTAAAAGTAAGATGAAAGCTCCTGAAACTCCGGGTAGGATCATAGCAATAATAGCTAAAAATCCGGAAAGGAATAGATAAGGGAAACTTTCCGGTGATTGTGTAGGTTCGGCAATAGTGATGTAGTAGGAAAGTAGTGTTCCTATGAGTAAAGCTAAAATACTTTTGGGTTTCCAATGCGTGATTTCTTTCCAAATGAAAACAATACTTGCAATTACTAAACCAAAGAAGAACGACCAAACCAAAATAGGTTGGGTTTCTAATAAATGTGTGATGATCTTAGAAAAAGTCAATACGCTGATTCCGATTCCTGTAACCAATGCCAAAAGAAAATTTCCGTTGATTGAGGCCCAAGTAGTTTTAATTCCGCTGGTTTTTAAGGTTTTTAAGGTTCCTAAATTGATTTTGTTGATGCTGTCGATAAGTTCTTGGTAAATTCCGGAAATAAAAGCGATTGTTCCGCCGGAAACTCCGGGAACAACATCGGCAGCTCCCATGGCAATTCCTTTTAGTGTAATTAAAAGATAGTCAGGAAATAGTTTTCTCATAAGATCATAAAAAAGCCATTCTACTCTGTAAAATTTTAGTGTAGAATGACCTGTAAAAAAGCATTAGTTTCTAAATTTTTCGATAAGGGTTTGCACTGCTTTTCTCATCCAAACTCCAGGGAAATAATCTACTAAAATAGTATGATTGTTAAAGTTTAAACGCAATGCGTTGGTTAAATGATATTTTCCGCTTTTGCCATCACCAATCAAATAGTACAATCCGCCTAAACGGTATTCGATTTCATATTCATCGGGAAAAACTTCAAGTGATTGTAATAAAATTTCAATCGCCGCATCATATTCGCCTAACTGTTGTAAAGCATTGGACCACAAAACAAAAGTATCTAAGTTGATATCTCCGTTTTCAAAAGCTTTTTTATAACCAATTTCCGCTTCTTCAAAAAACTGAAGCGCTTCATTAATGGCGGCGTAGCGTTTCCAGTAAAAACTATTATCGGCATCAATACCTAAAGCTTTATTGACATAATACAAGGCTTTTTGGTAATTTTTTTCACCGATATAAAAATCGGTAATAGCAATCCAACCTTTGTCTAATAAAGGATCTTCGTGAACCGTTTTGTGGAAATATTTTAAGGCTTGTTCTTTATTGTCTAATTTTTCATAGCATTTTCCCATGCGTAATAGGGCAAATGAAGTAGCATCATCAATTTCAGTGGTAAGTTTGTAGCATTCAATCGCATCTGCATAACGTTTTAGCTTTTCAAGTGCTTTGGCTTTTTCCATATAAGCGCCTAAAAAAGTATCATCAATTAGAGTAGCATAATCAAATGCCCAAACTGCTTTTTCAAAGTTTTTAAGCGTGTAGTATTGGCGACCTAATTGGTGCCAAGCCACTTCGCTGTACGGACTTCTGTCTATGAATTTTGTTAAGTATTCAATAGCCTGTTCGTTCTGATCTAAAAAGTCATAACAGTACACTACATTGTATAGTGCTGAATAGTCTTCTTCGTCTTCTTCCAAACATTTGATGAAATATTCTTTAGCTTTCTCTAGATTATCCATAAAAAGATATTCCATACCAATCATCGAATACACGTCGGCATAGTCATCCGTATATTTTAACGCAATTTTTAAAGATTCAATGGCTTTTTCGTGTTCGTCTTTCTTCGAGTGGATATTAGCCTGCTGAATGTAAATTTCTTCATTAGTCGGTTCAATAGCATATAATTCGCCCAACAACTTTTCAGCAATCTCTAATTTGTCTTCATAAACCAGCATTTCAACCTGAACAAGCTTTAATCCTGTAGATCTGGGATGTTGTTCTAAGCCCAATTTTAAAGCCTTTTTGGCTAAATTCATCCTTCCGGTATCCATGTAATGCAAAATAATGTCTTCAAATTCTTCAGAATCAAAAAAGAAAACTTTATTCGTTTTTAACATGGACTCAAACTTGGAAAGGGAAAGGTTGTTATCTTCTTCATCGTGACTCAATCTCATACGCTTTGCAATTTATGGTTTTGTCCTTACTAAAATTAAGGAATATATATGGGCCTATTTTTTAAACAGCAAATTGTTTTAAACAATTTAATTAACAATTAGTGAAAAGAAACCATAAAAGTTAAAAAAACGATTTTTTATAAAAATTTTCTAATCTAAAATTTTGGTTTACAATTCTCTTGCTATTTCATTTAGTACTTCAATAATAATGCCACATCCTTCTTTGATTTCTTCTTTTGACAGAGTTAGAGGAGGTGTTGTGCGAATCGCCTTACCTTCAAATAACAACCAGAACATCATAACGCCTCTTTTCAAAGATTCTAAGATGACACGATTGGTAATTTCAGGACTTTCTGTCATGGCAGCAAGCATTAATCCTTTACCTCTAACTTCCGTGATAAGCGGGTGGACTAAAAGCTCTCGGAATAATTGTTCTTTTTCTAAAACTTCCTGCATGATGTTCGTTTCTGTAATTTCTTGTAGCGTAGCCAATGAAGCCGCTGCAATAACCGGATGTCCGCCAAAAGTAGTAATATGACCTAATTTTGGATCGTGACTTAATAAATCCATCATGGCATCAGAAGCGGTGAAAGCGCCAACAGGCATTCCGCTGGCCATTCCTTTTCCCATAACCACAACATCGGGAACAATATCGTAATTCATAAAACCGAACAATTTTCCGGTGCGACCGAAGCCAGGTTGAATTTCGTCTAAGATCAATAAAGCTCCTACTTCGTCACAACGTTGTCGAACTTTTTTCAAAAAGTCGTTTTCAGGTTGAATGAATCCGGCTCCACCTTGAATGGTTTCTAATAAAACACCTGCGGTTTTAGTCGTTATTTTTTCTAAGTCGGCTTCGTTGTTAAAGGTAATGAAATCAACATCAGGAATTAACGGGCGGAAGATTTGCTTACGTTCTTCAAACCCCATAACGCTCATGCTTCCCATCGTATTTCCGTGGTATGCATTGTAACAAGAAATCCATTGACTTCTACCGGTTACTCTTCGGGCTAATTTTAAAGCACCTTCAATAGCTTCCGTACCTGAATTAACCAAATAGGTTTTGTTCAAAGGTTCGGGAAGGTGAGAAGCTAATAATTTACAAAATTCGGTTGCGGGATGTTGGGCAAATTCACCATAGACCATTACATGCGAATATTTGTCCAATTGTGCTTTAATGGCATCGTTAACTCTTTGAGGTTGATGTCCCAAAGTATTTGCGGAAACTCCGGCTACAAAATCGAGATAGGCTTTTCCGTTAGTGTCATAAATATAACTTCCTTTGGCATGAGAAATTTCTAAGGCTAAAGGATATTCTGAGGTTTGTGCTTGGTATTTATAGAAATCGTTAAGCATAATGGTTAAGCTAATAAAGTGAAAACTACAGATTTTAGGGCTGCTTTTCTACAGTCTTTTTATCTTTTGCTTTTGGATTGTTTTTGTCGTAATCTAAAGTTTCAGGAAGCACTTCCATAGGAACATCGTCTTCAGTAGACTTCTTTTTACTTTCTATTAAAATTTGTTCATGAAGAATGTTCTCTTCTTCCGGAAAAATATCTTCTTTGGATTTTATTCGTTCATCTCCCCGCCAGATAAAACCTTTAAGTTTTCTAACATTTTCAGGGAATTCTTTTTCAGGATATAAATAACTTTCAACTGCTTTAAATCCAGTTACTGTTTGTATTTGGTTGTCTTCAATCTCCATTTCAATTCGACTACATTTCTTTTTCTCGATACCAATTAATTCGTTATCATCATTGTACGCGTAATGGATTACTTCGGCATTTTTGTCAATATTGACGTGGTATAGTTTATTGTCTTTGAATTTTCCGTATAAGTTTTGACCCTTAATTTGGTTATATCCGTTTTCGCTCAAGGTGTCTTTTTGAACTAAAAAAGCATTGTTAAGCACTTTTAAGGAATCCAGTTTTTCGGTAGTATTGTTACCAATTAAATGCATAACATCACCGGTCATTTGGTTTTCATTATTCCAAACCACAGGATTACCAATTAATTGTGTAAGTGCTTTTTTATTGTTAGAATGTAAGGAGTCACATTTTCCGCTCATATCGGTTTTGTAAAAACGAACATTGTTAAATGCTCGGACTGTTCGATCTTCCGGCGGTCCTGTAACCAATATTTTTTTTCCATGCATGTAAAGAGAATCGTCTTCCACTTTTGAAATAACCACGGCACGTTTAGTTAAAATGATGGAATCTTTTCGAGTAATCGGATCGCGCCACATTTCAGCATAATGTCCTTTAGCGACCATATTATTAATAGTATCCGTTATTTTGACATTATTAACTGCTTTTGAAAAATTTCTCGATTGGTCGTAAAACAAATCATCTCCTTCAATGATTTTATTATCGTAGGTGATTTTTGAATTCTTGAGTAGTTTTCCGGTATTGTTATTGGTGTCGTAAAATCCGTTTTCGGTATAAATTACATTTCCTTCGTTTGTAATGGTTGAAGGGCCAAAAACATAAGCGTGTCCCGAATTTTCGTAGAAATCCAAATGATTGGTTTCAATTTTTGCTTTCGGATTGGTTACCACAACTTTTGTGTTGAACTGATATTTTTTGGTCTCCAAAAAGTATTTTCCCGATTTACTTTTTAGCGTATTTTCTTTGTTTACAATAGTTCCATAGCTGTTGTAAAATGCCATTTGACTTTTTTTGTCAAAATAAATCGTATCGGTTGTTAAAGTAGATTCAGGAGAACGAAGAAAAACATCGCCAGTAGCAAAAGCCAATTCTTTTTGCCCGTCATATTCAGCATATTTACTGTTTAAGGTAATGGTGTCGCCTTGATTGATTCGGACATTTCCGAAAGCCTTGATATAGTTTTCTTTATCAAAATAATAGGCTTTATTGCAATTGATTTTGACACCATTGTGTAGAACGCGAACATTTCCGGTGAAAACAGTAGCTCCCGGAATTTCGTTTTGATCGCGATCCACGAAATCAGAGTTTTCTACAATAATTTTTTTGCCTTGTTGTGGATTAGATATCTGTTTTTTAGTTTCTTGCGCATGAAGAACTTGAATAAAACTTAGGAGGCAGGCAATATATAAGGCTAATTTTTTCAATCTGGACTATTTTGTGTCAAAAATAAGTAAAAACTCGAAATGCCTTTGTGAATTAAGAATTTTTTATAAAAAAAGCGCTCCTAATTGGAACGCTTTTCAATTATTTTGTAATGGTTTGTGTTCTATCAGGACCTACAGAGATAACTTTAATAGGTACTTCAACTTCTTTTTCAATAAAAGTGATATACTCTTTTAATTCTTGAGGAAGTTCATCATACGTAGACATTCCTGTTAAATCAGCTTTCCAACCTTTTAATTCGGTATAAACCGGCTGAACGTTTTCCGGTTCAATATTGTATGGCAAATGATCAATTTGTTTTCCTTGATATTCGTAAGCTGTACAAACTTTTAACGTATCAAAACCAGAAAGAACATCGCCTTTCATCATGTACAATTGAGTAACACCGTTGATTTCAACAGCATATTTTAAAGCAACTAGGTCTAACCAGCCACAACGACGAGCACGTCCGGTTACTGAACCAAATTCGTTACCCACTTTAGCCATAGTAGCACCTACTTCATCAAATAATTCTGTTGGGAATGGACCTGAACCTACACGAGTAGTATAAGCCTTGAAAATTCCGAATACATCTTTTACTCGGTTAGGAGCAATACCTAAACCTGTACAAGCTCCGGCAGCAGTAGTGTTTGATGAAGTTACAAACGGATACGTTCCGAAATCAACATCTAATAAAGAACCTTGAGCACCTTCTGCTAGAATAGATTTACCTTCTTTAAGTGCTTTGTTCAAATAATCTTCACTGTCAATGAAAGTCAATTGCTTCAATGCTTCTACTGCAGCAAAGAATTCGTCTTCCATTTCTTTTAAATTGTATTGTAGATCAACGTCATAAAAAGAGATCATAGCTTCGTGTTTATCCGCTAATGCTCTGTAACGTTGGTTGAAATCTTCTAATTCAATATCACCTATACGCAAACCGTTTCTTCCGGTTTTATCCATATAAGTAGGACCAATACCTTTTAAGGTTGAACCAATTTTTGCTTTACCTTTAGAAGCTTCAGAAGCGGCATCTAATAAACGGTGGGTAGGTAAAATAAGGTGTGCTTTACGCGAAATGAATAACTTAGAAGTTACATCCATATCAAATTTAGCTAAACCTTCAATTTCTTTTTGGAAAACAACCGGATCCATCACTACACCATTACCGATGATGTTGATAGCGTTTTTGTGGAAAATTCCGGAAGGAATAGTTCTTAAAACGTGTTTGATTCCGTCAAATTCCAAAGTATGTCCGGCATTTGGACCACCTTGAAAACGAGCAATAATATCGTATTTTGAAGTAAGAACGTCAACGATTTTTCCTTTACCTTCGTCGCCCCATTGCAGTCCTAGTAGTAAATCTACAGTCATTTTTAGTAGTTAGTAATTATGAGTTAGTATTAGTTTGTTGTGTTATTTTCTTTCTTTGTTCCGTAGAAATACAGTGAGTGATTTTGAATTTCGATACCAAACATTTCTTCCATTGTTTTTTTAATTTGTTGGATTCTTGGATCGCAAAATTCAATAACTTCACCTGAATCGGTTAAAATAATATGATCATGTTGTTTGTCGAAATACGATTTTTCGTAATGTGCTTGGTTTTGCCCAAACTGATGACGACGAACCAATCCGCAGTCTAATAGGAGTTCTATCGTATTGTAAAGTGTTGCTCTACTAACACGATAATTTTTATTTTTCATTTTGATATACAATGATTCAATATCAAAATGTTCACTTGAATTGTATATTTCCTGAAGTATAGCATATCGCTCAGGAGTTTTGCGATGTGCTTTTTCTTCTAAGTATTTAGTAAATACGTTTTTTACAATGTCTTGATTGTTGTTGTTTTCCATTAGTTCTAAAATGAAACAGCTACAAAGATACTTTTATTTTTTGAATGTGAAAAACATCTGAAAAAATGAAAAGAAAACTTAGTTTTGATAAACTCGTGTTACTTTGTCTACGCCGTCTACTTTTTTAATATTATCCATGAGTTTTTTCAATACGGTATTGTTTTGAACGACAACTGTAATTCGGCCATTAAAAATACCGGCGTCACCGCTTAAGGTAATGTTTTGAATGTTTACGTGCATTTCGTTAGAGATAATTTTGGTTAGTTCATTGGTCAAACCAAGAGTATCCATTCCTGTAATTTCTAAAATGGCTTTGAATTCTTCTTGAGAGGAGTCAATCCATTTGGCTTGAATAATTCGATACGCATAGTTGGATTGCATGCTAATTGCATTTGGACAATCTTTTCGATGCACTTTAATTCCTTCATTAATGGTAATAAAGCCAAAAACATCATCACCCGGAATCGGATTACAGCAATTGGCTAATTTATAGTCTAGTTTTTCTTGTTCTTTTCCAAAAACTAATAAGTCGTATTTTTTGCTGATTTCATCGCGATGAATGATTTCAGGTTGTGGATTTGGAGAACGTTTGATGGTTTTCTTAAAGAAATTAACCAAAGTGTTGCTTTTTTGAGCCGCGTATTCTTTAAGTTGTTGGTTATCGATAGTCCCAATTCCCATTCGGTAAAACAAATCCAAACTAGTCTGTAGTTTAAAATAAACTACTAATTCATTCACTACGTTTTCATTTAAGGTTATTTTTAAATGACGAAGTTTTCGTTCCAAAATTTCTTTTCCTTCTTCACCGATTTTTTTAATGTCTTCGTTCAGAACATTTTTGATCTTATTTTTAGCTCTTGACGTGGAAACATAATCGAGCCATTGTGCTGTCGGTTTTTGATTCGGAGAAGTAATGACTTCAACCTGATCACCACTATTTAAGACGTGATTTAACGGAACTAATTTTCCGTTCACTCGTGTTCCTCGTGTATGTGCACCAATTTCAGAGTGAATAGCGAAGGCAAAATCTAATGAAGTAGCACCTTTTGGCAATGATTTAATATCGCCTTTTGGTGTAAAAACATAAATTTCTTTAGCGTATAAGTTCAGTTTGAAATCTTCTACAAAATCTACAGCACTTGAAGTTTGGTTTTCCAAAGCTTCTTTTAATTGGTTTAACCAAATTTCTAAAGTGTGTTCTTCAGTATCATTAGAATTTTTGTATTTGTAATGCGCTGCATATCCTTTTTCTGCAATTTCGTCCATTCGTTCACTACGAACCTGTATTTCAACCCAGCGACCTTTTGGTCCCATTACAGTAGTGTGTAAGGCTTCATATCCGGTTGATTTTGGTGAAGAAATCCAATCCCGTAAACGGCTAGGGCTTGGACGATAATGATCGGTTACAATAGAGTAAATTTTCCACGCTAAGAATTTTTCATCATGAGTGTTGGATTTATAGATAATACGCAAAGCAAATTTATCATAGACTTCATCAAAAGTTACTTTTTGCGTACGCATTTTTCTACGAATAGAATAAATCGATTTTGGTCGGCCTTTGATAATGAATTCAACACCTTCGTCTTCTAAAGATTTGCTTAAAACATCAGAAATCGATTTGATATAAGCATCTTGTTCTTGCTTGGTTTCTTTTATTTTGCTTACAATTTCGTTGTAAACTTCAGGCTCAGTATATTTTAACCCTAAATCTTCTAATTGAGTTTTGATGTTGTATAATCCTAAGCGGTGTGCTAACGGAGCATAAATGTATAAGGTTTCCGAAGCAATCTTTGCCTGTTTGTAGTCAGCCATGCTTCCCATAGTTTGCATGTTGTGAAGACGGTCTGCTATTTTAATTAAAATCACGCGAACATCTTCATTAAGTGTCAACAGCATTTTACGGAAATTCTCGGCTTGAAGCGAAATATCCTGATCGGTTTTTACTTTAGCAATTTTGGTTAATCCTTCAACAATTTTAGCGATTTTAGGATTAAACATTCGCTCTATATCTTCAACAGTGATATCGGTGTCTTCAACAACATCATGCATTAAAGCAGCAGCAATGGAAGTGGCCCCCAAACCAATTTCGGCTGCAACAATTTTGGCCACAGCAATAGGATGGAAGATATAAGCTTCTCCCGATTTTCGTCTCTGATCTTTGTGCGCATCTACGGCAACATCAAAAGCTTTGCGAATTAGTTTTTTGTCTTCATCGGAAAGTGTTTGATAACTGATGCGTAAAAGCTCTTTATATTCTTGCGCAATGGCTTTGTTTTCTGCTTCTAAATCTATTTCTACCATATAAAACCTCAATAACTATCTAAAGTTAGTACAAAGTAATGAAATTAACAATTTTATTTTAAAAAAGGAGAAGCTTTGTGGTAAATTATTATACAGATCTTAATTAAAATCTCGTTGACGTTTCGCTTCAAAAAGTAAAATGGCAGCAGCAACCGAAACATTCATAGAATCAATTTCACCTTGCATTGGAATAATGATGTTTTTAGTACTTTCTGTACGCCAAATTTGAGTTAATCCTGTGGCTTCTGTTCCTACGACCAAAGCAGTAGGCGACGTGTAATCTTGGGTGTGATATTCGGTTGAATCTTGTAGTGTAGCCGAATAAATACGGATCTTTTTGTCTTTTAAAAACTGTACGACTTCTTCCGATGTTCCCGCAGCAATTTGTCTCGTAAACAAACAACCTACACTGGAACGTACAATATTCGGGTTGTAAATATCAGCTCTTGGATTGGCTATAATTACAGCATCAATGTTGGCAGCATCGGCAGTACGTAGAACGGCACCTAAGTTTCCGGGTTTTTCTAAACCTTCGGCTACTAAAATAAGTGGATTTTCAGATAGTTTTAAATCGGTTAATGCTAAAGATTTGGATTCGGCAATAGCTAAAATTCCTTCGGTAGTATCGCGATACGCTAATTTTTGATAGACTTCTTTCGAAATTTCTATTGTTTCGGTTTCTGACGAAATGGGCAAACGATTTACTTGGTCTCCGGAAAAAATTTCAGGCAAAAAAAGAATTGTTTTTAATGAATATCCGCCTTTTAAAGCCAATTCAATTTCGCGTTGACCTTCAATTAAAAAAGTTCCGGTTTGCTTTCTAACTTTTGCTTTTTCCTGAAGTTGAACTAATGATTTGATAAACGGATTTTGAACAGATTCTATTTTTTTCATTTTGCAAAATTACAAAATTCCTCTAGCTTTAATTTCTAAATATTTGTTGATGGTATCTAACGTAAGATTTTCGGGTTCGGTTAAAACCGAGTAAATACCATATTTTTTTAATTCGTTGACAATTAATCGTTTTTCAAAAGCGAATTTTTCGGCAATTGTTTTGTCGTAGATTTCCTGAACATTGGTTGCTTTTTTCTGGATCAACTCATTGAGTTCGGTATTGTTAAAAAAAACCACAACCAATAAATGATTTTTAGCCATTCCTTTTAGATACGGCAATTGACGGTATAAGCTGTCTAAAGTTTCAAAATTGGTATACAATAGCAACAAGCTACGTTGGTTGATATTCTTTTTGACATCTACATACAAACGGCTAAAATCACTTTCGAAGAAATCGGTTTTAATGTTGTATAAATTCTCCATGATTTGCTGCATTTGGCTTTGACGTTTTTCGGCAGCAACAACGTTTTCTACTTTTTTAGAGAATGTAAACATTCCGGCTTTATCGTGTTTTTTCAGAATAACATTAGATAAAACCAAAGTGGCATTAATCGCATAATCCAACAAACTCAATCCGTTGAAAGGCATTTTCATTACCCTTCCTTTATCAATAATCATGTAAACATTTTGTGATTTTTCATCTTGAAATTGGTTGACCATGAGTTGATTGCGCTTGGCAGTCGCTTTCCAATTGATAGTTCTGATGTCATCACCTTGCACATATTCTTTAATTTGCTCAAATTCCATAGTGTGCCCAATGCGTCTGATTTTTTTCAAACCATATTGGAACAAATTATTAGAAAAAGCCATTAAATCGTATTTCTTCAATTGAATGTACGACGGATAGGTTGGAACCATTTGGTTTTCCTCATACATAAATCGTCTGCTGATGAGGCGAAGCGGAGACGAAGCATAAAGGTTCAGTTTGCCAAAAGTGTATTCGCCGCGTTCTGTGGGACGAAGAAAATATTGGTAACTGTCTTTTGCCTGAGTTTTTATTTTGCGACGGACTTCAAAATGGCGTTGTTGAAACTGAAACGGAACTTCATCGATCGCTTTAAGGTGAATGGGAAACGTGTAATAATTTTGAACGTAAACCGTAATTGGGTTTTCATCGCCGTTCGATAATTTTTCGGGAAGTAGGCGAGAACCCGTTACTTTTTTTCCGGAAGCAAATAGCAAAAGACCATCAATGACTGTAAAAGCTAGCAATAAAAATAAGGCATACCAAGCTGCGTTGTAAAACATGGGAAGAAAAAACGACACTATAAAAAGTGCGATGATTCCCATGACGCAGTAAAAGAAAAAAGTGTTGATATATAATTGCTTATAAAAGGCTAGCATGTTCTTTAAAAATTAATTGGACTTAACGCGGAATTTCAACGGCATCAATAATTTGTTTGATGATTTCGGTGCTGTTAATTCCTTCCATTTCGCGTTCCGGAGTTACCACTACGCGGTGTTGTAAAACAGGAATTGTAGCTTCTTTAATATCATCTGGAGTCACAAAATCGCGTCCTTTGATGGCGGCAAAACCTTTCGCAGCATTTAAAATCGCGATAGAAGCTCTTGGCGAAGCGCCTAAATATAAAAAGGCATTTTCACGCGTATTAGCTACAATTTTAGCAATGTATTCAATTAAATGCGGTTCAATGATGATTTGTTTGATTAAATGCTGAAAGTCGGTAATGTTACTTTTCGATAAAACAGTAGCAATAGCTGCTAATTTATCATCGGTTCTCAATTCGTTTTCTTTAGATAGAATTTTGATTTCTTCTTCTAAATTAGGGTAACCAATATTTACTTTGAATAAAAAACGGTCTAATTGTGCTTCCGGAAGGCGATAGGTTCCTTCTTGCTCAATAGGGTTTTGCGTAGCAATTACTAAGAAAGGTTTGTCTAAAATATAGGTAGTTCCGTCGGCAGTAATTTGACGTTCTTCCATAACTTCAAACAAAGCGGCTTGCGTTTTGGCAGGCGCACGATTGATCTCGTCAATTAAAACAAAATTAGAAAAAATAGGTCCTTTTTTGAATTCGAAAGTAGATTTCGACAAATCAAAAACCGAAGTACCAATGATATCTGAAGGCATCAAATCAGGAGTAAACTGAATTCTACTGAAATCAAGCGATAACGTTTTTGCCAAAAGTTTAGCACTGATGGTTTTTGCAACACCGGGAACACCTTCCAACAAAACGTGTCCGTTAGCCAAAACTGCCACTAACAATTGGTCGATCATTTTGTTTTGTCCTACAATAACCTTTGCAATTTCCTGACGAATTTGCGACAAGCCATCTTGTAACGGTTGTAGATTGATTCGAGATTCGAAATTTACGTGTTCTGCATTTTCGTTAGTCTCGTTTTGCGGATTGTTTTCAAAAAAGTTTTCCATTATAGATTTAATTTTTCAATCAGTTGGTTTAAGGTAATCAAATCGGCTTCCAAAGCTTGTGTTTGTCTTCGCATTTGGTTGATATGATGTACGAGTTTTGTAATATCGTCTATATTTTTACCTGTTTTTTGATGTAGACGTTTGATAAAAATGTCGTCCAAATTAAAGGTATCAATATAATATTCGTTTCTAATTTTTTCAAGTAAATATTTGATCTTTTTCTCAATAATGTCCAAGTGATTTTTTTCTTGAAAGTATAAATTACCAATAGTTTTGATGAATTCTACCGTAGTATTTTTTAGCGGTTCAATGATGGGAACGACACGCTGGCGGCGTTTTGCATTGAAAATCATAAAGAAAATCATGCTAAAAATAGCGATAAGCCAAGCCCATTTTAAGGAAGGTTCGCTAAAGATAAAACGCAATGGCGATTGATCTAAATTTTCGCTTTCATACCGATCAATTTTCCAGAAAATAGCATCTTTTTGCGGAATTATGTTTAAGACACTTTCGGCGTAAGATTGATTGTTTTTTAGATAATAATTGGTAAACGCTTCGGGTTGTGTGTGCAAGTAAAAAGCACCTTCACCAAAAGGAACTTTGATAAAATTAGTTTGTTCGTTCTCGAATTTTTTACCGTATTTCTGTTTTCCTAAGACTTCTGTTTTTGCCGAATCAATGCTTATGAAATAGCCGTTGTTGACTCCTTTGTCGAAATAATTTTTAGATTTTTCAATATTTTGAACTTCTAATTGCAACGTATCGTTAAAAATATTGCTGTAACTCATTTTAAAGCCAAGCGAATCTTGCAAAAGCTTTGGGAAATCAAAAGAACTCAAGAAAATTGAATTTCCATGACTTGCAAAGTACATAAGTTCTTCTAACGATTCGTTGTCAATATCAAATTCGCTGTCAATATATAGTACTGTTCCGGAAACAGCATAACTCGAATCTTTGTAACGGTATTTGGCGTCTAAAAATTCGTAAGGACTTTTTCCGAATCGCGTTACCGATTGCGGTTTGAAAAAAGCATCGCATTCGTTGTCAAAAATGTATAAACCAAATGGAATTTTATCTTTGATTTTGAAGGTTTGGCGCCAATCTACAGGTTTAGGTCGGCTCGCATCAATAGCAATGATGGCTACCCAAATGAAAATTAGAACTCCTATGAATATTTTTAATTGTTTTGACATGCTGTTATTTTCCTATCGATTTTAAAAAGGCATTTTGAGCTTTGTGGAAATCTTCTTCCGTGAGTTCAAATTCGCCATACCAACTGTATTCGTACACATACGAAAGGAATCGGAAATCCTTTTGCAAAGCCGCATCGTTAATTTCGTATAAATAATCAGAATTGGTTTTTTCAATATCCCATTCAATAATTTCTTTATCGGAAAGCGATTTGAGCAACCACAAATAATAATAACGAATGGCTACGCGGAAATTTTTCCCGCTAACGGCTTCAGAAACTATGGTTTTAAAATCGATGGTATGAATGTTTTCTTCTACGTTTTCGGTAACATTTATTTTTTTGCTTGAGCGACTAAAAATCCAACCGCCTTCTTTATTGATAATCATTTTTACGATGAAATAAACCACAATCAAAATAATGATAATAGCCAAAACACGAAGTACAATTTGGAAACCGCTAATGGCATCAGAAGTTGAAGTTCCTCCAAAAATACTAGAAATCAAATTTTGAAGCGCACGCATTAATTTTTCCCAAAAAGTAGGTTCGTTAACATGTTGTTCAGCCTCGTAATTGAAATCGCTTCCGTTGTATTTTTCACCCAATGAAGTACCAAATCTTCTATTGGCAGAAGCAATGCTATCATTTGTCCTTTGGGCCAAAGATTGCAAAGCAAAAGCAAAGCTAAAAAATAGACTGATGTGTTTTTTATGAAATTTCATATTACGCTAAAACTACTGATTTTTTTACTTTTTGATGCACTACAAACGGATAAATTAAGTAGTAATAACCAATAGCAGAAAGTGTTATTAAAATGATGGAAATGCTCAAGAATGTTGGCATTTGCAAAGCATATCGAGTAATGTAACCTTCCAAAAATCCGGCAGCAAAAGTAAACGGCATGGTGCTGATGAAAATTTTAAAGCTGTTTTTGAATCCTATTTTGAATGAATTTAAACGCGAATAGGTTCGAGGAAATAAAATACTAGCGCCTAAAATGAATCCGGCACCGGCTTCAATAATCATAGCGAAAATTTCCATAGAGCCATGAATCCAAATACCGCGAACACTTTCCCAAAATACATTTTCCTGATAAAAGAAATATTGGAATGAACCCAACATAATGGAATTCTGCATTAAAATATAAAAGGTGCCAATTCCTAAAAAGATGCCAAAAAAGTAAGATATAGTACCCACTTTTAAATTATTGAGCGTTATACCGATGAAACTACCCCAATTGCTTCCGCTTTTGTAAACGGCAACAGGATCTCCTTCTTTAATATTTTCCAAGGTCATGTTGACATAGTAATCACCTAAAATCAAGCGTACAAAACTGTCGTCGTTATGGGCTGAAAGTACACCAATTCCCGTTAGTAGAAAGAAAGTAATAAAGGCATACAAAATGTATCTTCGGTAGTCGTAAACCAATAAAGGAACTTCGGTTTTAAAAAAATAAGCAATTCTATTGGTCTCAGTTCTTTTAGTTTTGTAAATTTTTTGATAGGTTTGTGCTGCTAAATGATTCAAGTAAACCGTAGTTTTACTTTTCGGATAATAGGTTTGTGCATAAGACAAATCGTTGACTAAGTGAATGTATAAACTAGCCAACTCGTCCGGATTTTTTTTAGTTTTACCAAAAATAGCTTGTTCGAAATTAAGCCATTTTTCTTTATTTTGTTTAATGAATGCAACTTCTCTCATGGAAATGCTAAAATATAAATTATGATGCAATTAACCATAAACACTACACAAAATGTGAATATAAATTTTACGTCAGCTTCTGTAGGCGATCGGTTACTGGCACAAATTTTAGATTTATTGGTCAAAATTGCCTATATTATTTTGGTGATTTTCATTTTTGAGATAACGGATTTGTCCCGAATTTTTAACGGTTTAGATCAATGGTCGGTTATGGCAGTTATTTCTTTATTGGGTTTACCCGTTATGTTTTATTCTTTGGTTCAGGAAAGTTTTTGGGAAGGGCAGACCATCGGTAAAAAAATTGCAAAAATTAAAGTAATTAAATTAGATGGTTATCAGGCAAGTTTTGGAGATTATTTAATTCGTTGGTTATTTCGTATTGTCGAATTGAGTATCGGTAACGGATTAATTGCTTTAATTACTATGATTGTGAACAAACGTAATCAAAGATTAGGTGATATAGCTGCCGGAACTGCCGTTATTTCTTTAAAAAATAATATCAATATTAATCATACCATTCTTCAAGAAGTAAATGAAGATTATGTGCCAACCTATCCTTTGGTTATCAAACTTTCAGATAATGATGTACGAATCATTAAAGAGAATTTTGAAAAAGCAGTAGCCGCACGTGATTATGCCACATTAATAAAATTGAGAGACAAGATCATTCAAGTCACCGGAATCAAAAATCAGTCAGGAAACGATCAAGATTTTATCAAAACTCTTTTAAAAGACTACAATTATTATACGCAAAACATGTAATTAATAGGTTAGGTATAAATAACCGCTTAAAGGCTCGGGATAAGCCGGATCGTTTAAATGAAGGATATAAAAATAAGTTCCCTCGGGAGCATTTTTACCACCTACGCCATCTTCTACATAACCGTTCCAATTGGGTTTATTGTTATTCCCTGTCCAAAGTAATCTTCCCCAGCGGTTATAGATTTCCAATGTAAAGTTGACAAAAATATCTCGTAAACCGTCGATAAAAAAATCATCGTTATAACCATCTGAATTGGCAGAAACCGCATTGTAGACTGTCGGTGGACAATTTTGAGTCAGTAAGTCAAAAGAAGTAATGCTGTAGCAACCCAAATCATTTTCAATTCGTATAAAAATAGTTTGCGGTGTAGCTTGTGCTTCATAATTTGACACATTGATGATTTCATTTTCTTGATTTTCGGCATCTTCTAGCGAATGATAAAAACTCACTAAATGAGCTGAATTTGTTTTAACCAAATCTTCATAATCTGAAAAATCAAAGATACCTTGAGTGAAACCAATATTACAAGAAGTAAGATTTTCTAAAGTATTGAATGAAGGAGAAAGCCATTGCATTATTTCCATTTCAAAGAGATTATTGGTCTCGTTTATTTCAGTGATTGCAAAATTATAATCGACCATTGCAACCAAGTTGAAAAGCTCAGGAGTATTGGAAGGCAAATTAATGGTGATACTTCCTGTTTCATCTCCACCAATAGGAATTTCGTTTAAGGTAGCGGCAGTAGCTACTAATTGACTGTTTATATAAAAACCTATTTGTGTATTTGCAGACAAAGCTTCGGTGCTATTTATATTGTAAACAGTATAATCAACTAAAATAGAGCCTGAATTACAACTTGTACTATAATCGTCAATTTCAATTGTAGCATCGGGTAATTGGCTGTTTAATTTGGTAATAATGGTATTCAACATTACAAAATCTTGTCCCGATTGAAGTGTAACCGAAGCGGAAGTTGTACCAGGCATAATATAATTTTCGATAGAATAGACATCTAAGTCCATATTGTATAAAACAGAAGAATTTGTTTCTGTATTTGTACCGTTAAAAGCATTAGTAGATGGATTCAAACTATTGTTTAAGGTATTTGTAACACCATTTGCCGTGAAATTTAATTTTTCCTCATACTCAATACCTCTGTCTCCTTCCCAAGCAACAAAACCTATTTTTGCACCTGTATTACTAATTAAATAAAGATTGTTTAAATCAATTGTTTTAGAATCAATGATTCCTAAAGGACGATTTGGCGATAAGGTTTCTAGACCTTGGTAAACATTGATCTGATTAAGTGTTAAGTTAGGATTTTCATAAATGACTAAAATTGCCCAACCTGCAAACTGTGTACCGTTGCTCCAATATTGAGGAATTAAGCTGTTCAAATCAAATTCTGATAAAGTATACGTTCCGTTACCAGTAGCTTGAACAAAAGAAGTAATGTCTTTAAAGGCACTAAAATAGTCTAAGTTATCTGGTGTCCCAATAGTATTGTATAGTATGTCTGGTGTGAAATCAACACCATTGAGTTGTATATTTAAGTCGCCGATTCCCATTCCTGCCCAGTATAAATAAGCGGCTACAACAGAATCATTGGGTTGTAATGTTAAGTTTGAGGAGGAACTGGTGTAAAGATAAGTTGGAGAATAAGATGTGTTTTCAAAAGGATTTAGAGTATTTCCTACAAATGTGAAATCATATCTACCATTCCACTGTGAAAATAAATCTACATCTTGTCCGGCTACAAAATGGAAGCAAATAAAACTGATAAAAAAATTAAGTAGAGTAGTTTTTTTTAGCATAGTGTAAAAATTACAAGTACCAAGATACTAAATAAAATAATATTTTAATACTTTCGTTTTACTACTCGGTTTATTATTCTTAATTTTCGGCTTTAATTCTACTCATTTGAAAAATTATACGGTAGTAAAATATTCTTCTAAATACTATACCATTTGGAATCAATTTGTTTCTAAAGCCAAGAATGCTACTTTTTTGTTCTTCCGAGATTTTATGGAGTATCATCAAGATCGGTTTGATGATTTTTCACTACTGGTTTTTGATGAAAAAAATAATATAAAAGCATTACTTCCGGCTAATAGAACAGGAGATGTAGTTTTTTCACATCAAGGGTTGACTTACGGCGGAATTATTATTGACAAAAAATGTAAACTTTCTGATTATATAGAAATTATACGAGAAGTCTTGAGTTTTTTGTGCAAACAAGGTATTCATTTTTTAGAAATAAAGGTTTTGCCTTCAATTTACGCTCAATTTCCTTCCGATGAATTAGAATATTTAGCTTTTCTTTTGGATGCAAAATTAACAAGACGAGATACGCTTTCGGTTATAGATTTGAATTCTGATTTTAAATTTTCTCAAAGTAGAAAACAGGAAATTTCAAAGGGTAAAGCAGAAGAATTTGAAATTAAAGAGGTTGAAGAATTTTCTGAATTTTGGAATAAAATATTAATCCCTAATTTAAAAGAGAAACACCAATCAAAACCAGTTCATAGTTTAGAAGAAATTACGTTGTTGAAAAGTAGATTTCCCAAAAACATTCGACAATTTAATATTTATAAAGAAAACAAAATTGTGGCAGGAACGACGGTTTTTGAAACTGAAAAAGTAGTACATTCACAATATATTTCGGGGAATAAAGTTTTAGGGAGATTAGAAAGTCTGGATGTTTTACATGATTATCTAATTTCTAATGTTTTTGTTACTAAAAAATATTTTGACTTTGGGATTTCTAACGAAAATCAAGGTAAAAATATCAATCATGGTTTATTGTTTTGGAAAGAAAGTTTCGGAGCCAGAACTATAGCTCAAAGTTTTTATCGATTTGAAACATCAAAATTTATAGAATTAAAAGAGGTTATGTTATGATAAAATTTCTCGATTTACATAAACTCAATCAACCATTTGAAACTGAATTTCAACAGAAGTTCAATGCGTTTTTAGCTAAAGGTTGGTACATCTTAGGGGATGAAGTTCAGGCTTTTGAAAACAGTTTTGCAACGTATTGTCAAGCCAAACATTGCATTGGCGTTGGTAATGGTTTAGATGCTTTGGTACTGACTTTAAAAGCATATATTCAATTAGGGAAAATTCAAAAAGGAGATGAAGTCATTGTTCCGGCAAATACCTATATCGCAACTATTTTAGCGGTTTTGGAAGCCGATTTGGTTCCGGTTTTAGTCGAACCAAAATTGGAAACTTACAACATCAATCCCGATGTAATTGAAGCCAAAATAACTTCAAAAACTAAAGTGATTTTACCGGTTCATTTATATGGGCAATTAGCCGAAATGGAAGCTGTTTTACAAATTGCCCAACGTCATAATTTGCTAGTGATTGAAGATGCGGCTCAAGCTCATGGAGCTGTTAGTACTAATAAATTAAATTATGCAGCTACAAAAACATATAGCTTTTATCCGGGAAAAAATTTAGGAGCTTTAGGCGATGCAGGAGCTATAACTACTGATGATTCGGAATTAGCAGAAGTGCTGTATGAACTTCACAATTATGGTTCGAAAAGAAAATATAAGAATGAACGCATCGGAGTAAACTCTCGTTTAGACGAATTACAGGCGGCTTTCCTCAGTATTAAATTACCTTTTTTAGATCAGGAAAACCAAGTTAGAAGAGCAATTGCTAAAAGATATTTAAGTGAAATTAAAAATCCGAAAATTGTGTTGCCGCATTGGAATCAAACTAATAATCATGTGTTTCATCAATTTGTGATTCGTACAGAAAATCGCGAGGAATTAGTACAATATTTAAAGGAAAATGGAATAGAAACCATGATCCATTATCCGATTCCGCCACATAAACAAAAAGCGCTAAAAGAATGGAATCATTTATCGTTTCCAATTACTGAAAAAATTCATAAAGAAGTATTGAGTTTGCCGATGAATGGAGCTTTAATAGAAGAAGAAATAGCAACAATAATTGAAATTATAAATAAATGGACATACTAATAAAATCTTTCAATAGAGCTTATTATTTAGACAGATGTTTGTTTAGTATTTTTAAACATGTTCAAGGATTTAATGGTAGGGTTTTGATTTTAGATGACGGAACACCCAATTTATATTTAGAGAAAATTAGAGAAAAGTACCCTCGAGTGGAGCTGTTAACATCCGGAAAAGCCAAAGAAAAGGCAACGAAAATTTTAAAAAATGAATTTGACTTTTCTAGGGAAATACCCACTCAGTTTTGGTTAGAAGCTGCTAAAAAAAGCTCTGATTATTTTTTAATATTAGAAGAAGACTTTTGGTTTACACAAAATATTGATATTGAAAGCTTAGAACAATTCATAAAAAAATATAGGATAGAACTTTTTAAGCTTATTTGGCTTGGAAACCGATCATTAATAGGTAAAGATTTATTAACTAAGGGAAAGTGGATTTCTTATCAACCGGAATTAAGAGCTAATTCATTACTATACCAAATGGTTTTTATGAAATATAATCCGGTTTGGAGAGTCATAATGAAGAAAATAGGTTTTTATAGTTTGCAAAAAGAATTGGCTTTTTATCAATATTATTCGGTAGCCGGAGCTATTTTTAAAAAAGATTATTTTTTAGCAATATGGGAGGAAGCTATGGAGAATGTTGATGAAAAGTTTCAAATTTTAAATGCATTGAAATATGCTACAAAGCATCAAATTCATTTTGGGAGGAGCGATAATGAGGTTTTAAAAACCGGTTTTGTATCATCATCTTTTTCAAAGACAGAGTTTTCCGATTTTTCAATACATGATTTTAACGTTACATTAAATAACTTTTGGTTAAGAGAAAGTGATTTTTTTAAGGAAGATTTATCGAAAGATTTAAGTGTTGAAAAGATAGAAAAAGTATTATTAATAAGTAGTAAATCGGAATTGTATATTGAAGAATGGAAACAATGGGTTAAACAATTTAAGGAGCAGTATAAGAAAATCGGTTGTCATATTTGATGGAAAAAAGAGGCTTTCATAGAATTATATTTAAAAACGTTGGTTTCTTTGGAATCTCCCAACTTGTTACCATTGGAGTAAGATTGGTCACTAATAAATTTGCGGCTATTTTTTTAGGTTCTGCTGGAATAGGTATAATAGGACTTTTAGAAAATATTTTAACACTTATTCAAAGTGTAACAGTTTTTGGTTTACCAGCAAGTAGTGTTAGAGAAGTAGCTTTAGTTGATGATAGTACTCAAGAAGAAAACGCTAAAGAATCAAAATTATTGCAAATTTTGTACAAATGGTCTTGGATATCAGGAGTTTTAGGGGTTGTTTTATCACTTTTGTTTTCCAAAAAAATAAGTTTAGAAGTATTTGAAACAACTAGTTATCAAAGTGAAATAGTAGCACTCAGTCTTTATTTTTTATTTACTTCTGTTTCATCTATTCGGTTAGCAGTTTTACAAGGAAAAAAGAAAATATTGTATATTGTTAAGTACAATTTGATTTTAAGTGTTTTATCATCTTTACTCGCTGTATGTTTTTATTATTTATGGAGAATTAATGGTATTATACCTGTTTTTGTCGGAACTGCATTTATAGGTTTTATTCTGAGTCTTTTTTTTACAAGAAATTACAAGACTTCATCCGTTTCTTTAAAGACAGCTTTAAGTCAAGGCTTACCAATGGTAAAGTTAGGACTGCTGCTATCTTTGAGCGGTATTCTTGGGCAAATTTGTTTTTATATTATAAGATGGTATTTAAAAGAATACTTTTCTCTTGAGATTTTAGGACTCTATCAAGTAGGAAATACTTTTCTTGTGAGTTATTTAGGTTTGGTTTTTACAACAATGGCAAATGATTTTTATCCTAGATTATGCAATTATGAAACTGATAAAAAGAAGTTTAACGATTTAATTAATGACCAAACAGAAGTCGCTCTGTCAATAGTTTTGCCCGCCATATTGTTTTTATATTTGGGTTCTCCATTATTATTAAAACTTTTATACTCAGAACAATTTTTGGAAGTTTTAAAGATTTTGCACATAGGATTACTAAGTGTAATTTTGAAAGCAGTAGTTTGGCCTTTAGGTTTTATTCCTTTAGTAAAAGGAGATAAATTTGAGTATTTTAAACAAAATATTTTATCAGATGTAATACATGTTATTCTTTCTCTTGTCTTGGTTCATTTTTTAGGACTAAATGGAATAGGAATAGCGATTACGGGCATGTTCTTAGTATCATTCTTATATAATTATTATGTAGCAGTTTCTAAATACGAATTTGAATTTAGAAAAGATACATTGAAAACTATTTTTGTAGCACTAATATTGGTATTGATCGCATTAGTTAGCGTCAGTTTTTTTGGTTTTACATTTCAAAATTTTGTAGTTTGGATTACTCTTGCAATAGCGTTTTGGAATTCTTTACAATTATTAAAGAAAGTTATTTAAAATCCCATTTGTCGGCATAAATTCCATAGAAAAATTCCATCTCATATTTTAAAACATAGTCTTCATCTATTCCCGGATCAAAATTAATATGGTAAGCATAAGGCTCAATTCCTACTTTTAGACATTCTTGTAGCAATTCTGGATTAATGTAAATGAAACGTCTGGAAACAGCAATATTTTTTACGCCCATCTTTTTCAAAGAAATTAAATCTTCAGGTTTTAATTGATCTATAATATTGTTAGAAGGCATGGCTGATAAAATTCCTGTTTTGATCCCCTGTTTTACAGCTTCTATATCAAAGAGTTCCATCATGAGTCGCTTTTTATCGACAAAGAGTTTTGCAAAGAGTTCAGGTTCATTGATTTTATCAGTGACTAAGATAGCATCCTTGTGCTCTGAAAACCATTTGTTTATTGTCTTTAAATCTAAAGGAGTAAATTGATTATGAATTTTATGTTTGCGAAATTCGTTAAGTGATACAGGAATTTCTCCGGAAAAATTGGTATTGTCTTTCCATTCATCCCAACCATGTACAGCAACATATTCTCCATCTGAAGTTTTCATAATATCAAGTTCAAAGAGTCTAAAGCCTTTATTATATGATAAGTTAAGAGCTTCAAGCGAATTAGTATAACTAAAGCCTTTTATAGTGCCTCCGGCGTGCGCAATGAAACGAGAAGTATCTTTTTTTATTTTGTTGTACAAGGCCGGATTAAAAGTCAAATCAACAAATTTGGAATCATAACGTAAAAAACCACTAGTGTTAATAGCTGTAATTTCATTCAAATGTTCTTTGATATATTGATTTTTATCACTTATGTTTTTTAAATAATCAGTAAAAAAGATCATGTTATGCTTTACGTCAGCACCATTCAAAATGATTTTAGGTAAATCAATTTGAAAAATCGGAATTCCCTTATTATTGTTAAAAGAGGAATTAGATAAAACATATAGCCCTCTTTCTTCAGGATATTCAAAAATTGAAGGATCTCCCATTTTAAGATGGTCCGGAAAAATATAAACAACGGTATTCTCTAATAGCTTTTTATTATCCAAAAACTTTACAAAATCACCAACCATATAGTCGACAGAAGCCAACATAAAGTCGTAATCATTCTTCTTTTTAGAAACTACTTTTTCCATCCGTGAATCGTAAATTCCATCCGGAAAATGAGTATCTGTTGTAGAAATAAATAATGCAAAATTTTCATTTTTCTTTTCCTCTTCGAGGATTTTTCTTTTTGCAATATCAAATAAATCTTTGTCTCTCAGACCATAATCACTCTCAAATTCTTTCTCTTCTACATTTTTGTTATCAATAACTTCTTTAAAATCAAAAACATTGAGCATTTCTTTTACACCAGAGTGATCTGTATTTCCATTCATGTAAATGGTATTATATCCCGCAATATTCAAAGCCTGTGAAATACTTGAAATGTCAGAATGATATGAAGTTTGGAAGATAGAGTTTCCATAAACACCAAAAAAAGCGGGAAACCCTGTCAAATAGGAGTATAAAGAGCCACTTGTCCAGTCACTTCCGTGATTTTGTTCTAATTGTAAATAATTCCAGTTATTTTTTAAATTTCTTAAATTAGGGGTTAGCTCTCTGAATTTATCTTCTTCCAAAAAGCTTCTTTCAAAAGATTCTAATGAAATAACAATTATGTTTTTTCCTTTTTTAGCTTGTATTCTATTAGGAGATACATAACTATTCATATTATTTCTTTCTAAAACAGCTTTGAAATTTTCAGAATTAGTAGTGAAGACTAGAAATAAAGATCGAGTATCTTCTAAAAAATGTCCCTTCCATAAAGAAAAAGAAAGTAAAACAAATGTGATGATTAATAAAACTATTTTTTGTTGATATAACTTTATAAATGGTAATTTTTTCCCAACAAAGGAGGAAATAAACTTAGATTTATAGAGAGTATAGAATATGAGAATTAAACTTATAATAAATAGAATTAGTTGTGGAATATATAATCCCAGCATGGAATCAATTCCTCTCAAGTTCAAATGAACAAAGAAACGATAGCCTATAAAGGTTTGAGTAAAATATAAAGAGGAAAGTTGAAGTATGATCCATGCACTGGATAAAAAAGAAGTTATAAATCTTATACTGTTTTTTTCAATCAAAGAGTTTAAAATAAAAAGAGAAATGCACCAAAAAGTTAATTCTAATACATAAAATTTTCCGCCGAAAAGTAAAATTGTATGATTAATCATTTCTACCATAAGTTGTTAAATCAAAGAGAGTTCAAAAATGTTTTTGTATAAAGGATCATAAGTTTAGGAAAAATGTAAAAATTTCTAATGTGGACCGCTTTCATCAGCTCATTTTTAATTCTATTTAAAAGTAATTTATATTCTGATTTACTTGTGTTAAGCCGGAAAGCCTTTTCTAATATTTGTAAAGTTGAAAGTTGAATGATTTTACTTCTTTTACTATATTTCAATTGAAATTGAGCACTTATAGAATTAGTCAATTCTCGCTTTTTTACTAAAATTTCCGGAATGTATTCAAAATCAAAAACTCTGGAAGATCTTATCCACAAGTCCAAATCTTCGTAAGCCAGATTTTCATCGTAAAAACCAACAGTTTCAAAAACTTCTTTTTTTACCATAGAACCTACAGAACAGATTTTTACACGTTCGCTAATTACCATAGGATAGATATTTCCACTTTCAGGTTTATCCTTGTCAGTGTAATAGGGATTAGGGAAATCTCCATTTTCGTCAAACTGAATAACATTACCGTAAACAATACCTAAATTTTTAAAGGTAGAATGTAAAAAAGTAGAAACTTGACTCATAATGCAATGTTCCAATAAAATATCATCGGCGGCAAGATCAATGATATAATCGCCTTGAGCAAATTGAACAGCATTATTAAATGTTTGGGTGTTTCCTATATTTTCAGAGTTAGGAATAAATCGGATCGTTGGATGTTTTAAAAGCCAGTTCTTGATCACTTTTTGAGAACCATCGTTGCTACCATCATCTGTAATGATCAATTCAATATTAGGATAAGTCTGATTTAAAACAGAATTTAGAGCCTCCTCAATAAAAGATTCGTGGTTGTAAGAGATGCAAATAACAGTGACTAAAGGTAAATTTTGCATATTAGCTTTTAAAACTTATTTTTATGCTAAATTAAGAAACCTGAAACAATAATGAGTAATACTCAAAAAAAGAAACTGAAAATAGCTTTAGTAGGTTACACAATGGCTGATGGAGGTTTAGAAAAAATGCTAAGTGAAACAAGCCATTTATTGACTCAATCTCAATTTGAAGTTCACGTAATTGTTTTGGAAAATAAAATAAGTTATGATTATTCCGGAAAACTTCATAATCTCGGAATATATTCTAAAATTGTAAAATATATTAAGCTCAAGAGTTTACTTAAAAAACAACAGTTTGATTATATTATAGATTTTAGATATCGTTTAAATCCATTAATGGAACTATTTTTTTTGAATGGAATTTACACTAAAACAAAAGTTATTTATACTGTTCATAGTGCTAAATTAGAACATTATTTCACTTCAAATAATTGGGTAGCCCAACAAATATTTAAAAAAGTTTTTAAAGTAGTTACTGTCTCAAAAAGTATACAACAGAATATAGAAGAAAAATATCTTTTTAAAAAAGCACAAGTCATTTATAATTTTGTAAATGAGGAAACTGTATTTCCCTTAGGTAACGAAAAAAAAGACTTTCTTTGTGAAAATTATATCGTTGCAGTAGGAAGATTGGTTCCTTTAAAACAATTTGACCGATTATTAAGAAGTTATGCAGCTTCCGTTTTGCCATCAAATAACATAGATTTAGTGATAGTCGGAGATGGTTCTGAAAGAAATAACTTGAAAGAACTAGCTGTCAATTTGAAAATACAAGATAAAGTTCATTTTTTAGGATTTAAAAACAATCCGTTTCCTTATGTGAAAAAGGCCCAATTTTTAGTGCTTTGCAGTCAGTATGAAGGGTTTGGGTTGGTTCTTGTAGAAGCGTTACAGTTAGGAGTTCCTGTGATCTCTTTTGATTGTGAAAGCGGACCTTCGGAAATTATTAAAAGTGAATATAATGGGCTTTTAGTAAAAGACCAAGATTTTACAGAATTGATTTATAAAATGAATATTTTTGTTGAAGACAAAAAACTTTACAACTATTGTAAAAAAAATGCAGTTTCAAGTGTTACTCCATTTCATAAAAATACAGTTTTAAAAGACTGGTTAAATGTATTACAATGAATATAGAACGCATATCGATACCTAAAATAGAAGAGAGAAGAGGAAATCTTTCTGTTGTAGAAAAAGATCTTATTCCGTTTGAAATTAAACGAGTATATTATTTATATGATGTTCCTGCCGGAGCTGAGCGTGGCGGACATGCGCATAAAAAATTACAACAGTTCTTAATTGCACTTTCCGGTAGTTTTGATGTAGTCTTGAATGATGCAAAAGAAGAACAAGTAGTAACTCTAAACAAACCTTATGAAGGATTGTTGATTACCAATGGCATTTGGCGCGAATTAAAGAATTTTTCCTCGGGAGCCGTTTGCTTGGTCATTGCCTCAGAAGTGTTCGAAGAAGAGGATTATATCCGTGATTTCGATGATTTCGTAAAGTATAAAAATCAATGATAAACCGTAAAGTCAATTCCTTTCTTTCTCAGCCAGTGTTTAATAGTTAAAAAGCGTTTTAAAAGCCATGGAGGAAGCAACAGTAAAAACTTTGTTTTAGTTGGGATTTTAGTGGTAACCTCTTTTAGTAATCTCTTTGATTTATCTTTGAGTCCTGCAATTCTAAATTGTAGAGCATATTCAATTCTATAAATATCCAAGAAAGCTTTCAAACTAAGATTGTCCTTTTCAAAGTCCTTAAATTGATCAAAACCAAATATTTTTTTTGAAGAAATATTATTTTTAGAAAGAGAATCTAAAATTTCAAAGTGATAAATTGCAGTAACTTTATTATGAATAGCTACAGGGTATTGAATGGCAATTTTTGTCCAAAGTTCAGTATCTTCTCCACTGTTTACATTTTTGTTAAATCCACCAACATGATTCAATATTTTTTTAGGGATTAAAACAGAAGAAGAAGTAATAATTCGGTCGACAAAATTGGCTTCAAAAAAGTTTGGTATTATCCCATAATACTCTTCAGGAAGATTAACAAAGTAATTTGTAGTGAACTTTTTATCTGATATTTTTTTAGTATATCGGCTAGAGAACATGCCGCAATTTGGAAAATCAAGATATAGTTGATACAATTCAGTTAAATGATTAGGGAACCAAAAATCATCAGCATCTAAAAAAGCAATTAATTCACTTTCAGATTTTTGAATACCTGAATTCCTGGCAACAGAAACACCTTGGTTTTCTGTTTTAAAATACCGAATTCTGGAATCTGTAAAGCTCGTTGCAATACTACTCGAATTATCCGTAGAACCATCATCAATGATTACAACTTCAAAATCAGTGAACTCCTGTGCTAAAACAGATGTTAAAGTGTTTTTAAGAACAAGCTCTTTATTATAAAGCGGTATGACAACAGAAATTTTCGGCATTAAAAATGATTTCAATTTTAAAATCAATAATAGTAACAAAAGTAGTATTTTTGATCACTCATGCAAGAAAAGATTCTGAATATAGTTACTTTTGATAATCCATTCCCGCCTTCTTATGGTGGTATAATTGATGTTTATTACAAAATTAGGGCTTTACATCAAACAGGATATAAAATTCATTTGCATTGTTTTGTAACTGAAGTACCTGAGTTATCAATAGAACTTCAAAAAATTACAGCGTCTGTCTATTTCTATGAAGCTAAACCTAAATGGTTTCATTTATGGAGCAGTTTGCCAATTTCTGTAATTTCCAGAAGTAACTCTGATTTGGTTAAAAATCTGCTGAAGAATAATGCGCCGATCCTTTTTGAAAGTCTTAAGACTACTTGCTTATTACAAGACGTCAGATTAAAAAGCAGAATCAAATTATTGCGCTATCACAATATAGAGCATCTTTACTTTAAAGGAATTGCAAATAGTGAGACCTCTTTATTGAAAAAAATACTTTTCTATATTGAATATAAAAGATATGCTAAATACGAAAGGATTCTTGAGCAATTTGATGCAGTTTTTACTTTGTCAAATTATGAACAGGAGTATGCTTTAACTATGAATAGCAACTCGTTTTACGTTCCTGTTTTCCATGGAAATGAGAAAGTAGCTGAACTTTCAGAATATGGGGATTATGTGTTATACCATGGCGATTTAACCACAGCCGATAACAGAAGAGTAGCCTCTTACTTAATAGACGTTTTTAAAGAAATACCAAATTCAAAATTGGTTATAGCTTCAGGAAGTCATCAAGATTTTATAAAAAAGAAAATTAAAGAGCAACAGAATATACAGTTCATATTATTAGAGAATTTTGAACATTTAAAAGAGGTATTGGGGAAAGCGCATATCTGTATTTCCTGGTCGTTTCAAAAATCGGGAACTAAGTTGAAATTAATGAATGCATTATTCAATTCTCGTCATTCCATTATTAATGAAAATATAATTGATGATGAAGCCGTTGTTTCGATATGTTCTGTAGTTCAAAATAAGGAAACATTAAAAGAAAAAATAACACTTTTGAATCAACAGCCATATTCTTCTCTTGACATTGAAAAAAGAAAAAATATACTGGAAAACCAAATAAATGATGCTACAAGTGTTTTGAAAATTGATGAGTTTCTTCAAAAACTATATATGAAGAAAAACAATGAATACCATTGATTGATTTTGTATATTTGGTTATAAATTTTTTCTGATGAACAGAGTTGAAATTGCCGATATAATTGTATCCAAAATAAAACAAAACAAAGACTACCTAAAAGAAGAATTTGAAAAGTCTGCTGCGGGAATAGGCTGTTTTTTTGTAGATGACTTATTGCCTAATGAATTAGCAACCCGATTAGCCGGTAAATTTCCAAATTCAGACCAAATGGTTCTGAAAAAAAGTTTGAGAGAAGATAAATTTATTGGTGTTCAAATGAATCAATACGATTCAATTTTAGAAGAAACTATTTATGCTTTTCAAGACGAAAGAATCGTTCGCCTAGTTTCTGAAATTACAGAATTACAACATATTTTTCCTGACGAAAAATTATATGCAGGCGGTATTTCTTTGATGAAGAGAGATCAGTTCTTAAATCCGCATTTAGACAATTCTCACGATAAAGACCGTGAAAGATGGCGTGTATTGAATCTGTTGTATTATGTTACACCAAATTGGAAATTAGAAAATGGAGGAAATTTAGAACTTTGGCCCAGTGGATTAAAAAATAAACCGGTAGTAATTGAAAGTAAGTTCAATAGATTGGCTGTGATGGCAACTCATAATAATTCGTTGCATTCGGTTTCTCCCGTAGTCGAAAATGTAGAACGTCGTTGCATTTCCAACTATTATTTTTCTAGCGTCCCTGTGCGACAAGACGATACGTTTCATGTAACTTCCTTCAGAGGAAGACCTGAAAATAAAGTAGCAGATGTAGTTTTACAAGTAGATACTTTCTTTCGAATGGGAATTCGAAAAATATTTAAAAAGGGAATTAAAGAAAACCCACATTACTATAAAAAAGAATCGGAAAATTAAACCGTTCTTTGAACCACCTCAAATACTTTTCCTTCATCAAATTTCAACGTTTTAGAAGGATATTTTAATAGTAAAGCATAGTCGTGAGTCGCCATGATGATGGTTTTTCCGTTGGCGTTAATTTTGCGTAACAATTCCATTACTTCCACACTCGTTTGCGGATCTAAGTTTCCGGTAGGTTCGTCAGCTAAAATTAAATCAGGATTATTCAATAAAGCTCTGGCAATAGCAATACGCTGCTGTTCTCCACCCGAAAGTTGATGAGGCATTTTATTTTGATGGTTTTTCATACCTACTTTTTCTAAAACTTCATCAATTTTCACATCCATTTCTTCTTTTACAACCCAACCGGTAGCTTTTAAAACAAAAAGTAAATTTTCTTTAACACTTCTGTCCGGAAGTAATTTAAAATCTTGAAAAACAACACCCAATTTTCGTCTCAAATAAGGAATATCTTTTTCCTTCAATCCGTTAAGTTCATAATCAACAATAGTACCTTCGCCCTCTGTTAAGGACAAATCAGCATATAAAGTCTTTAAAAAACTACTCTTTCCGGCACCGGTTTTACCAATTAAATAAATAAAATCACCACGTTTAACATCTAAATTAATATTCGTTAAAACCGGATTTTTTTCTTGATAAATAGTAACGTCTTTTAAAGTTAAAATGCTTGTCGACATAATTTATTACGGATTTTGCTGTAAAAGTAGTAACTAAATTTTCGGTTACAAAATTTTATTTATTGTGTAAGTTTAAAAAAAGCTGCCTTTTACTAATTCTTGGCATTTTATTTGATTTTGATTTTTCAGTTAATAAATTGTTACAATAATCTATTAACACTTTTCGTTAATACAATTAGGAAACCTTATCTTTGAAAACTATTACCAAAAACAAATTCTAATGATCAAGAAAATCAGACTTGCATCCCTTTTATTCATGGGAAGTCCGGCATTGCTTTTTTCACAGCAAACCGCTATTTACACAAATGAATTGAAAGAGTTTGACAGAGCAATTGAGTTGTATAAAGACCAACAATATCAGTCGGCTCAAATTATATTTGAAGAAGTTAAAAACCAAATCAAAAATCAGGATGTACAAGCCGATTGTGCTTACTATATCGCCAATTGTGCTATCCACTTAAATCAATATGGTGCAGATAGACTTATTGAAAACTTTGTAGAAGACTATCCAACCAGTACTAAACAAAATCAAGCCTATATTGAAGTTGCACATTATTATTTTAACGAAGGAAGTTATCCTAAAGCCTTGGAATGGTTTGATAAAGCCGATACAAGCAATATGTCTAATGCTGATCGCGAAAAATATAACTTTCAAAAAGGTTACATTTATTTTACACTAAAGAAAACCAAAGACGCTCAGAAATACTTGAATCAAGTGGTTAATTCAGCTACTTACGGAAGTCAAGCAAAATATTATTTAGGCTATATGTCTTATGAAACCGACGATTATAAATCGGCAAATCAATATTTTGATCAGGTTTCTGACCAAGACAAATACAAAGAAAAAATGGGGTATTTCCAAGCAGATATGAATTTTAAGCTGGGGAACTTCCAAAAAGCAATTGATTTAGGTTTGGAGCAAATGCCCAAATCAAGTCCGCAGGAAAAAAGCGAATTGTCTAAAATTATTGGCGAAAGTTATTTTAACTTAAAACAATACGATAAAGCGCTTCCTTATTTATTGGATTACCGAGGAAAACAAGGAAAATGGAATAACACCGATTTTTACCAATTGGGTTATACCTATTACAAGCAAAATGATTACGAAAATGCTATTGGGCAATTCAATAAAATTATCAACGGAAATGATCATGTAGCTCAAAATGCCTATTATCATTTGGCAGAATGTTATTTGAAAACCAACAAAAAACAAGAAGCGTTAAATGCGTTCAAAACGGCTTCTGAAATGGATTTTGACTTAAAAATTCAGGAAGATGCGTTTTTGAATTATGCAAAATTAAGTTACGAAATTGGAAATCCGTACCAATCGGTTCCGGAAGTATTGAAATCGTATTTAGATAAATATCCGAATACGTCATTCAAACAAGAAATCAACAATCTGCTAATTGATTCGTATATCACGTCTAAAAATTATACGGAAGCTTTAGTGTTGTTGGAAAAAAACAGATCAGCAGAAAATCGTTTAGCTTACCAAAAAGTAGCGTTCTACAGAGGTTTAGAATTGTTTACGGATGGCGATTATCAAGGGGCTTTCGATTTGTTTAAAAAATCAATTGCTGAAAATAAAGATGCCAAATTCACGGCGCGCGCTATCTATTGGAAAGCGGAAACCGAATACAATTTGGAACAATACAATGAAGCGATGTTGAGCTACAAACAGTTTTTGGGTTACAATGAAGCGGTTTCAACTCCTGAATTTAAAAATGCGCAGTACAATTTAGCCTATGCTTATTTCAAACTGAAAGATTACGATAACGCCATTAAATATTACACTAATTTCTTGGCTGAAGTTAAAAACGACAACAATAGAAAAGTAGATGCTTATTTGCGTTTGGGCGATTGTAATTTTATTTCTGCGAAATATTGGCCGGCAATGGATGCTTACAACAAAGCTATTGAAATGAATAGTGTGAGTAAAGATTATGCGGCTTTCCAAAAAGGAATCAGTTATGGTTTCGTAGGTAAAAATGATCGAAAAATTGAAGATTTAGAAAAATTCATCAAAACATATCCTTCTTCACAATATGCCGATGATGCGTTGTATGAATTAGGAAATACGTATGTAAACGAAAATAACGAATCAAAAGCGATTGCATCTTACGACAAATTGATTGCCAATTATTCGAGTAGTTCTTTTGTTTCTAAATCTATTTTGAAACAAGGTCTGATTTATTACAACAACAATAAACCGGAACCGGCTTTAACCAAATTCAAAAAAGTGGTGGCTGAATTTCCAAATTCTCCGGAATCAATTCAGGCAGTTTCTACAGCGCGTTTGATTTATGTAGATAACGGTAGAGTAGACGAATATTCAGAATGGGTGAAAACCTTGAGTTTTGTGGAAGTTTCAGATGCTGATTTGGATAATACAACCTATGAATCGGCAGAAAAACAATATTTGTTGAACAATAGCAAACAAGCTATTTCAGGATTTAGTAGTTATGTAGCCAAATTCCCGAACGGATTACATGCGTTACATGCTAATTTCTATTTGGCTCAATTGTATTTTGCAGATGGTTTAGAAAGCAATTCAACTAAACATTACGAATATGTAATTAGTCAACCGCGTAATGAGTTTACAGAGCAAGCATTGGCACGTTTAAGTCAAGTGTATTTAAAAGCAAAAGACTACGATAAAGCCATTCCTGTATTGATACGTTTGGAAAATGAAGCTGATTATCCGCAAAATATAACCTATGCGCAATCTAATTTAATGAAAGCGTATTATGAAAAGCAAAATTATACTAAGGCTGTTGTATACGCTGATAAAGTTTTAGCAAATGAAAAAACAGATGACCGAATCAAAAGTGATGCTCAAATTATCATTGCACGTTCGGCAATTAAAAATAACGATGAGGTAAAAGCGAAAAAAGCCTATGCCGATTTGTTGAAAATAGCCAAAGGAGAATTGGCTGCTGAAGCCTTGTTTTACGATGCCTATTTCAAAAATAAAGAAGGAAAATTTGAAGAATCAAATAAAGCAGTTCAAAAATTAGCAAAAGATTATTCAGGATATAAATATTATGGAGCCAAAGGTTTAGTGGTAATGGCTAAAAACTTTTACGGATTAAAAGATAGTTTCCAGGCCACTTACATTTTAGAAAGTGTGACCAAAAATTTCACCGATTATCCGGATGTAGTAGAGGAAGCTCAAACAGAATTGGCAACCATAAAAGCAGAAGAAGCGAAAACCAATTCATCTATTACAAACTAATATGTCATGCTGAACTTGTTTCAGTATCTAAAACTTATAGAGGTTAACTTATAATATACAACTGAGAAAACAGATGAAAAACTTCAAAATATATTTATTAGGAACTACAGCATTATTAGTGAGCCAATTTTCTTTAGCGCAAGAAAAAGAAAACATTGGTTCTGAAGTGGTAAATGTGGTGAAACCTTATACGCCTTCCATTTCTGATGCATTTAAAATAAAAGAAACGCCAGTTATTGACGACGAAGACAATACACAAAAAGAACCTATCGAATACAATATTTTTTCTTTTCCGGTAGCTTCTACTTTTACACCGGCTAAAGGGAAAGCAGCGGGAGTAGACAAAGCGGAAAAAGAAAAATTATACCGCAATTATGCTACTTTAGGTTTTGGAAATTATCCAACCATAAATGGCGAATTGTTTATCACCGAAAACTTCGGACGCAATAGTTATATTGGCGGAATGTTACGTCATTTGTCTTCGCAAGGCGGAATCAAAGATGTAGTTTTGGATGACAAATATGCGAATACCAGTTTAGATGTAACCTACGGTTCTCGCGATCGCGATATGAGTTGGAACATCGATTTAGGAATTAAAAACCAAATCAACAATTGGTATGGTTTACCGACTGAAAACATCATTTTTACTGACGAAATGATTAATGGAATTGATGAAAAACAATCCTACAACACCATTGCTTTAGGCGGAAAATTGAATTTAACAGACAGTTATTTCAGTGGAGTAAGTTTGCAGTTCAAACGTTTTTCAGATGGTTTGAGTTCAGGTGAAAATCGATTTTTTGTAAAACCTAATTTCGATATTGACGTGATGGATCAAAAAATCAAAGCCAATTTTGTGATTGATTATGTGGGAGGAAGTTTTGATAAAGATTTTGAAGGAACTTCTGATATAACCTATAGCAACATTATTTTCGGAACAAAACCTTATATTTTATACCAACAAGACGATTTATCCGTTCAGTTAGGAGCCGGAGTGTTTTATACAACAGGAAAATATAACGGAACAAGCGACAGCAAAGTATTTGTGTATCCTAATGTAAAAGCGTCGTATAAAATTGTAGGCGACTTCTTAATTGGATATGCCGGTGCAGAAGGTGGTTTAAACCAAAATTCGTATGCCGATTTTGTAGACCAAAATCCGTTTGTGTCACCAACGCTTTTAGTAGCTCCAACAGATAATAAATATGATATTTATGTGGGTTTAAAAGGGAAATTGGCTAATTCTGTTGCTTTTAACGTAAGAGGTTCATACAATAATGAAGATGGAAAGGCACTTTTTATGAGTAATCCTTATGTTTTTGGAAATGCTAATACTGGCTATACGTATGGAAATTCTTTTGGTGTGACTTATGATAACGTAAAAACGCTAAGTATTTTCGGGGAACTAAAAGCTGATTTTTCAAAAAGTGTAAGTCTAGGAATCAACGGAAGGTATAACAATTATTCTACAGAATTTGCCACTGAAGCTTGGAATTTACCACAATTGAAAATAGGTACAACAGTAGATGTTGATATCAATGAAAAATGGTATACAGGAGCAAAAATATTTTTTGTAGGCGAAAGAAAAGATATGGTTTCTGTGCAAAGTTTAGCAGCTGTTTATCCACCAATTTTCACAACAGAAGAAGTAACTTTAGATAGCTATTTCGACTTAAATATGCATGTTGGCTACAAATACAACGACCGTTTGACTGCTTTCTTAAAAGGAAATAATTTGGCAAGCCAACAATACAATCGTTGGGCAAATTATCCGGTTCAAGGAATTCAAATTTTATTAGGAGCCAACTATAAGTTCGATTTTTAAAAATTAAATTTTTTGTCATTTCGAGCGGAGTCGAGAAACGTAAGTTCGGCGGAGCTAAATCTTATTAATTTTTTCAAATTTTAATATAGATAACCATAAAGGACACAAAGTAAAATCTACAAAGCTCGCCAAGAAAATTTTGGTGTTCACTGTATTTTTTAGTGTTCTTTGTGGTTAATTTTATACTATGACTTTCAAACAAAAAATACTTTCTCATTACACACAACATCTCGAAGAGAAAATAAAAACTTTGCGTAAGCAAATTACTGATTTGACCGAAGATGCTCAAAATGATGCTAAAGGTTCAGCCGGAGATAAACATGAAACAGCTTTGTCAATGATGCATTTGGAACAAGAAAAGTTAAATCAAAAAATAAAAGAAGCTTTAGAGCAAAAGAATATTTTGGATAGCATTGATAGTGCTAAAGAAAATAAAATGGTAGCTGTTGGGAGTTTGGTCTATACGGAAACTTTTATTTTTTTTGTAGGCACGGCTTTGCCTCAAGCTACTTTTGATGTTGTCAAAGTGGTTCCGTTGTCTTTAGAATCGCCCATCGGTTCTGCTATGAAAGGAAAACAAGTAGGCGAGGAGTTTGCTTTTAATACTTCAAAATATAAAATTCTGAAAATAGAATAAGTAGTCCTTTTTTATCGGAACTATTTTTAAAGAATAAACTGAAAATTTAAAATTTGTAATTTATCATAACTAAAACTATTAGTTTTAATTTGTTTTTTTAATAAAAAACTGTTTCTATGTTTTAAATTGTAATCTATAATTTAAAACTGCTTTATAAAAAAAAGTAAAACAGCCAACTTTGCTTCATCAAAATAATGATATAAGCAGATAAATATTAAAAAAATAAAGTTAACAATAGTATGTGTGGTATTTTAGCAGTTATAGGAAAAGGAAAAGATGAGGCTTTAGTAAAACAGCTTTCTAAAAGAATGACTCACCGTGGTCCGGATGAAAGTGATATTCATGTAACCGAAGCGGGACATATTTTGGCTCACGAAAGACTGTCAATTGTAGATTTACGTACGGGAAAACAACCTATTCAGGGGACTTCTTCGGCTTGGATGGTTCACAATGGAGAGATTTACAATCACAAGCATTTGAGAGAAACTGTTCTAAAGCACCACACATTCAGAACCACTTCAGATTCTGAGGTAATTGTGCACTTGTATGAAGAATTTGGTTATGATTTTTGCGATTATTTAGACGGAATGTTTTCTTTCGTGGTGGTAGACGGAGACGATTTTATTGCCGGACGCGATCCGCTCGGAATTAAGCCTTTGTATTACGGAATTGACGATAGAGGGCGTTACTACTTTGCTAGTGAAATGAAAGCTATCGCCGATCAATGCACTACATTTTCAACTTTTCCTCCGGGACATTTTTATACTGAAAAAACAGGTTTTGTTAAATATTACAAACCAGAATGGGAAGATGCTGCAAAAGCGGTAGAAGAAGTCGATTATACGGCTATTCGCGAATCGTTAACTGAAGCAGTTAAAAAACGTTTAATGGCTGATGTTCCGTTTGGAGTATTGTTATCAGGTGGATTAGATTCGTCTTTAACGTCTTCAATTGCCAAAAGATTATTAGAAGGAAGCGAACAAGTATTGCATTCATTTTCGATTGGATTAGATGAAACAGCGCCCGATTTAATTGCAGCTCGTAAAGTAGCCGATTACATTGGAACAGAACACCATGAGTTTTATTTCACTGTTGAAGAAGGAATTCAAAACTTAGAAAAACTGATTTGGCATTTAGAAACTTATGATGTGACTTCGATTAGAGCAAGTACGCCAATGTATTTTATGTCGAAAGCAATCAAGGAAACCGGAATTAAAATGGTGTTGTCTGGTGAAGGAGCTGATGAAATTTTCGGTGGATATTTGTATTTCCGTAATGCGCCGTCAGCTGAAGAATTCCAAAAAGAAACCATTGAAAGAGTTCAAAAATTATTTACTGCCGACTTGTTGAGAGCGGATAAATCAACAATGGCTCACGGATTAGAAGCTCGTGTTCCATTTTTAGACAAAGCTTTCTTGGAATTGGCTATTAAAATTAAGCCGGAAGAAAAACAGCCTAAAACGTACGAAGGTGTAGAAAAATATATTTTGCGTAAAGCATTTGATACACCTGAAAGACCTTATTTACCAGAATCGGTTTTATGGCGTCAAAAAGAACAATTTTCAGATGGTGTAGGTTACAACTGGATCGATACTTTAATTGAGTATTGCGAGTCGCAAGTAAGTGATGAGGAATTTGCAAAAGCAGCCGAGTTGTTCCCGTATAACACACCATTAACTAAGGAAGCCTTCTATTACAGAAGTATATTCCATAAACATTTTCCACAGCAAAGTGCAGCACAAACTGTACGCAAGTGGATTCCTAAGTGGCAGGCGAACCAAGATCCGAGTGGAAGAGCCAATGCAGCGCACGTGAAAGCAGATGTTTCAATTGCTACTAAGGATGCCTCTAAATTGACCGTTTAATTTTTTTATGGTTATAGTTTGTTTTAATAATCGCCGATTCAGAAATGTCTCGGCGTTTGTTTTTTTAGTAGTAAGAAGAAAGTTTGTTAATAACTTACCGATAAATTGCAATTCTTTAGGATATTTTTTTTATCTTATTACTTATATTTGTCTGTTTAATAGATAAAGAAGAGAATTTAAGCAATTAGATATGAGTGAAGAAGTAAAGAAAAACAATTATTCGGCTGATAGTATTCAGGCTTTAGAGGGAATGGAGCACGTAAGAATGCGTCCTTCTATGTACATCGGGGATACTGGAGTTAGAGGTTTACATCACTTGGTTTATGAGGTGGTAGATAACTCAATTGACGAGGCTTTAGCCGGACATTGTGATACTATTTTTGTAACGATTAATGAAGATAATTCTATAACGGTAGAAGATAACGGTCGTGGTATTCCGGTTGACATTCACAAAAAAGAAGGAGTGTCTGCTTTGGAAGTGGTAATGACTAAAATTGGTGCCGGAGGTAAGTTTGATAAAGATTCCTATAAAGTATCAGGAGGTCTTCACGGAGTAGGGGTTTCGTGTGTTAACGCATTGTCAGACCATTTAAAAGCTACAGTTTTTCGTGAAGGAAAAATTTGGGAACAAGAATACGAAAGAGGTAAAGCATTATATCCAGTAAAACAAATTGGAACTACGGATAGAAGAGGTACGATGGTTACCTTTAAACCAGATGGAACCATTTTCCAACAAACTTTAGAGTATTCTTACGAAACACTTGCTGCTCGTTTGCGTGAATTGTCTTTCTTGAACAAAGGAATTACAATTACACTAACTGATAGAAGAGAAAAAAATGAGAAAGACGAATTTAAATCGGATGTATTTCATTCGGAAGAAGGGCTTAAGGAATTCGTTAAGTTTTTAGATGGAAATCGTGTGCCAATAATTGGTCATGTTATTTCAATGGAAAACGATAAAGGCGAAATTCCTGTTGAAGTAGCTTTGATTTACAACGATAGTTATTCTGAAAATATCTTTTCTTATGTAAATAATATCAACACTCACGAAGGAGGTACGCATTTACAAGGTTTCCGTATGGGATTAACTCGTACGTTGAAAAAATATGCTGATGCTTCGGGATTATTAGATAAATTAAAATTCGAAATTTCAGGAGATGATTTCCGTGAAGGTTTAACGGCTATTATTTCGGTAAAAGTGGCTGAACCTCAGTTTGAAGGGCAAACCAAAACGAAATTAGGAAATCGTGAGGTAGTATCTCCGGTATCTCAGGCTGTTGCTGAAATGTTAGAGAATTATTTGGAAGAAAATCCAAATGATGCTAAAATCATTGTTCAAAAAGTAATTTTGGCTGCCCAAGCACGCCACGCTGCTAAAAAAGCACGTGAAATGGTGCAACGTAAAACCGTAATGGGTGGCGGTGGATTGCCAGGTAAATTATCAGACTGTTCAGAACAAAATCCGGAAAAATGTGAAATTTTCCTTGTAGAGGGTGACTCGGCAGGTGGAACTGCAAAACAAGGGCGTGATAGAAATTTTCAAGCTATTTTACCATTGCGTGGTAAGATTTTGAATGTGGAAAAAGCGATGCAACACAAAGTATTTGAAAACGAAGAGATTCGTAATATTTTCACGGCTTTAGGAGTTACTGTTGGAACAGAGGAAGATAGTAAAGCTTTGAATCTTACTAAATTGCGTTATCATAAAGTGGTAATCATGTGTGATGCCGATGTCGATGGTAGTCACATTGCTACTTTGATTTTGACATTCTTCTTCCGATACATGAAAGATCTTATTGAGCAAGGTCACGTTTATATTGCAACTCCGCCATTATATATGGTTAAAAAAGGAAACAAGAAAGAATACGCATGGTCAGATGAACAACGTGATAGAATTTCAGCAGAGCTAGGAAATGGCGCTGGTGTACAACGCTACAAAGGTCTTGGAGAGATGAATGCTGAGCAGCTTTGGGAAACAACAATGAATCCGGAGTTTAGAACGCTTCGTAAAGTAACTATTGATAGCTTAACGGAAGCAGATAGAGTTTTCTCTATGTTAATGGGAGATGAGGTTCCGCCTCGTAGAGAATTTATTGAAAAAAATGCGGCTTATGCAAAAATTGATGCGTAGGTTTAATTATATTATAATGGCTTTGATGATGCTAGGTTTTTTAAAACTAAAGGCTCAATCAACGTTAAGTCAAGAAATAGGGTATCTGTTATCAGATGCCCTTTTCTATTCAGAGAAATATATAATTCCTGCAACAGATGGAGCTGTTTATCAAGCTTCTTCTGCTTGGATGAGTACTGTTAAAAAAAGAGAGAAATGGACAGTAGAGGCAGGAATTTATGGAAATGTTTTTTTTGTTCCTAACAGCGATCGGACTTTTCAAATCAATAACAGCGATCTTCAGTTCTTTGAAATTGAAAATGCTTCGAGTGCGACAGTTCCAACAGCTTTAGGGAATAAAGATCAGGTCTATTTGACAGGGGATTTAAATGGTGAGCAAATTCGATTTAAAACTCCTCAGGGAATCAATCAAGAAACCGTCGTATATCCTTATTTACGAGTGGGTTTGGTGTTGCCTTATGGTTTTGAAATCATGGGGAAATACTCGACACGAACTAAATTAAAAAAAGGAGATTATCAGGTTTTTGGTTTGGGATTAAAGCATAATTTCAGTCAATATTTTTCTTCTTTAGAAGCAAAAAAAATCAATTTAGCAGCTATGGTAATGTATTCTAATGAAGATATAAGTTTTGATTTTATAGATGCAGAGACAAGCTTTGGAAATTTAGGATTTAATCGTTTTACAGGAATTGTAAATACATATCATCTTCAGTTGAGTGCTTCAAAAGAAATTAATCATTTTGAAATTATGGGTAGTTTTATTACTAATGTTAGTGATTTTAAGTATGAAGTAGGAGGGAGTACGTCAGAACCTACTCCGTATGCAATAGCTATCAATAATTTGCTTCCTCAGCTTGAAAAGACAAAATTCAATTATATGGGGGAACTATCTGTTAATTATTTTATTAGTAAGTTTTATATCAAAGGAACTTTTTCTTTTGGGAAATTTGCTAATGCTAATTTAGGATTTAATTACGTTATAAATTAAAGTATATATTATGAAAGTAACGGTTGTAGGAGCAGGACATTTAGGGGCTACTTGTGCCGATGTTTTGGCATATAGAAAAATAGCTAGTGAAATAGTTTTGTTAGATATTGAACAAGGTTTAGCAGAAGGTAAAGCCTTGGATATTATGCAAAGTGCTTCAACAACTGGGTTTACTTCGGTGGTTTGTGGTTGCACGGGTGATTATCAGCAAACTGAAAATAGTGATGTTGTAGTAATTACTTCCGGTATTCCTAGAAAGCCGGGAATGACTAGAGAAGAATTAATTGGGATAAATGCAGGAATAGTGAAATCGGTAGCTTTAAATATTTTGAAGTTCTCGCCAAACGCTATTTTTGTTGTTGTTTCTAATCCTATGGATACCATGACTTATCTAACGCTAAAAGTAACTGGATTGTCTAAGAATAGAGTTATAGGAATGGGAGGGGCTTTGGATAGTTCTCGTTTTCGGTATTATTTGTCGCAAGCCATGAATGAACCTGTAAGTGAGATCCAGGCCATGGTTATTGGTGGTCATGGAGACACTACGATGATTCCACTGAGTCGTTTAGCTACTTATAATGGATTGCCGGTGTCAACTTTCCTGTCGGAGGAAGTATTGCAAGATACCGTGGCTAAAACAATGGTAGGAGGAGCAACATTGACTAAATTGCTGGGAACTTCCGCTTGGTATGGTCCGGGAGCAGCTGTTGCTTCTTTGGTGGATAGTATTTTGAACAACCAAAAAAGACTAATTCCCTGTTCGGTTTATTTGGAAGGTGAGTATGGAGAAAATGATATTTGTATAGGAGTTCCGTGTATTATTGGTAAAAACGGAGTTCATCAAATTGTTGATGTACAGTTAGATGGTGTAGAGAAAGAAAAATTTGCAAAAAGTGCTCAAGCTGTTCGTAATATGAATAAAGACCTAAGCTCTGTTTTGTAAGTTTTTGAGATTCAAATACTAAAAAACTACTAACTGCTGTTAGGTGGTTTTTTATGCATAATTATTGAGTAAAACTAAAAAAAAACGAATTTTATTTTGTAATAAAATTGGTTAATCCTATTGTAAATTATATATTTGTCCGTTTTTTATAAAAAATAAAATAAATTAATATTTTAGTAGTAATGCAGAATAGAGGACTAATTAAATTTTTCGCAGTATTATTTGCTTTAGTTTGTCTGTATCAGTTATCATTTACTTTTGTAGCTAATGGAATTGAGAAAGACGCAAAAGCTCATGCAAATGGGGATTTTCAAAAAGAAGTAGCTTACTTAGATTCATTATCTAAAGAAAAAGTATTTTTAGGATATACTTATGACGAAGTAAGAAATAACCAAATCAACAAAGGTCTTGACTTAGAAGGAGGGATTAACGTAATTCTTCAAATTTCAGTAAAAGATATTTTGAAAGGTTTGGCTAATGGTTCTAAGAATCCGGCTTTCAACAAAGCTTTAGAAGATGCAAAAGCGAACCAACAAGGAAATCAAGATTACATTGATGCTTTCTTCAAAGAAGCTAATGCTGCAAATGTAAAATTGGCTGATGCTGAAATTTTTGGAAACAGAAATTTGGATGAGCTAATTAAATTTGATATGACTAATGCTCAAGTTGAGCCAATCATTAAACAAAAAGTTCAAGAATCTGTAGAATCTGCTTTTAAAGTATTAAGAGAGCGTATCGATAAATTCGGGGTTACACAACCTAATATTCAATTATTAGGAAATTCAGGTAGAATTTTAGTAGAATTACCAGGTGCTAAAGATGTAGACCGTATTAAAAAATTATTACAAAGTACTGCTCAGTTAGAGTTTTGGGAAACTTACAAAGTGGAAGAGGTTGGTAATTTCTTAATGGCTGCTAACGAAGCTTTAAAGAAAACTGAAATTAAAGAAAAAACTGCTGAAGTTAAAGAAGCTGCAACAGGGATTGATTCTTTATTGACAGATAAAGTTGATTCAACTAAAACACAAGTAAACCCTTTGTTTGACAGTATGATTATGCCAGGTCAACAAGGCACACCTTATGTTGGTGTTTTCAATGTAAAAGATACTGCTAAAATTGGAGGATACTTAAATAGAAGTGATATTCGTGCTTTATTGCCGGCAGAATTGGCGTATGTGAAATTTGCTTGGGGTAAAATCAATGAAAAATCACCAACAACTGTTGAGCTTTATGCTTTAAAAGGAAATAGAGAAAACAAAGCACCTATTAGTGGTGGTGTTATTGTTGATGCTAGAGATACTTTTGACCAATTAGGAAAACCTGCTGTTTCAATGCAGATGAATGGTAAAGGTGCTCTAGAGTGGGAAAAATTAACTGGTAAAGTTTCTCAGCAAGGTAATGCAATTGCTATTGTTTTAGATAATCTAGTATATTCTGCACCAGGTGTGAGTAGAGGAGCAATTAGCGGAGGTCAATCTGAAATTTCAGGAAGTTTCACAATTAACGAGACAAAAGACTTAGCTAATATTTTAAGAGCTGGTAAATTACCTGCTGCTGCCGAAATCGTACAATCTGACGTAGTTGGGCCTTCATTAGGTGCTGAGGCTGTTAATAGCGGTATGATTTCATTTATTATTGGTTTCGCTTTAGTATTAGTATGGATGGTAGTTTACTATGGCAGAGCTGGTTTCTATGCTAACTTGGCTTTATTGGTAAATATTTTATTCATCTTCGGAGCTTTAGCAAGTTTTGGTGCTGTATTGACATTGCCAGGTATCGCAGGTATCGTTTTAACAATTGGTATGGCGGTTGATGCTAACGTAATTATTTACGAAAGAGCAAAAGAAGAATTAGATTCAGGAAAAACAGTTAATGAAGCAGTTGATTATGCATTTACTTGGAAAGGGGCAATGTCTTCAATTGTTGATGCTAACGTAACAACAGCTTTAACAGCAATCATCTTATTAGTATTTGGTACTGGACCAATCAAAGGTTTTGCTACTACATTATTAATTGGTATTATTACTTCTGTGTTTACCGCAATCTTCATTACAAGAATTTTATTAGATTGGAGTTTATCAAGAAACGAAAATATTACATTCTCAACTTCAATTACTAAAAATTGGTTCAAAAACTTGAATTTTGATTTCTTGGCAAAACGTAAAATGGCTTATTCTATTTCGGGAGTATTAATTGCGTTGAGTTTGATTTCTTTATTCACTAAAGGTTTAAACCAAGGAGTTGACTTTGTAGGAGGTAGAACATACCAAGTTCGTTTTGATAAAGAAGTTGCTGCTCCGGAAGTAACGGCTGATTTAGTAGCTGTTTTCGGAAGTGCTGAAGCAAAAGTTTTTGGTAACAACAACCAGTTAAAAATTACAACTAAATATAAAGTTGACGAAGAAGGAGAAGGAGTAGATAAAGAAGTAAACCAAAAATTATATGAGACACTTAAGAAATATTTACCAGCTGATTTAACGTATGATAAATTTGTGACTTCTTACGATGGAAAACAGTTCGGAATAATGCAAGCTTCTAAAGTTTCTGGAACTATTTCTAAAGACATCAAAACTAATTCAATTTGGGCGGTGTTAGGATCATTGTTTGTAGTATTCGTTTACTTAATGATTTCCTTCCGTAAGTGGCAGTTTGGTTTAGGAGCTGTAGCTGCAGTTGCACACGACGTAATTATTGTATTAGGTATTTTCTCTTTTGGTTATTCATTCTTGCCATTTAACATGGAGATTGATCAAGCGTTCATCGCGGCAATCTTAACGGTTATTGGTTACTCATTGAATGATACGGTAATCGTATTTGACCGTGTGAGAGAGTATTTAGACTACAATTCTTCACCAGATTTCAAAGGTTTAGTAAACAAAGCATTAAACTCTACTTTGAGTAGAACGGTTAATACATCAGCGACTACATTAGTAGTATTGATAGCAATCTTTATCTTCGGTGGTGAAACTATCCAAGGATTCGTATTTGCTATCTTAGTTGGTATTTTGGTAGGTACTTATTCTTCATTATTCATTGCAACTCCGGTAATGAATGATACAATGAGTGATAAAGAAGCTGAAAAAATGGCTTTGAATAAAAAAGAAGAATAAGAAATTATTTCTCATTATAACAAAAGTCCTGATTTTATCAGGACTTTTTTTGTACATTTAGTTTTGACTAAGACTATTCAATTATGAAGAAGATATTCTTTTTATGTTTTGGATTATTGATTGCTTGTAACCAAAATTATGTTGTGGAAGAGATTGATAAAGATTTCGAAAATAACAGATGGTTATCAACAGATGAAAAGCAATTTGTGTTCCAAATTGAATCCGAAAATGCGTATCAAATTAGTTTGCATATAGCTCATGTTTATGATTTTCAAATACCGGAGATTCCTGTTGAAGTGAGTCTGAATAAAAATGATAATATTGTTTTCCAAAAAGAAGTTTTGGTAAAGTTTAAAGATGAAAACGGAAAGGATTCAGGAGAATGTTTGGGAGATCTTTGTGACTTATATTTTCCTATAAGTGAAAAAGTACAGCTTACCCAAGGGAAATATCATTTTTCGGTAAAAAGTAAGTTTAAAGGGGCTTATTTGCCTAATATTTTAGGGGTAGGAGTAAGAGTCGAAAAATAAAAAAAGAGTGATTGTAAAATCACTCTTTTTTATAACTATTTTAAAAGTATTAAGCCGTTTTTTTTGCTCTGGCTACTAAGTAGAATCCGGCAATAATAAAAGGAATACTTAGCCATTGTCCAGTAGAAAATATGCCTAAGGCATTTTCAAATCCTCCTTGGCTTTCTTTTACAAATTCGACTAAAAATCGAACAGTCCACAATAAAATTAAGAAGATACCAAAGATGTAACCTAATTTGTTTCTGGCATCTGTTTTCCAATATAAATAATATAAAATTGCGAATACAAACACATAACCAAAAGCTTCATATAGCTGAGCTGGATGTTTTGGAGCTACAGCATTTAATAATTCAACAAATTGCGGGTCGTTAGCAATAGCTTTATAGGCTTGATTGATATTTGGAATTCCTGTCTTTTCAACGGCTACTCTTGGTGAATAAAAATCTCTGATAAATTTGATTCCTAATGGAGAAGAAGTTGGAGTTCCAACGATTTCTGAATTGAAAAAATTACCCAAACGGACAAATATCGCTCCTAAAGAAACCGGAATAACAATTCGATCTAAAATCCAGAGTACGGGTTTCTTGACTACTTTTTTGCTGTAATAAAGCATTACTAAAATAATAGCTATTGCAGCGCCATGACTGGCTAATCCGGCAAAACCGGTAAATTCCCATCCAGAGGCTGTTTCTCTTATTGGAAGCAAAATTTCCAATTTATGATCTTTGAAATAATCCCAATCATAAAAAAAGACATGTCCTAAACGAGCTCCAATTAATGTGGCTAGAACTGTAGAGACAAATAGATTGTCAAGTTTTTCTAAAGACTCACCTTCCCGTTGGTAAATGGCTTTCATAACATACCAACCTAATCCAAAGGCAACTACGAACATTAAGCTGTAAAAACGAATGGTGAAAAAACCAAGATCAATTCCTTCTGAAGGGTTCCAAATCATGTTTAGGGCAAGCATAAATATTTATTTTAGGCTAAAATAAGGATTAAAATTCGTAATAGTGTTAAAAAATCACAAATTAAAGAAGGGAATTAATAGATGAATTTATCTTTTAAGGAACCGGATCATAACCGCTACCGCCCCAAGGATGACAGCTGAATATTCTTTTTAAAGCGAGCCAACCTCCCTTAAATAAACCATACTTTTTTAAGGCTTCGAAGGAGTAATGTGAGCAAGTAGGTTGATAACGACATGTAGCTGGGGTGTAAGGAGAAATGGCGACTTGATAGAACCTGATTAATAATAAAAAAGGAGCTATCAGTATTGTTTTAAATGTTATTTTTTTTTTAGTGCTACACATGATGCTGATTTTAATGAAAAAATAGAAGAACATGATTATTATCATCTTTTAAGATGATAGATCGCTCTATATTTGCCTTATAGTTCTTAAAAATTTCATTTTTGGTAAACGTTAGAAATAACGAAGTGAATTTTTTGTTTTAATTTATAGTTTTATAGAATTGTTAAAAAGAGAAAAAAGGATTGGTTAGCCAATCCTTTTTTTATTTAGTAATTAAAACTTGTTCCTTCTTTTCCATCTTTAAGTAGAATGCCTAACTCTGCTAAATTATCTCTGATTTGATCAGAAAGAGACCAATTTTTATCGGCTCTAGCCTGATTTCTCATTCCTATAAGCATATTTAATACGCCGTCAAGTTTGTCAGTACTTGCATTTGTAGCTTTTTCACTTTTAATGCCTAAAACATCAAAAACAAAAGTAGTTAAAGTGGTTTTTAAAACTTCAATATCTGCAGTTGTTAAGGTCTCTTTCGAATCGTTAACTAGATTAATAACTTTAATTCCTTCGAATAATTGAGCAATCAAAATAGGTGTGTTGAAATCGTCATTCATAGCATCATAACAGCTTTGTTTCCATGCTTGAACATCAAAACTAGAGTTGGTAGAAGCTTTTAATTTATCGATGAGTTCGATGCTGTCCATTAAGCGATTATATCCCTTTTCGGCAGCTAAAATAGCTTCATCAGAAAAATCTAAAACACTTCTGTAATGCGCTTGCATCATAAAGAAACGTGCTACTCCGGAACTAAATCCTTTGCTTAAATTAGGATTTTCTCCGGTAAAAATTTCTCTAGGTAAAATGTTGTTGCCTGTTGATTTCGACATCTTTTTACCGTTAAGTGTCAGCATGTTAGCGTGCATCCAATAATGAACCGGATTATGTCCGTTGCAAGCTTCCGCCTGAGCAATCTCACATTCGTGATGTGGGAATTTTAAATCCATTCCGCCACCATGAATATCAAAAGTTTCTCCTAAATATTTGGTACTCATTGCTGTACATTCTAAATGCCAACCGGGAAAACCGTCACTCCATGGAGAAGGCCAACGCATAATGTGTTCCGGTTCTGCTTTTTTCCATAAAGCAAAATCCTGTGGATTTTTTTTATCGCTTTGTCCGTCTAAATCACGGGTGTTAGCAATCATGTCTTCTAAATTCCTTCCGCTTAAGATACCGTATTTGTAATCTTGATTAAATTTTACAACATCAAAATAAACCGATCCATTGGAAATATAAGCGTAACCATTATCTATTATCGATTTGATAATTTCAATCTGTTCAATTAAGTGTCCGGTTGCTGTAGGTTCAATACTTGGTGGTAAAAGATTGAATTCTTGCAAAATTTCGTGGAAATCAACAGTGTAGCGTTGGACAATTTCCATAGGTTCTACCTTTTCAAGACGAGCCATTTTGGCAATTTTATCTTCGCCATCATCTACATCATCCACCATGTGACCTACATCGGTAATGTTACGTACATAACGCACTTTATAACCTAGATGAATTAAATACCTGAAAATAACATCAAAACTCATAAAGGTTCTGACGTTGCCTAAATGTACATTGCTATATACAGTTGGTCCACAAACATACATTCCAACTCTTCCTTCATGAATAGGATTAAATACTTCTTTTTCGCTGCTAAGTGAATTGTAAATCTTGAGTGTTTGGGATGTATAAAGTTTCATCTATTTTAAAATGAGAGATTTGATTAATGGAATTTAGTTTCTAGTTTGATATAGTCTAAGAATTCTTTTCTAACGTTTTCGTCTTTAAATTTTCCGCCAAATTCAGCAGTTACAGTACTACTTTCAATATCGCGAATTCCTCTAGAGTTAACGCATAAATGTTTAGCATCGATAACGCAAGCTACATCATCGGTATTTAAGACTTTTTGAAGTTCTTGAACAATTTGAATGGTTAAACGTTCTTGTACTTGCGGACGTTTAGCGTAGTAATCTACAATTCGGTTCATTTTTGAAAGCCCAACAACACTACCGTTAGAAATATAAGCTACATGAGCTCTACCGACAATTGGTAATAAATGGTGTTCACAAGTTGAATAAACCACAATGTTTTTTTCGACAAGCATTTCACCATATTTATATTTGTTTTCAAAAGTAGAAGAGCTAGGTTTTTTGTTAGGGTTTAATCCTCCAAAAATTTCTTTGACAAACATTTTTGCGACGCGATTAGGAGTTCCTTTCAAACTGTCATCAGTAAGATCCATTCCTAAAGTAAGTAAAATACTTTCTACATCTTTTTTAATTAATTCTATTTTTTGGTCATCTGAAATTTCAAATGCATCTTTTCGTAAAGGAGTTTGAGCACTTGTGGCAATATGGTCATTACCAATTTCATCATGTAAATCCTCGTTATGAATCATTTTTGTTTTTTTAAAATCTTTTCAATTCGCAAAGATAACCAATAAACTTTAAAATAGAAGTAGATGAAAGAAAAATGGTTTTTTGTGAGTTTTTATAGATAAAATATTTATTTTAAAACTTTAATATTAGATAAAAAATGTTAATTGTTAATAAAAAGGTGTTTAATTATTAAATATTTGTAAATTTGTGAATCAAACTTTAACTATAAATAGACTATAATTTAACCATTAACTTAAATGAAAACAAAATTACTTTTCTTTTTTCTTGTAGTGTTGAGTGGTGTCAATATGTTTTCTCAGTCTTCTTATTCAGTTCCTACTGTTTCGATAAATCCTGTTGCGCCAGTTTGTAATCCGGGAGATTGTGTAGATTTGTCAGCTAATTATTCTCAAGTAAAAACAACGACAACTTATACGGTTCAATCGATTAATTATAATCCTCCAGCAGCAGATTTTACGCCTTTTGAAGATTCTTCTATTTTGGATAATGTTGCAGATGATCAGTGGTCACCTATATTTGATTTGCCATTTGATTTTTGTTTTTACGGGCAATATTATAACAAAGTATTGGTTGGGTCTAATGGAGTTATTACTTTTGATATTGCAGGTGTTGTTCCCGGAGGTGTTTTTAGCCCAGGTCCAGGCTGTCCTTGGTCTTTTTCTACATCTATTCCTAATGTAGGGTTTCCTGTAAAAAGAGCAATTTATGGAGTGTATCAAGATACGGATATTAGAGAAGCTGTTTTAGATGATGATAGTGTTCCTAATGATATACAAAGAGTAAATTATAAACTTTTCGGTACTGCACCTCAAAGATATTTAGTGGTTAGTTTTAATGAATTACCGCAGTTTGATTGTCATGCTAGTGTAGGGTTACAAAGCTCTCAAATTGTTATATATGAAACTTCAAATATTATAGAAATTTATGTGAAAGATAGAACTCCTTGTCCTTCTTGGCAAGGGGGTGTTGGAGTTATAGGTATACAAAATGAAAGTGGAACAATTGCACATGTACCACCTGGAAGAAATACAGGGAATTGGTCTGCTAGTGAAGAAGCATGGAGGTTTTTGCCGGCAGGTCCTGTTAATACATCTCAGATATCTTGGTTAGAAGATGGGAACTTGATTCCCGGTTCTGAAGGAGCTAGTCAAATAACCGTTTGTCCAACAGTATCAACTACTTATACAGCGGTTGTTAAATATAGACAATGTAATAATGTTGACAAAGTTATTACAGATTCAATAGTCGTAGCGCCAGAGCCTTTTCCGTTGACTAATGAACCGGAAGATATAATAATCTGTACTAATGATGCTCCTCCTTATTATAGGGATATAGATCAGACAGCTTATATGTTGGGGACTATAGAATCTTTCTATTATAATATTACTTATCATAATACGTTGACGGATGCTGAAAATGGCGCCCCTTTTATAGATCCTGCTGAATTATTGAATTACGAAATTTATGGTCCTGAAACTATTTATGTAAGAATAGAGGATCTTTTTGGAAATGGCTGTGTTACATATACATCATTCGATATAATTATACAAGCTCCACCTTCAGGAAGTATTTCATATTCAGATAGTACTTTTTGTGATACAGATACAAATGTATTTTTACCATCAAATACGGCTCCTACAGGTGGAAATTATGTAGTAACTCCTGCTACAGGATTGAATTTAGATCCTTCTACGGGAGAAATAACTCCTAATGGTAGCCAGCCTGGGACTTATGATATTGTATATCATTTAGACGCTAGTGGTTCTTGTCCTGCTTATGATACACCGGCATTTACTGTTGAAATAGAAGAATGTTGTAAATTGGATCTAATTTCGGCAACAGGTACGGATGGGCAAGTAATATGTTTAGGGGATTCAATTATAGATATTGAATATGAAACAATAACACAAGTAACTAATGTTATTGTTCAAAATTTACCTTTAGGTGTTTCTTATAGTTATATCAATGAACTTGTTACCATTTCGGGTACACCTACAGAAACCGGAACTTTCACATATAGTGTTGAAACAGTAGGTTGTTCTAGTAATATAATTAAAACAGGAACTATTACTATAACAGGAGTTCCGGTATTA
>NZ_JBSEFI010000025.1:0-52632 GCF_053570605.1 Flavobacterium sp. U410
TTTGAGTTATTTGAAAATCAGAGATTTTCTAATTCCTTATTTTGGTAAGCGCTTCGCTTCTTCCCAAAATACATCCATTTCAGCTAAGGTCATATCAGCTAAAGGTTTTCCTAGTTCCGCTGCTTTGCCTTCTAAATATTGAAAACGCTTGATGAATTTTTTATTGGTTCGTTCCAAAGCATCTTCGGGATTCACTTTTAAAAATCGGGCATAATTAATCATCGAAAACAAGACATCTCCAAACTCGGCTTCTATTTTATCTTGATTGCCTTCTTTAACCTCATCTTGCAATTCTTGTAACTCTTCCTGAACTTTATCCCAAACTTGATGTGACTCTTCCCAATCAAATCCCACTCCTTTCACTTTGTCTTGAATGCGACTGGCTTTTACCAATGCCGGTAAACTTTTGGGCACACCTTCTAAAACCGATTTTTTACCTTCTTTAAGTTTAATTTTTTCCCAGTTTTGTTTTACTTGTTCTTCATCTTCAGCCACTACATCTCCATAAATATGTGGATGACGAACGATTAGTTTATCGCAAATAGCATTGGCTACATCTGCAATATCAAAATCATTAGTTTCACTACCAATTTTGGCATAAAAAACAATGTGTAACAACAAATCGCCCAACTCTTTTTTGACTTCTTCTAAATCATTATCCAAAATAGCATCACCTAACTCATAGGTCTCTTCAATAGTCAAATGACGTAAACTTTGCAGGGTTTGCTTTTTATCCCATGGACACTTCGCCCGCAAATCGTTCATAATATCAAGTAATCGATTAAAGGCATCAAGTTGTTGTTGGCGGGTGTTCATCTTTTTCTCATTTTTATTTTAGACGTATAAAAATAAAAAATCCTACGGGTTTAGCGTAGGATTTCATTTTATATTTTTCAGCAATTATTCTGCTGCTTTTTCTTCTTCTTGGTTTTCCGGTTCTGTTAAAGCTTCAACAGTTACAAAACCTTTTGGTTGAAGAATATTGTACCAATTTAAAATTTTCTTGATGTCAGAAGTATATACTCTGTCTTCATCAAACTCTGGTAAAACTTCTCTGAAATATTCTCTTAAACTAGCTTCGCTCTCTTTGTGCGACATTGCTGGTCCATCATTTTCTTTAGTTGCAATAGCTTTGAAAACTTCGCTCAAACGAATTTCTTCAGTATAGGTGTAAACTGCAATTTCAGAAAGTAAACTAACGTTACTTCTCATCCCTACAGTTATTTTTTTACCGTCTAACAATGACTCAGCTACAAAACCTGTACGAGTTTGTAATTTTAATTCATATAATCCTGGTTTTCCAGATATAGCTAATATTCTTTGAACGCTCATAATCTTATTTTTAATTAAGGATGGCAAATATATATTTTTAAAGTAAAAAGTACAAAGTAAAAAATTAAATTATATTAACTAATCACTAATTCCTAAAGACTGTTTACTAATTATTTTCCTTTCTTGTTGGCAAATTTCATTTTATAATCAGGACGAGCTTTACCTTCCATGATATTCATTAATTTTTTTCCAATTAATTTTTTCTTAAGTGAAGATAAATGATCTGTAAATAAAATTCCTTCAATATGATCATATTCGTGTTGAATCACACGAGCAATCAATCCATCATATACCTCTGTTTTCTTATTGAAATCCTCATCATAATATTCAATAGTAATTTTCTCATGACGAAAAACATCTTCTCTAACATCCGGGATACTCAAACATCCTTCATTAAATCCCCAAACACCTCCCTCTTCTTTTAAAATTTGCGCATTGATAAAGGTTTTTTTGAACCCTTTCAATTGACTCGCTTCTTCTTTAGAAACATCATCTCCTTCTGCAAATGGTTCTGTATCGATAACAAACAAACGAATTGCTAAACCAACCTGTGGTGCCGCCAAACCAACACCGTGTGCATGATACATGGTTTCATACATATTAGCAATTGTTTCTTTTAAATTAGGATAATCTTTTGAAATATTCTCGCCTACTTTACGTAAAACAGGCTCTCCGTATCCATAAACTGGTAAAATCATGTTCATTTTTATTTTTCAGTTGCAAAATTACACAATTAAATTATATGTTTTTATAGATTTTTCACCCCTAAAACAAATAAATTATCCTAAATATTATGTTTAAAAAAATATTTTATCTAAATTAATATTTAATCAAGTTATTCTATCCTTAATTATATATTTAAAATAAATTTTGTATCTATATTTGTCCCCATATTTGGATTTGAACTCTATGGTATTTAAAATTGAACAAGCTTCTGAAAAGCACATACAATATGCAGAAGCTATTTGTAACGAAATGGAAGCCTCAGCAAAAGTGAGAGGCACCGGCATTGCAAAACGTTCACCTGAATATTTAGAAAAGAAAATGTTACAGGGAAACGCCATTATTGCACTTACCGAAAACGGTGATTGGGCAGGTTTTTGTTATATCGAAACATGGAGCCATGAAAAATTTGTGGCTAATTCAGGACTTATTGTATCCCCCGAATACCGCCAGTTTGGTTTAGCGAAAAAAATTAAACAAGCTGTTTTTAATCTTTCCAGAACCAAATACCCGAATTCAAAAATCTTTGGTTTAACCACCGGATTAGCAGTTATGAAAATTAACAGCGATTTAGGTTACGAACCTGTGCCTTATTCTGAACTGACTCAAGATGAAGATTTTTGGAAAGGTTGTACTTCATGCGTGAATTTCGAAATACTAAAGAGTAAAGAACGAAAAAACTGCATGTGTACTGCCATGCTTTGGGATCCTGTAGAAAAGGAAAAAGAAAAACGCTTAAAAATCGAGCAAAAATCAAAAGCTAAAGAACGTCTGAAAAACATGAAAAAGAAGCATTCTTTGCTAAAGATTTTAACCGTAAAATTTAGAAACAAAGGAATAGGATTATTTTTTTAACAATTGAAAATCAAAATTTAAAATGAAAAAAAAGGTAGTATTAGCATTTAGCGGAGGATTAGACACTTCCTTTTGTGCTATTTATTTAACCAAAACTTTAGGGTACGAAGTTCACGCTGTAACTGTAAACACCGGTGGTTTTTCAGATGAGGAAATCCAACAAATCGAAACTCGTGCATTGGCTTTGGGTGTTGATTCTTACCATTGTGTAGATGCTGTAAAAAGTTACTATGACAGTTGTATTAAATATTTGGTTTTTGGTAATGTTTTAAAAAACAACACCTATCCGTTATCGGTTAGTGCCGAAAGAACTATTCAGGCGACAAGTATTGCTAATTATGCATTGCAAATTAATGCCGATGCTGTAGCACACGGAAGTACCGGAGCAGGGAATGATCAAGTACGTTTTGACGTGATCTTTTCGGTAATTTGTCCGCAAATTGAAATCATTACACCTATTCGTGATTTAAAATTATCACGTGAAGCCGAAATTGAATTCTTAAAAGAAAATGGTGTGGAAATGAATTTCGAAAAGGCCTTATATTCTATCAATAAAGGACTTTGGGGAACTTCCGTTGGCGGGAAAGAAACATTGACTTCTCACGAATATTTACCGGAAGATGCTTTTCCTTCTCCATTAGAAAAAACAGAAGCTGAAAAAATCAGTTTGACTTTCAGACAAGGAGAATTAGTAGGCATTAACGGATTTGAATTCCCTCATCCATCAGAAGCTATTCAACATTTAGAAAAAATAGCCGCTCCGTTTGCTATTGGTCGCGATATTCACGTGGGCGATACGATTATCGGAATTAAAGGTCGTGTAGGCTTTGAAGCGGCTTCAGCTTTAATCACATTAAAAGCACATCATTTATTAGAAAAACATACGCTTTCTAAATTTCAATTGAGTATGAAAGCACAATTATCAGAATGGTATGGCAGTTGGTTACACGAAGGATTATTCCTTGATCCTGCCATGCGCGATATTGAAGCTTTTTTAGAAAGTTCGCAAAAAATGGTGAGCGGAACTGTTTTCGTAACGCTTTTACCGTACCGATTTATCTTAAACGGAATTGAGTCAGAACACGATTTAATGGCTTCTAAATTTGGTAGCTATGGCGAAATGAACAATGCTTGGACCGGAGAAGACGTGAAAGGGTTTTCCAAAATCGTAAGTAACTCACTTTCCATTTATTACCAAGTAAACAAAGAAGCAAAACCTTTAGAAATCTAATATGGTTACAGTTGGAATTATAGGCGCAGCCGGCTATACGGGCGGAGAATTGATTCGATTATTACAAATTCATCCGAAAACGAAATTGCAATTTGCTTTGAGTCGTACCTATAGCGGAAAACCGGTTTCAGACATTCACACGGATTTATGGGGTGAAACCGATTTAAAATTCACAGATGCTGTTGAAAAAACAGATGTGCTTTTTTTGTGTTTACCGCATAAAGAAAGTAAAACTTGGTTGCAAGAAAATAAATTGGATACCAACACCAAGATTATCGATTTAGGAAATGATTTCCGTTTGGAAGGCACTTTTGAATCGGGCGAATTTGTGTATGGTTTACCGGAATTTCAAAAAGAAGCCATTCAAAAAGCACAATATATTGCTAATCCGGGTTGTTTTGCCACTGCCATTCAGTTGGCGCTATTACCATTGGCTCAAAAAAATGTGTTGAATGAAGTCTATACTACCGGAATTACAGGTTCAACCGGAGCGGGACAATCGCTTTCGCCTACTTCGCATTTTAGTTGGAGAGCCAATAATATTTCGGCTTATAAAACCTTAACGCATCAACATTTGGGCGAAATTAAAAAAACGCTAAATAGCTATAACAACGAAGTGAGCATTCAGTTTGTGCCTTGGCGTGGCGATTTTACTCGTGGAATTTACACGAGTTCAACGATTAAAACAACTTTGAGTTTAGACGAATTATATGCTTTATACGAATCATTTTATGCGGATGCCGCTTTTGTTACGGTGTCTAAAAAGATGATTGATTTAAAACAAGTAGTAAATACGAATAAAGCCTTGGCACACATCGAAAAACAAGACGATTTTATTGTAGTGCACTCGGCAATAGATAATTTATTAAAAGGTGCTTCCGGACAAGCGATTCAAAACATGAATTTGATGATGGGTTGGGAAGAAAACACCGGATTACAACTTAAAGCAAACGCTTTTTAAATTTTTGAACAATGAAATTATTTGATGTTTATCCGTTATTTGATGTAACACCTGTAAAAGCTTCAGGAAGCTATCTTTGGGACGAAAACGGAACAAAATATTTAGATTTATATGGTGGTCACGCTGTTATCTCAGTAGGACATTCACATCCTCATTATGTAAAAAGAATCACCGAACAATTGCAAAACATCGGTTTTTATTCGAATTCGGTTCAAATCCCGATTCAAAACCAATTGGCTGAAAAATTAGGACAATTGAGCGGTTACGAAGCATACCATTTCTTCATGTGTAATTCGGGTGCAGAAGCCAATGAAAATGCGTTAAAACTAGCTTCTTTCCACACCGGAAGAAAAAAAGTAATTTACTTTTCAAAAGCTTTTCACGGAAGAACTTCGGCTGTTGTTGCCGCAACGGATAATCCAAGTATTGTGGCTCCGGTAAACGAATCGGATAATTTCATTTTACTGCCATTCAATGATGAAAACGCTTTAGCAGAAGCTTTTCAACAACATGAAATTGCAGCAGTAATTATCGAAGGTATTCAAGGTGTGGGTGGCGTTCAAATTCCGACTACAGCTTTTATGCAAAAAATAAGAACACTTTGTACCGATTTTGGTGCTGTTTTTATTTGCGACGAAATCCAATCAGGTTACGGAAGAACCGGAAAATTCTTCGCACATCAATTTGCAAATGCCACACCCGATGTGATTACAGTTGCCAAAGGAATGGGCAACGGTTTCCCCGTTGGTGGCGTGTTAATTGCTCCTTCAATACAAGCAAAATACGGCATGTTAGGTACAACTTTCGGCGGAAATTATTTGGCTTGTGCCGCTTCTTTGGCGGTTTTAGAAATCATGGAAGATGAAAATTTAATTGAAAATGCTGCTAAAATAGGTGATTATTTGGTTGCCCAATTAAAAGACAACAGCGCCATTCAAGAAATTCGTTACCAAGGATTAATGATTGGCATCGAATTAAAATCGCCTTGTGCTCCTATTCGTAAAAAACTTTTAGACGAATACAAAATGTTGACCGGAAATGCTTCGAACCCAAATACGCTTCGTATTCTTCCAGCTTTGAATATCAGTAAAACAGAAATTGACGAGTTTGTTACGGCTTTTGAAGCACTAACAGCTGTTAACGCATAATTTTAAAAACAATTTATAACCATAAAAAATGAAACAATTTATTTCAGTTAAGGATATAACCAATTTAGACGAATTGGTAAAAGAAGCCTTAGCTTTAAAAGAAAATCCATTCGCATTTGAAACTTTAGGCAAAGGAAAAACTATAGGTTTAGTCTTTTTAAACTCAAGTTTGCGTACGAGGATGAGTTCGCAAAAAGCGGCTCAAAACTTGGGAATGGAGGTTATGGTTTTAAATGCCGGTCAAGATGCTTGGAATTGGGAATTTGAAGAAGGAGCTATCATGAACGGCACAACGGTAGAACACATTAAAGATGCGGCTCGTGTTTTAAGCGAATATTGCGATATCATTGGCATTCGTTGTTTTGCCGGATTGAAAAATAAAGAAGAAGACGTTCAGGAAAAAACCTTGAGCTTGTTCATGAAATACGCTACTGTTCCGGTAGTTTCGTTAGAATCTGCGACTTTACATCCGTTACAAAGTTTAGCCGATTGTATTACGATTACCGAACATCTAGTAGCAAAACCGAAACCGAAAGTTGTATTGACTTGGGCTCCACATATTAAATCGATTCCGCATGCTGTTGCTAATTCTTTTAGCGAATGGATGCAGGCAAGCGATGTAGATTTTGTTATTACACATCCAAAAGGATATGAATTAGACGAGAAATACACTCAAAATGCAGTAGTAACTACCAATCAGGAAGAAGCCTTGAAAGATGCCGACTTCGTTTACGTGAAAAACTGGTCTTCTTTTACTGATTACGGACAAGTGCTTCCTACGGAAGAAGATTGGATGTTAACCCCTGAAAAATTAGAGGTTACCAATAGTGCAAAAATTATGCATTGCCTTCCGGTAAGACGAAATGTTGAAGTAAGTGATGCTGTTTTGGATAGCGAAAATTCATTAATTTATGAACAAGCCAAAAACAGAATCTATTCGGCACAAGTTGTCTTCAAGAAAATTTTGGAACAATTATGAATACAAAACAAATTAACATCATAAAAATAGGCGGAAATGTCATTGACAATCCGGGTACTTTAGCCCAATTCCTGATCGATTTTGCTCAGGTAAAAGGGCTAAAAATCTTGGTACACGGAGGTGGAAAATTGGCTACAAAAATGACTGAAAGTTTACATATTCCGCAACAAATGATTGACGGAAAACGCATTACTGATGCCGAAACCTTAAAAATTGCAACCATGGTGTATGCCGGTTACATCAATAAAAATATGGTTACCCAATTGCAAAAATCGGGTTGTAATGCAATCGGATTATCGGGTGCTGATGGAAATGCAATTCAAACCGTTAAACGCCCCGCTGAACCGATCGATTTCGGTTTCGTAGGTGACATGACCGAAAAAAGTATCAACACGGAATTCATCGAAATCCTTTTAAATAATTCGCTTGTCCCCGTTTTCTGTGCAATAACTCACAATGCAAATGGACAGTTATTAAACACCAATGCCGATACTATTGCACAATCATTAGCGGTTTCACTTTCTGAAAAATATGATGTAAATTTGATTTACTCTTTCGAAAAAAAAGGCGTTTTAACGAATATTGAGGATGACAATTCTTTTATTCCGGAAATCAATTATGACTATTTTTTGGAACTCAAAGAAAAAGGAATCATCAACAAAGGTATGTTGCCTAAATTACAAAATGCTTTTACCGCTATTGAAAAAGGAGTCAGGAATGTATTTATAATTAAAGAAGATGCGATACTTTCGCTCTTAAATAAAAACTCGTATGAAGGTACTCGAATTACAAACGGAACAACATAATATTTTATATCAAAACGCTTTAGATTTACTAAAAAAATTAATTGCTACGCAATCGTTCAGCAAAGAAGAAGATCAAACCGCTTTGTTGATTGAAGATTTTTTTAAACAACACCAAATTCCATATCACAGAGAACAAAATAACATTTGGGCTTACAACAAATTTTACAATGAAAGTAAGCCTACCATTTTGTTGAATTCGCACCACGATACTGTAAAACCAAATAAAAGCTATACTTTAAATCCGTTTGAACCTATTGAAAAAGACGGAAAACTATTCGGATTAGGCAGTAATGATGCCGGAGGCGCCTTGGTTTCACTATTGGCTACTTTTGTCTATTTCTACGATAAAGAAAACCTCAACTATAATTTAGTGATGACCGCTACTGCTGAAGAAGAGATTTCCGGAGTTAACGGTGTCGAGTCTATTTATTCCAAATTAGGCGATATCGAATTTGCGATTGTAGGTGAACCAACGGAAATGCATTTGGCCATTGCCGAAAAAGGATTATTGGTTTTAGATTGTTTAGCCAAAGGAACGCCTTCGCACGCGGCTCATCCGAATAATGATAATGCTTTACTAAATGCTGTAGACGATATTTTGTGGTTCAGATCGTATTCGTTTCCTAAAAAATCGGAATTATTAGGCGAAGTAAAAATGACCGTTACCGTGATTCATGCCGGCGAACAGCACAATGTAGTTCCCGACAAATGTCAGTTTACCGTTGACGTTCGCACTACAGAAAACTATTCGAATACAGAAGTTTACGAAATCATACAACAACACGTAAAAAGTGAAGTTACACCAAGGTCGTTGCGATTAAATTCGTCTTCAATTCCTATGGAACATCCGTTTGTTCAAGCCGGAATTGCTTATGGGCGAAAAACATACGGCTCTCCTACTTCATCCGATCAAGCGGTAATTCCTTGTGCTTCTTTAAAAATGGGACCAGGATTATCGACACGTTCGCATAGTGCTGACGAATACATTTTTTTGGACGAAATTAAAGACGGAATATCCATTTACATCAACGTACTTTCTAAAATTTTATAACAATGGGAAATAAAATTTGGCAAAAAAAATCAACGGAAAACTTAGATCATGCTGCCATTATCGAAAAATTTACCGTAGGTAACGATACCGATTTTGATATGCTATTGGCTGAATTTGACGTTTTAGGTTCATTAGCACATACTAAAATGCTCAACAGCATCGGGTTGATTTCAGATGAAGAATGGATTATTCTAGAAAAAGAACTCAACACCATTCTAGGCGAAATTGAATTGGGTAAATTTCAAATAGAAGAAGGAATTGAAGATATTCATTCGCAAATAGAATTTATGCTGACACAACGCATTGGCGAAATCGGGAAAAAAATCCACAGTGGCCGTTCGAGAAATGATCAGGTTTTAACCGATTTAAAATTGTTTTTAAAGCACGAATTAGGAGAAGTTGCCCAACTTACCACCGACTTATTCGAACAATTGATTGCGTTGGGCGACCAATATAAAAAAGTACTTTTACCTGGTTATACGCATTTGCAAATTGCTATGCCATCGTCTTTTGGTTTATGGTTTAGTGCTTACGCCGAAGCTTTAACCGATGATATGGAATTTTTAGTTGCTGCTTATAATGTGACCAATAAAAATCCGTTGGGTTCCGGTGCCGGTTATGGTTCGTCTTTTCCGCTAAATCGAAAAATGACAACTGAATTACTCAACTTTGCTGATTTGAATTACAATGTGGTTTATGCGCAAATGACACGCGGAAAATCGGAAAAAGCAGTTGCAATGGCGTTATCTAGTATTGCGGCTACGTTGAGTAAATTTTCGTATGACGTTTGTTTGTATATGAATCAAAATTTTGGTTTTTTATCCTTTCCTGATTCGTTAACCACCGGAAGCAGCATAATGCCACACAAGAAAAATCCGGATGTATTTGAATTGATTCGCGCAAAATGCAACCGAATTCAAGCCATTCCAAACGAATTAGCACTTTTAACCAATAATTTACCTTCAGGTTACCATAGAGACTGGCAATTAACCAAAGAATGCTTATTTCCTGGAATTGAAGCCTTAAAAGATTGTTTGTCGATTTGTAAATTCATGCTGAATCACATCATCATTAAAGACAATATTTTGGATGACGAAAAATACAAATACTTGTTTAGTGTTGAAAACGTAAACCAAGAAGTTTTAAACGGCATGTCGTTTAGAGAAGCTTATAAAAAAATTGGTTTGGAAATTGAAAATAACACGTACGAGCCAATAACTAATTTAAATCACACACACGAAGGCAGCATAGGCAATCTATGCTTAAGTGAAATTAAATCGGCCTTCTATGCTGTGAGGAGTAAAGTTGTTTAATATTATTTATCGGCTTTAGGAATTTTAAACATCGTTTCTTTCTTAATCTCATTTAGGACAATGCTGCTATGATATTGTCCTATATTGGGAATATTGGACACTACATTAACTACAAAGTTGTTGTAACTGGAAATATCTGTTGAAACGATTTTCAACATATAATCATACGTTCCCGACAAACTAATTAGTTCTTGAATTTCCGGAATTGATTTTGCTGTGTTTTCAAAATCCATTAATGCCTGCTTGGATTGTTCCTTTAGTGTAACATTACAATACACGACAATTTCCAAGCCTACTTTCATGCGGTCTATGAGTGCCACATATTTTTGTACAATCCCTTTTCGTTCCAGATTTTTGATCCGTTCGTAAGTTGGAGTAAATGAGAGTCCAATTTGTTCTCCTATTTCTTTTACTGGTAGGGTTGAATCATTTTGCAGTATTTCTAAGATATGTAAATCTTTAGAATCTAATATTTCTTTCATTAACATTTAATTTAAAAATACCAAGTTAAAAAGATTATTTATTTAAAAAAAATATAATTTATTAACTTTTCATCTTTAAATAATCCTGTAACAAGATAACTGCTGAGATTTCATCTATCAATCCCTTATTTTGTCTTTGCTTTTTTTTCAATCCGCTATCAATCATGGTTTGAAAAGCCATCTTAGAAGTAAAACGTTCATCTACCTGAACAATAGTTGTTTGTGGGAATTCAGACTTAAATTTAATCAAAAATTTCGCTATAGCTTCAGCATTTTGAGAAGGTGTTCCATCCATTTGTTTAGGTTCTCCAATGATTACGGTTTCTACTTTTTCTTTTTGAAAATATTCTTTTAAAAAAGGAAAAATAGTCTCTGTAGCAACTGTTGTTAATCCGGATGCTATGATTTGCAATTCATCGGTTACTGCTATTCCTGTTCTTTTGGTACCGTAGTCTAATGCTAAAATTCTAGCCATCGTTAATTCGTTCGTTTTAAGTATCTAATATAGAAAACAAAAGTGGGAAAATCCCACTTTTAAGCTTCTAATTTTAATATTTCTGAAGTCATGCTTCTTACCTTTTCAAAAAGCGCTGTTTCTTTATTGAGCGATTGTCCATAAGAAGGAATCATCTCTTTAATTTTAGTTTGCCAAACTGCTGTTGCCATTTGCTCTGAAAAACATTTATTCAATAATTCAAGCATAATAGCTACTGTTGTAGATGCTCCCGGAGAAGCTCCTAATAAAGCGGCAATGGAACAATCGGCTGCGCTTACGATTTCTGTACCAAACTGAAGGATTCCTTTTCCATTCGAATCTTTCTTAATGATTTGTACACGAACGCCTGCTTCTTGTAACATCCAATCTTTTCCGTCAGCTTTAGGAAAATATTCTTTTAAAGCTTTTACTCGATCTTCTTGTGATTGCGTTACTTGCCCAATTAAATATTTTGTCAAAGGAATGTTTTTCATCCCTGCTCCTAACATTGGTGAAATATTACTTCCGTTAATTGATTTGAATAAATCAGTATAGGAACCTGTTTTCAAGAATTTAGTCGTAAATCCGGCATAAGGACCGAATAACAACTCTTGTTTTCCGTCGATCATACGCGTATCTAAATGCGGAACTGACATTGGCGGAGCACCAACTGCTGCTTTTCCATAAACTTTGGCATGATGTTTTTTAATCACTTCCGGATTAGTACAACGCAACCATTGACCGCTTACAGGGAAACCTCCAAAACCTTTTCCTTCGGCAATATTAGATTTTTCTAATAAAGGTAAAGCTCCTCCTCCAGCGCCTAAAAAGACAAATTTTGCAGTTATTTTTCGTTTTTTACCGGTTGCTAAGTCTTTAACTTCAACTGTCCAGCTACCGTCTTTATTTTTGTCTAAATTTAAAACCTCATGTTTCATGTGCATAGTAACACCTTCCTGAGTTTTTAAATACTGAAACAAACTACGTGTTAAATTCCCAAAGTTCACATCTGTTCCTCTGTTTATGTAGGTTGCCGCTACAGCTTCATCGGCTTTACGACCTTCCATCACTAAAGGAATCCATTGGTTTAATTCTTCGTGAGAAGTTGAAAATTTCATTCCTTTGAAAAGATTATTTTCAGTTAACTGCAGATGTCTTTGTTTTAAAAAAGCAACATTTTTTTCACCAAAAACAAAGCTAACGTGTGGAATGGTTCTAATGAAATTTTCGGGAGATTCTATTAAATTCTTTTTAACTAAATAAGCCCAAAATTGACGAGAAACTTCGAATTGTTCAGCAATTTTAACAGCCTTGGTTGTATCTACAGTTCCATCGCTTTTTTCTGGTGTGTAATTTAATTCACAAAAAGCAGAGTGACCTGTTCCGGCATTGTTCCAAGCATCTGAACTTTCGATTGATGCGGTTTCTAATTTTTCAAAAATTTCAATCGTAGTATTAGGCTCTAATTCTTTTAAAAATGTCCCCAATGTAGCACTCATGATACCAGAACCCACCAGTACTACATCTGCATCTATATTCATGTTAATTATGATTTAAAGGATTTCTACTGCAAATATATTAGTTAGTTATTGAAAAATTATAACCTTTTCTCAAAAATCGATTAAAATAATGCAACATTTTTTAAATTTATCCAAAACAGCCACAGGCAATCTAAGCCATTCAATCATCAATTCTTTATTTTTTTCACAAAATAGACTTATAAAGCAAAATTTTATCTATAAAAAAGATTATATCTTTGCACAAAAATTAAAATAATGCAAGCGATACAGACTATTATAGAACAAGCTTGGGAAGATCGTTCCCTTTTACAAGAAGAAACTACACAAAAAGCGATTCGGGAAGTTATTGAACTACTTGATAACGGAAAACTAAGAGTTGCCGAACCTACAGAAAATGGCTGGCAAGTTAATGAATGGGTTAAAAAAGCTGTAGTAATGTATTTTCCGATTCAAAAAATGGACACTTGGGAAGCCGGTATTTTTGAATATCACGATAAAATGGAACTGAAACGCAATTATGCTGAAAAAGGCGTTCGTGTTGTTCCTCCGGCTACAGCTCGTTACGGTTCTTATATTTCATCCGGTGTTATCTTGATGCCAAGTTATGTAAATATCGGTGCTTATGTAGATGCCGGAACTATGGTCGATACTTGGGCTACAGTAGGAAGTTGCGCTCAGATAGGCAAAGATGTTCACTTGAGTGGCGGAGTTGGGATCGGCGGTGTATTAGAGCCTTTACAAGCTGCTCCAGTAATTATTGAAGACGGTGCTTTCTTAGGATCAAGAAGTATTGTTGTAGAAGGTGTTAAAGTGGAAAAAGAAGCCGTTTTGGGTGCTAATGTTGTACTGACTGCTTCCACTAAAATTATTGACGTTACCGGCGATGAACCTGTTGAATACAAAGGAGTAGTTCCGGCGCGTTCAGTTGTCATTCCGGGAAGCTATACTAAAAAATTTGCCGCAGGCGAATACCAAGTTCCTTGTGCTTTAATCATTGGTAAAAGAAAACCTTCTACTGATTTAAAAACATCATTGAACGATGCGTTAAGAGAATATAACGTAGCGGTTTAAAAACATAAAGAATCCCTCTCTCGAGGGATTTTTTTATTTTTGTCTGATTAACTTTCTTTCAGCTGAGGAAGCATCTTCGGAAACGCCATATTTCCAATAGGCATGAACCTGCCAATTTTTACGTTCTAATAACGTTTTTCCCCGTAAAAAAGATTGTATTTGGTTCGCAAATCCATGCTCACAAGCTGCAAAAACAAAATCTCCTTCTCGAAATTCAATTTTCTTTATTGTCTTTACCAAACTTGAGCGTAACCCCGGATGGTTATCTTCTATCCAATTGATTTTAACATTTTCAGGTTTTTTCAGATCTAACATATCGCTCTCATCAAAAACTTCTAAAAAAACTTCTCCTTCAGCCTCATTGAGCAATGTTTCTAAAATCACGCTTATAACAGGTAATGCAGTATGATCTCCTAATAAAAAGTAACGATTTGCTTCGGTATATAATGATTTATTTTTAACCTTCATCATTACACCTATAGCATCTCCTTTTTTAGCATGTATTGCCCAATAAGAAGCCGGGCCTTCATCACTATGAGCTACAAAATCAATAACCATTTCTTCTTTTTCTAAATCTAAAGCTCTTAAAGTATAAGTTCTGACATGAAAGTTTTCTTTTAATTTTTCTTTTTGTTTTAAATCCAGTACATCAAATATTTTATTTTGCTCTTTAGGTATAGCCAACTTATTGTTATCTCCTACCTTAGCATTTTTAAAATTGGCAATGTCTTTACCTGTTAAAATAATTCTAATACAATGAGGAGAAATTAAAAGGCTTCTTTTAACATATAAAACCCCCCTCATCATTTCATTTGGTTTTTTTTCTGATACATTCGTCATAATAGCAAAATTTATATTGCAAAATTAGTTTGTCAGTCTCTAAAAAATTGGTATATTACATCTTTTTATCGGTATATTTACACCACATCCTCGCCATTATGCAAGAAAAAGATTTCGAACCTATAACTATAACGTTTTCGGAATACTCCGCAAATGATACTATTGTTCGGAATAATAGAAAATTTTTTTTAATTTATATTCTTTCAGGAAGAGGCATTTTTACCAAACAAAATACACCAATCATTTTTTCTTCAGGAAGTTTATTTTTCATTACTCCTTTTGAAAACTTTTCCGTTCGCCCTACTGAAATGACACGATTTTATTCTGTAAGCTTTACAGACTCTTTTAGAAACGAACTTAGAGAATTAGTTCTCAACTCTAAAGGCAGATCGGTAAACTTGTCTAAAGCCGTGTCACCTCTTAATAAGAAAATAACTTTTTCAGAAAAAGATGAACCTTTAGTATATAAAATTTTTGAATTCTTAAAAGCTATTTATGAAGAGCCTAATAGAAATGAAGATTTGTTTTTTTATCCTATTCTTACTTTAATTTCTATTATAGAACGGAATACACCCAATCCGCACATTAACACTCAAATACGGGAAAAAAAGGACATTAATGATATTTTAGCCCATATTCATAAAAACATAGAAAGACCAGAATTCGTCAGGATACAGTATATCGCTCAAAAATTCAATTACAGCGCTAATCAAATGGGACGTTTTTTTCTAAAAAAAATGAATGTTACGCTGAAAAAATATGTTGATCAATACCGGATTGATTTGATTAAGGAAAAAATAGAAAATGAAGATTTGACTTTTTCTGAAATCTCCCATCAATTTGGCTTTACAGATGAAAGTCATTTTACTAAAGTTTTTAAAAGACATTTTGGATTAAACCCTACCGAATTCCGGAGAATTTTTGTTGAAAACAAAAGTAAATAAGCTTTTCTTCTTAAATAATTTGATTAAAAGCGACAACATAAACTAATTATAAATTCTATAACTTATCAAAAATAACTTTTTTCTATGACACCAACCGAACTCATTCTTATCAATTTCCATGAAATCCGTAGAAAAAGCATCAAACTTTGGAACAATCTTCCTGAAAGCCATTACCATTGGAAACCCGATGCAGAAGCAATGAGTGCCATACAGATGATCAGGCATGTATTAGAAGCCGATTACGGGTGGAACATCATCATCAACCGAGGCGACATGAGCAACTACAAAACACCTTGGGAAAACCGACCTTTTATCAGTGTTGCCGATGAAATTCAATTTGCCGAATCATATCGTCAAGAGTTTTTAAAAAGTGTCCAAAACTTCTCTGAAAAGGATTTGAGTGAAATTGAAATCATTCATCCCGGAAATGGCGAAAAGAAAAACTTAGGTCAATATTTACTACGAATTGGCTATCATGAAGCTGTTCACGCCGGGCAATTTCTATCCTATTTAAGAACTATGGAAATAGATCGTCCTCAAATTTGGGATTAAAATAACGCTATAAAAAAACAAAATCCCTCAATCGAGGGATTTTTTAGGCTCTTACTTCTCTTCTATCCGTTGCCGAAGCGTCTTCCGAAGCGCCAAATTTCCAATACGCATAAACCTGCCAATCTTTGCGTTCTAAAACCGCTTGTTCTCGTAAATGCGATTGCATTTGGTTCGCAAATCCGTGTTCACAAGCTGCAAAAACAAAATCTTTAGTTGCCAAATTCAATTGGCTCAACTTCGTAAACAAAGATGACTGTTGCCCGGGTTTACTATTCAATAACCAATTCACTTTGATTCCTTTTGGTGCTTCTAAATCCAAGATATCACTTTCGTCAAAAACCTCTAAAAAAACTTCTCCTTTGGCTTCAGTCGGTAATTTTTCCAGCATAACACTCACTACCGGAAGCGCCGTGTGATCGCCAAACAGAAAATAACGATTGGCTTCCTCCGGAAACAACGCTTTGTTTTTCACTTTCATCATCACGCCCAACTTATCGCCTACTTCGGACTTAATTGCCCACGATGACGCCGGACCTTCATCACCATGCGCTACAAAATCAACTACCATTTCGCCTTGTTCTAAATCTAAAGCACGTAACGTATAGGTACGAATATAGAAGTTTTCTTTTGCCGTTTCTCTTTGTTGTAAACTCGCCGAATTCAATACCACGTCTTTCGACTTAGGAATCGCAATTTTATTGTTATCGCCCACATTTGCGTCTTTGAAATTAGCAATTTCGTCACCGGTTAACACAATTCGGATATAGTGAGGCGTTACATATTTTTTCTCTTTTAACGTTAGAACTCCCAACATAATTTCAGGTATTTCTCTTCTAATCATAACTTTATCTTTTATATTACTACCACAAAATTAGTGTGATTCTACAATTTATTTTCGGTACTTTTCTATTATTTATTGGTATTTTTCTATTAATTTTAAATCATGAAAGAAAAAGATTTTGAGGCTATTCGTATTGTACAACAAAATTGTCCTTTAGGACAGTTGAAAACTTTTTCCAACAAGAAATACAACCTTATTTTTGTACGCAACGGAAGTGGTATTTTTACCAAATATCAAACACCCAATTCGTTTTCGAATGGCGATTTGTTTTTTGTACCGCCTTTTGAAGATTTTTCGATGGAAATACTCGAAGATACTACCTATTATCATTTAATGATTACCGATTTATTTCGGTTAGAATTGCGCGAATTGGTTTTGAGTTCCAAAGGAAAAGGCGTGGGTTTAGCCAAAGCGCGTTCGCCTTTGAACCGAAAAATTACCTTTGATGCCAAAGATGAAATCTTAATCACCCGACTGTTTGAATATTTGACGCTTTTGTATGACGAACCTAATAAAAATGAGGACTTGTTTTATTATCCGGTACTTAATTTGGTTTCCATTATTGAGCGTAACACGCCTAACCCACACACGCAAAAAAACACCCGATTAAAGAAAAACATCAACAGTATTGTAACGCATATTCACAAGAACATCAGGCATCCCGAAATGCTCAAAGTGGACTACATGGCGCATAAATTTAACCTCAGCATCAACCAATTGACGCGTTTTTTTAAAAAGGAAATGAATACCGAATTGAAAAAATACACGAACCAATGCCGCATGCAATTGATTGTGGAAAAAGTACAACGAGAAGACATTACGTTCTCGGAAATTGCGCACGAGTTTGGTTTTACCGACGAAAGCTATTTTACCAAAGTGTTTAAAAAACAACACAACCAAAGCCCTACGGAGTATCGGAAAACGTTTTTGGAGAGGAAATAAAATTAGTCCTTATCAACAAAATAAGGTCTTACATTATGCTCTTTAATATACTCCTCAACAATTCCAATTTCATCAACATCAACAAACTCTAAAAAATCTGAATCTCTAATATGTTCCCACAACAAATGATTTTTATCAATATTTTTTTGAGGTTCTCTTCCTAAAACATAATATTTACCTCTATTTATTCCCTCTAATTCAATAGCTTTTGTCAAGGAAACAAACCTCGTTACATCATTCTCTAAATAATAATGTTTTTTTTCAAAATCAAATGTTTGACCTGCTACAGGTATTCCATTAATCCCTATAAAATCTATTTCAATAGGTGCAAATAAATTTTCAAAATCATCCGATGTCAATGACAACTCTAAATTAACTTTATTTTCGATTTTTGGAAATAAATTCTGTTTCACTTTATGATGTATATCCAAACTAACAATTTCTTGAATTTCTTCTGAATATTTAAAAATATATTTTTCAAAAACTCTTCTAAAATTATCACTATTTAATTCTACATCTATAACTTTTGGTGATGAAAATTGAATAATGTTATTTGAATATCTTGAAAGATAGCTTAAATAACCTTCACTTACCCAATTACCTTTAAAGTCTTTATTTTCAAAAAGTCTATTTGAGTTATCGTTATTATACAAAAACTCATTTTCAATTGACTTTAAATAATTTTTAACGACATGAAATTTTTCATTATTGATAATACTCTTAAAAGCATTCAATTTTTCTTGCGAATATTTGAATTTATGTTCAAAACCATTAGACATAAGAACTCCTATACTAATTCTTTCATTAAGAGTAGTATTTAAGGTTACATATAAAATAGAATAAATTGTTTTCATTTTAGTTTACAATAAAAGATTGTACAAATTCTCTAAAGTTGACTACACACTGAGATTTCCACTCATCGGAAAAAAGATCTTTAATAATCCTTTGTCTAATTTGTTCCCTATCAATGGTCCAAGATTCAGGAACTAAATCTAATATTTCATCTAATTTATTTTGACATTCTTCGGTACAAAGGTAGAAATTTTCAACCAAGTTATCCACAATTTGTGTTAATTTACGATTCTTTCCAAACAATATCTTTGCTAAATCTGTCTTTATAATTGTATCGTCTTCTGTTAAATCTGCTATTCCGTAATCTAAAAAACTAGAATTAAAAATATTTACATGGTCAATAGCATAGAAAAAAAATAATTTTTCTGGTGACACATACAATAGTAAATTAAAATTATTAAAATTTCTATCTTCATTTGCTAACCAAATATCAAATAAAGCAATCTTTAAAAAATCTTCTTTATCAGAAAGTTTATTTCTAAACGATTTTTCTTTAAATAAAGAAAAAATGGAATGATCAATCTCTTTAGAATCTTCCATATATAAAGATCCAAAACATTCTTTTTCAAACCATGCTAATTGCAAATTAGGATATTTATCAACTGGTATATGCTCTTCCTTTACCTTTACAAGAGTTGTTTCTGGAGTTTTTATACCCCATAATCTTGCAAACTCAGAAGCTATAAGTTCATTAAACAAATATTTAGGAAATCTATCATATTTACAAACCCAATCTCTAAAATCTTCACAAGTAACAAGTAATGGACTACTACCTTGTGTATCAAAAACCTTATGAATATCCTCAATTGTATGAAGTACTTGCATATTTATTACTTATATAAGACAAATATACTAAATTTAGTACTTTTTGAAACAAACAAAAAACTCCCAAGCATAACTTGGGAGTTTTTTATTCTCTATTTTCTATACTCTATTCTCTCAAATTACTTACTCGGAATATTCTTTAAAATTTCCAACACAAATTTCCAATATTTTTGTGCAGAGGAAATACTTGCTCTTTCTTCCGGGCTGTGTGCGCCTTTAATCGTTGGTCCAAAAGAAATCATATCCATTCCCGGGTAGTTTTGCCCTAAAATACCACATTCTAATCCGGCATGGCACGCCACTACATTCGACTGCGTTCCGTTTTGTTTTTCGTAAAGTTCGGTCAACAAATCTAAAATCTCCGATTTCGGGTTCGGAGTCCAACCCGGGTAACTTCCCGAAAACGTTACCTCGCAACCCATTAATTCAAACGCCGAACGCAACGCATTGGCCAAATCAAACTTAGAGGTTTCCACAGAAGAACGCGTTAAACATTCCACTTTCAAGTTTCCACCGCCTACCGTTACTTTCGCAATATTGTTAGACGTTTCTACCAATCCTTCAAAATCAGCACTCATGCGATACACGCCATTGTGCGCGGTGTACAACGCTCGCACCAAATAAAACTGCGCCATAGAAGGCAACACTTTCGCCGGAACTTGGTCTAATTTTTCAATGATTACCTGTAAATTAGGTTCGGTTGTTTTGAACTCCGCTTTGATTTCGTTCACAATTTCTTGCATGTCAAACTCAAACGCTTCGTCATACATTTCGGCAATAACTACCTCAGCCACACTTTCACGCGGAATGGCATTGCGCAAACTTCCTCCGTTGATCGTTGCAATTTGTAAACCAAAATCCTCATAACCGTTATACAACAAACGATTCATAATTTTATTAGCGTTTCCTAAACCTTCGTGTATTTGCATTCCCGAATGTCCTCCGGTCAAGCCTTTTACGGTAATTCTGTAGCCCACTGAACCTTCCGGAGCGTTTTCTTCGTCATATTCGGCAACAGCCGTAACATCTACTCCACCGGCACATCCGATGTCGATTTCGTCGTCCTCTTCGGTATCTAAATTCAATAAAATTTGTCCTTCTAGCAAACCGCCTTTTAAGCCCATTGCTCCGGTCATTCCGGTTTCTTCGTCAATGGTAAACAACGCTTCAATCGCAGGATGCGGAATATCCGTACTTTCTAAAATCGCCATGATGGTTGCTACACCCAAACCGTTGTCGGCACCTAAAGTTGTTCCTTTGGCACGAACCCAGTCACCATCCACATACATTTCGATTCCTTGATTGTCAAAATCAAAAACTGTATCGTCATTTTTTTGGTGCACCATATCCAAATGCGATTGCATGATAATGATTTTTCGGTTTTCCATTCCTGCCGTAGCCGGCTTTTTGATGATGACGTTTCCGACTTCATCTTTGATGGTTTCTAATCCTAATTTTTGACCGAAATCCATCATAAACGCAATTACTCGCTCCTCTTTTTTAGACGGACGCGGTACTGCATTTAAGTCGGCAAATTTATTCCAAAGTGCTTTTGGCTCTAAGTTTCTAACTTCTTGACTCATTTCTTTTGTCGTTTTATTATTTGTGTGTTTGGTTTCTCAATGACTTCAACAATTGTTAGTACTGTTGAATCTTTGTTTTCTTTAAAAACAGCCACAAAGTTACAAAGTATATTTCCTTTCAAATTAATTTTCTAAGTATATTTACATTTAAATTGAACATCTTGAACCGAAAATATATTCTTCCTGTTTTACTGGTTATCCAAATTATCCTTGTCAAAACACTAGGCTTTTTTCCCGAGTTTATTGAAAAGGCATACAGCAAAGGATTGTATCCCAAAATTGCGGGATTGAGTCGAACTGTTTTGGGCTGGATTCCGTTTTCCGTAGGCGATATTATGTATATGCTGCTTATTGTGCTGTTGCTACGTTGGATTTGGTTACACAAAACCGGATTTTTTAAGCATTGGAAAAGCAACGGATTAAGCGTTTTGAGTTGGCTTTCTGTTTTTTATTTCTTTTTTCATTTGTTATGGGGCATGAATTATTACCGCGTTCCAATTGCTCAAAAACTGAAGTTGGAAAAAGAATATTCTATAGAAGAATTAGAAGCTTTTACGTCCAAAATGATAACCAAAACCAATGCTTTGCAATTGCAATTGGCACAAAACGATACACTGGCAGTTGTGGTTCCTTACACCGATGACGAACTATTTGATCTGGCTCAAAAAGGATATGAAAAGTTACCGGCTTCCCTTCAGGATTATGCGTATGAAACGAAAAGTATAAAACCTTCGCTTTGGCGTTTGCCATTGAGCTATATGGGATTTGGCGGCTATTTGAATCCGTTTACCAATGAAGCTCAGGTCAACACATTGAAGCCTAAATTTGCGACGCCGTTTACTACTTGTCACGAAATGGCGCACCAAACCGGAATTGGCAGCGAAAGCGAATGTAATTTTATCGGTTACATCACCGCGATACAAAATCCGGATTTGTATTTTCAATATTCCGCATATAGTTTTACAACACGTTACTGTTTGGGTCATTTGGAACGAATGCAGGAAGGAAAAAGCAAACAATACTTTGACCGACTCAACAAAGGTGTTATCAAAAACTTTGAAGAACACGAAGCGTTTTGGAACAGTTATCACACGCCTATTGATACGTTTTTTGAATTTTTCTATGACAATTTTTTAAAAGCGAACCAACAGCAAGATGGTATTTCAAGTTATAGCAAGTTTGTGGGATTGGCGATTAATTATGATGTAGCAACAGAGTAACAATATGAAAAAAAATTTAATTCTAGTCTTTTTTTTAACCACCTTTTTCTCGTATTCTCAGGAATATATATACAGAGAATTTGGACTTAATGAAGGATTACCTAGTTTACAAGTATATGACATCCACCAAGACAGGAATGGAATTATATGGTTTGCTACCGATAGAGGAATTGCAAATTATAATGGCTATGAAATAAAATCATTTGGTATACAGGATGGTGTTCTTAATAATGTTGTTTTGGATTTTCATCCGCTATCGGACGGTACTGTTTTTTGCTCTACTCTGGACTGCAAATTATTTTACTTTCATGAAAATTTTAAAGGTTTTATTCCTTACAAATTCAATTCTGTTTTAGCGAAAACATTAACTTCTGCGCAATATATCAAAAGCATTTATGTTTCAGAAGATGGTTCTTTACATATCGGATGTGAACAAATTTTGGATCCTATAATTATTTCTAAAAATGGTGATCTGCTTCAAAAACCTAAAAAAAGGAAGAATTCTTCTGAAACTTTAAATACATTCTCTGTTCTTGAAAAAGAGAAAGATGGTTCTTTTTTTTCTTATAAAACAAAATCTGCTGTGCCTCATAAAAATCGTATTTTTTTTAAGAACAATGAGACTTTTGCCAGTATTGACGTTATTCCGCTTCAAAATTCAAAATATTATATTTATAAAAATGCTTTTTCTGTATCGGTCTTTGATGAGCATGTAAAATCGGTTAAAGAAATTAAAAACAACTTTGAACCTATTGCTATTAAAGGGATTGATGAAAACAGATTTTTTATTGGATATTTATTTGGCGGAGCTAAAATTGTTGATTTAGAAAAAGGAACTACAGAATCTTTCCTAGAGAATAAATCGATTACAAATTTTCTAGTGGATCATGAAGGCGGATATTGGTTTACGTCTCTACATTCAGGAGTCTTTTATACTAAAGATCCTGAAATAAAAATATTAAAATGTGAATTGAGTGATTTTCCTATAAATTCTTTAACAAAGGATAATAAAGGTAAAATCTTTGCGGGGTCTTCTGATGGAAAAATATTAAAAATTGAACGTAACGCTAAATATCAAATAATCTATAATCCTACGTACACCAAAAAATCTTTTGTAGAATTTGATAAAAAAACAAAGAAAACCTATTTTTTTTCTTATCAGAATCTGTTTGTGAATGAAAATTTTTCTAATCCTATTATATTCCCAAACTATACCATTAAAATATCTGAACCCCAAGAAGACCGAATCATCTTTTCTCAGATCAAAAATGTGTCCATTTATAAAAATAATAAATTAGAATCAGTACAGGCATTCCCATTTAGAGTTCATGATGCCTGCTTTTTTAAAAATGATATTTATTTAGGAACACCAGAAGGAGTTTACATTTTAAATCAAAAAAATACGCTTTCCGATCTAAAAAAACTTCACAATCTATTTTCTTTTAGAGTTGATGATATTGATTATAATGAATCTCGTAATGAACTGTACTTTGCTACTTTAGGTCAGGGTGTAGTCATTTACAACAAGAATAATGAAAAAGTATATTCCATATCTAAAAAAGATGGTCTTTTGAGCAATGATATTAATGAAATATATATTGAAAATGAAGATACAATATGGGTTTGTACTAATTCCGGATTAAACAGAATAATATTCGATCAAAAAGAAAAGTTCTCTATTACCGGACTTAAAAGCTCTAACGGGCTTCTTAATGACGGCATTAATGATGTGGAAATCAATCATGATACTATTTGGATAGCCTCAAAAAAGGGATTGGTTTACACACAAAAACATTTATTTGATTCTGAAAAAAAATCAACACACTTTTTAAAGATTGATTATATAAAAGTCAATGACGTAAAGACTTCTATAGAAAAATTATCTCATCTCTCTTATAAAGAAAACCGATTAGAAATAGGATTTTCTGACGTCTCTTTTAAAAAAGGAAATGAAATTACATATCAATATTTTTTGAAAGGTCTGGATAAAAAATGGTATCATACCAATAATAGAAAAGTTATTTACCCTTTACTTCCTCCGGGAGATTATACTTTTAAAGTCGCTGTAACTGACTCCAACCGTTCAGACCCCAAAAAATATCTTGAAATTCCAATTTATATCAGTCCTCCTTTTTGGAAAAGTACTTGGTTCATTGTAAGTCTTATTCTTGCAATAGGCATCATTATCTATTTATTTTTTAAAACTAATGTGCTGTCTTATAATAAAGATATCATAAGAGAGTTAATTCGCCTAATTATCAAAAAAATCAAGAAAAAAGAGAGGTATTATGTTTTCAGAGAATCAGGCAAAGAAATACGAATAAAAACCAATAGCATTCTTTATGTTAAATCAGCTGGAAATTATATTGACCTTGTAACAGAAAAGAAAGTTTATACTATTCGATGCAAAATTGGAGACTTTATAATGTCTACTCCTGATCCTCTTGAATATTTAAGAATACACCGTTCTTATATCATCCGAATTGACAAAGTAGAAATGAAATCAAAAAGTGAAGTTGTAATTAATGGTGAGAAAATTCCTGTGAGTACAAGTTATGAATGCGAAATAAACAAACTAATTTTCTGACTAAAAAATTCATCACAATTAAAGAGTATTTCATCACATCTCATTTTAAACTCATCACTATTATCGTACATAACTATCACAAAAGGCGATATTAAACATTTTGTTTTTCAATAGATTATACTTTTGACAAACAATCTTTAAAACAAAAAGTATGAAAACAAAGTTATTTAATCAAGCAACATTTAAGAATTTAATTCTTATCTTAGTGTTAAACCTTTCTATTTCTACCTTTGCAGTAAACTCCATTGAGGTAGATTTTTCAACTTATTCGAATGCATTTGCAAAAACTGTAAGCGGTACTTCTAATGGTGTTGATACTTATAAAACTTTTACCATTACAATTCCTTTTTACAGTAACACATTAGATTTACTAAGTCTAAGAACAGATTATCCTGGTAGTTGTTCTGGTAGTGTAATGATAAACGTTAATGGAGCAAACTCAACTTATGCAAGTAATAGCAATACTGCTCTTCACAAATGGTATAATATATCTAATTTACCAGTAGGAACCACTTACTATACCGTAAAAAGTTTTTGTGGTAGTGTTGAAATTACAGGTTCAAGACAATTAATTAGAGTTATCATAGTAAAAGAAGCAGCACCTGTACTTAATTTAAGTATTACGGCATCATGTAGCACTAATAGCGACGGAACCTATAATGGATACATAAACATAAAAGGAACAGGAACTTATACAAATGCAACGTATTTATATTTAAAAACAACTGCTCCTACAACAGCATGCTCTTCTACTCAATTTAATCTTCCTACATTAGGCAATGGTGCAGCAAATGGTAGCATAAATAATAGCGGTTTTTTTAGCTGTAATATTAACGGAACTTATACCGTTCAATTATTATATAAAAGAGTGAACTTAAGTGGAAATTTAATCGTTTATACCATCCCTAGCGGCTCTTATAACTGGACAGATTACTCTTTTACTAAAACATTTAGAACGTGTATTAACGTGGCTGATCCTATAAGAGAGCTTGCTTTAAAAAACAGTAATATTAAATTCACTAATCCTGTTAAAGATATCATAACTTTGGAAATATCAAATGATATTAGCTCTTATTATGAAATAACTTTTTATGATTTCTCAGGATTAATTGTAAAAAAAGAAAATATAACTAATGTAAACAAAAAAGGAGCGAACACTATCAATGTCCAAGATCTGAAAAAAGGAATTTATCTAGTTGAAATCAATAATGGAAAAGAGATTTTACGAGAAAAAATCATCAAAGAATAATTGATAACGTTATTAAAAACAAAAAGAATCCTGAAAAATCAGGATTCTTTTTCTATATCTCATCACTCACAAAACTAACGGGTTCTTTTTCTTTATACGGACGAATGATTAATCGGGCTTCGCGATCAAAACGAATGTAATTGTACACCCAATTTAAGAATACGACGGCTTTGCTTTTGAATCCAATCAGTGAAAAAAGGTGTACGAACATCCAAACGAACCAAGCGAAAACTCCGCTAAACTGAAACTTCGGCAAATCGACCACGGCTTTATTTCGCCCGATAGTCGCCATAGAACCTTTATCGTTATACGTGAATGCTTTCATTTCTTTTTTGTGAACCAAACGAATAATATTTTCGGCTAACAATCGACCTTGTTGCATGGCAGGTTGTGCCATCATAGGATGTCCTTGCGGATAATTTTCGGTTTCCATCAAAGCAATATCGCCGATAGCAAAAATAGTCTCAAAACCTTCCACCTGATTGAATCGGTTGACTTTAAAACGTCCCGAACGAACTTCTAAAGATTCCTTAGGAAAACCATTAAGCATCGCCCCTTTCACACCGGCTGTCCAAATTACCGTAGCCGCATGAAAACTCAAGTCAGAATTGGTGGAAACTACTTTTCCGTCATAATCGGTTACGCGAATATTTTTCCAGACCTCAACGCCTAAATCAACTAAGAATTTTTCAGCCTTTGCAGAAGCATTTTCACTCATCGTATTTAAAATGCGATCACCACTTTGAATTAAATTAATCTGCATTTTTCGAATATCTAAATCCGGATAATCTTTAGGTAAAATAGCTTTTTTCATTTCGGCTAAAGCTCCTGCCAACTCCACGCCTGTTGGTCCGCCCCCTACTAAAACGAAATTCATCAACCCTTGGCGTTCCTCAATATCATTGGTCAACAAAGCCTGCTCAAAATTTTCTAAAATAAGACTCCGAATGTTCAGCGATTCGGGAATGGTTTTCATTGACATCGCATTGCGTTCCATCTCTTTATTCCCAAAATAATTCGTCTTTGACCCTGTAGCAATCACTAAATAATCGTACTTTAATTCGCCTATATCAGCAATAATTTTTTGCGCTTTGGTATCAATTTCCTTCACATCAGCCAAACGGAAATAAAAATCTTCAAATTCCTGTACGACTTTTCGAATAGGATATGCAATAGAATCGGGCTCTAAACCACCTGTTGCCACCTGATACATCAAAGGTTGAAAATTGTGATAATTATGTTTATCTAACAGAACTACTTGAAGTTTTTTGTTTTTCAGTTTTTTGGCTAACGAAATTCCGGCAAATCCCCCACCAATGATAACAACACGTGGAAAACTACATTGAGGTATGTTCATTTTACTAAGAAAATTTTGATTCTCAAAGGTAATGTATTTCAATGGCAATTTCAATATCAAAAACAATGACAAATTCAATAGTAATTTATTTGAATTTTTAGATTGACCTTGTTATTGATTTTTGATTAATTTGTAACAAAAAACAAGAAGCTGCTACTTATTGTTATCTATGAAGACATCCGAAGAAAAAGAGTTTGTTTCGCAACTGGAAGAAAATCAGAATATAATCCACAAAATTTGTCGGTTATATACTACTGATGAGGATGCTCATAAAGATTTGTTTCAAGAAATTACCATTCAACTTTGGAAAGCATTTCCTAATTTTAGAGGGGATTCCAAATTTACTACTTGGGCCTATCGCGTAGGATTAAACACCGCTATTACTTTATACCGAAAAAAGAAAAAATCTATTGATACCATTGAATTTGACGGAAGTTTTCATAAAGTAAAACAAGAAGAATATAATTTTGAGGAAGAAGAACAATTGAAATTATTATATGGTGCCATAAGCGAATTGAACGATATCGAAAAAGCTTTGGTGTTTTTATATTTAGAAGATAAGGATTATACGGAAATATCGGAAACTTTAGGAATTAGTGAAGTAAATGCAAGAGTGAAGATGAATCGTGTAAAGGGGAAATTAAAGAAAATTTTAAATCCGTAGCCTCATGGATGAATTAGAGATTTTAAAACGCGACTGGAAAAATAAAGAGCATTCTTTTAATCGCATCAGCGAAAAAGAAATATATGGCATGCTACACAAAAGATCTTCTTCTATTGTGAAATGGATTTTGGTGATTAGTATTGTCGAAATATTGTTTTGGACTTGCTTGAGTATTTTTACTGCTGACGAAGATTATTTTGAAATATTAGAAATGTACCATTTGAACAAAATTTTGCCCGTTTTAACTATAGCAAACTATGTTGTTTTAATTGGTTTTATCTATTTGTTCTACAGAAACTATAAAACCATTAATACAATTGGAACAGTAAAACAACTGATGGTTTCCATTTTAAAAACCCGAAAAACAGTGCAATACTACGTATGGTATAATTTAGCCATGATCTTCTTTTCATTTTTATTGGTCTTCTCCTTTCAGTTCATGTATGATCCGCAAATCAATGAAATGCTAGATGGCTTTATTCAAAACGGAGGCAACAGCAAAATGTTTTACCTTTTCATTTTTGCCATTTACTTTATTGCAGCAAGCATTTTTGTGGGGTTGATTTGGTTATTCTACCGTTTGCTTTATGGAATTTTACTAAAACGTTTGTACCAAAATTATAAGGAATTAGAAAAAATAGATTTCTAAGATTAGTAACTCCATTGACGTTGTTTGTCTAATTTTGCTTGTTCTTCAATTACTTCTGCCGGAATAACTTTTAAAAGCGAAGGATGTTGTTCAATAGCAAATTCTATTTTCTCCACTAAACTTTCAACAGTTTCAGTTTCGTAATCAATTTGAAGCGGTTCTTTGATCACAAAAGACTGTAAGATTCCTTTTTTCTTGATGCGAAGTCCTTTTCGGTCAAAAGAACGTCGGAAACCATCAATTACGATAGGTACAACTATAGGTTTGTGTTGCAAAATAATGTGAGCAGTTCCTTTTCGAACCGGTTTAAACGAACGCGTTGTTCCTTGCGGAAACGTAATCACCCAACCGTCTTCTAAAGCCATTTTGATATTTTCAGTATCATTCGGATTCACATCGCGTTTCACATCCTGACCTTTAGCTCTCCAAGTACGTTCTACAGTTATTGCACCGGCATAAGCCAAAATACGAGGCAACAAACCTTCCTGCATCGTTTCTTTAGCCGCTACATAATACAAATTCATCTTCGGATTCCACAAATAACCTACATTCTTAATATTGTTTTCTCGTCCTTTCAATGCTGCATTAAACACATGAAACATAGCCACCACATCCGCAAAATACGTTTGGTGATTAGAGATAAACAATACATTATTTTCGGGTAAACTTCTTAAAATATCAGAACCTTCAATTTTTAATTCGTTGAAACCTCTATAGCGCTTGTGCGTCATTGCACCCGCAAAACGAATTAACCATTTTTTTAAAAACAATATCTGTCCAAAAGTATTTCTTTTAAACAAACCCATACGCTCATTTTTTTACAAGGTTACAAATGTAATAAAATTGAAATACAATTTACTTTTCTCGAAAATTTAACATTTTCTAACCCAAATTTATCCTTAAAATTACTCCAATTAATTGACATTTATCATAAAATTTAATTAAATTACCCTTAAATTTGTTGGACAAACTGAGTATATGCACGAATTGTCTATAGTGACTTCGGTTGTAAAATCAACGGAAGAAGAAGTCCAAAAAATCAACGGAACTTCGGTTAAAGAAATTCATCTGGAAATCGGAAAATTATCCGGAGTAGAAATGAGTTCGTTTTTATATGTTTGGCCACAATGTATCAAAAATACAAGTTTGGAACATGCCGAATTAATCATTAACGAACCCGAAGGCAAAGCAACTTGTGCCGAGTGCGAAACTGCTTTTGACATCAAAGCTTTTTTTGATAGTTGCCCCAATTGCAACAGTCCATTCAAAAATATTACTCAGGGAAAAGAAATGAAAATTAAAAAACTAATCATTCAATAATTCAAAATATTATGTGTACTACTTGCGGATGTAGCTCAGATGAAAACGGTGTAAAATATACCAAATTAGACGTGCATGAGCACACTCACGATGGACATCATCATCATGAGCATGAGCACCATCATCATGATCATTCTCACGATCACGAACATCACCACCATCATGACCACGACCACTCACATGGACATAGTCACAGCCATTCGCATGATCATGGCCATCATCATCACGCCCATACACACGAAATCAACATTATTGATTTAGAAAAAGATATTTTACAAAAAAACCAATTGACGGCTGAACGCAACCGAGGTTATTTTGAAGCCTTGAACATTTTTGCTATCAACTTGGTAAGTTCTCCCGGTTCCGGAAAAACGTCTCTTTTAGAAAAAACAATTTCCGATTTAAAAGACGAGGTCGAATTTTCGGTAATTGAAGGCGACCAACAAACCAATAATGATGCCGAACGCATTCACATGCTGAACGTTCCGGTGGTCCAAATCAATACAGGAAAAGGATGTCACTTAGATAGCGATATGATTGCGAAAGCGACTAAAACTTTGGCTCCAAAATCAAATTCGGTTTTAATGATTGAAAACGTAGGAAACTTGGTTTGCCCGGCTATGTTTGACTTGGGCGAAGCCAAACGAGTAGTCATCATTTCAACAACTGAAGGCGAAGACAAACCACTGAAATATCCGGATATGTTCTATGGATCTCATATTTGCATCATCAACAAAATCGACTTGTTGCCGTATCTAAAATTTGATTTGGAAAAACTAAAAGAGAATGCTAAAAAAGTAAATCCGCATTTACAGTTCTTCGAAGTTTCTGCAACAAGTGGCGAAGGTTTAGAGCAATGGTACGATTTCTTAAAACAATCGTTAAAACAATAAGCGTATGTGTTTAGCAGTTCCCGGAAAATTAGAACGCATTGTCACCGAGTTAGATCCTACGTTCCGCATTGGCGAAGTGTCTTTTGAAGGTGTTAAAAAGGAAGTCAATTTAGCATTGGTTCCCGAAGCCAAATTAGGCGATTATGTTTTGGTTCACGTAGGTGCAGCCATTGGAATTATTGATGAAGACGAAGCCCACAAGACCATGCAGGTTTTAAAAGACATGGGCGAAGACATTGAAGAACTCAAGTAACGATTATGCAATCAGCTAACGAAATTATACACTTGCACCATGGAAGCGGTGGCGAACACATGACGAAACTTTTAAACGAAGTCATCATCAAAACGCTTCACAACGATATTTTAGACGTTAAACACGATGGCGCTTTTCTTAATTTACAAGGAAAACTGGCATTTTCAACAGATAGTTATGTGATTTCGCCCATTTTTTTCAAAGGCGGAAATATTGGCGAATTAGCCGTAAACGGAACCGTGAACGACTTGTCTATGTGTGGTGCTAAACCCAAATATTTGTCCTTGTCTTTTATTATTGAAGAAGGATTTTCTTTAGCTGAATTTACCACCATAGTCGAATCCATCAGAAAAGCTGCTGATAAAGCTGAAGTTCAAATTGTAACAGGTGATACTAAAGTGGTGGAACGTGGAAAAGGCGATAAAATTTACATCAACACTTCCGGAATTGGTGTGGTTTACGACAATGCACACATTAGCAGTTCGCAAATTAAACCCGGAAATGCCATTTTAATCAATGGTGCAATTGCTTCGCACGGCATGGCGATTATGTCGGAACGTGAAGGTTTACAATTTGAAAGTGATATTGTAAGCGATACGACCAACCTCAACTTTATCGTTCAACAATTGATTGCGAAATTAGGCAACAAAGTTCATTTCTTGCGCGATGCTACTCGTGGCGGATTGGCTTCTGTTCTCAATGAAATTACCACCGATTGTCATTTGGGCATTTCTATTTTGGACGAAAAAATCAACGTGGAAACTCAGGTTAAAAACGCTTGCGAACTTCTAGGATTAGATCCTCTGTATGTAGCCAATGAAGGCACTTTCGTTTGTATTGTGGACCAAAGTGTTGCTGATGAAGCTTTGGCTTTGCTACAAACTGAAAATCCGTTGGCTTCCCATATTGGAACAATTACCGAAGAACATCCGAATAAAGTGATTTTGAATAGTGCTTTTGGCGGAAAAAGAGTGGTAAATCCTTTAATTGGTGAACAATTACCGCGTATTTGTTAGTGACTTAAATTATCAAAAATTACTTTAGCACCGTAAAACACACAAAGCAAAGACGACAAAATGGTTAACCCAATTTGTATTCTTTCTGATTTCATGACTGTTTTAGAATAAGGAACACTGAATAAACCGGCGGCGGCCAACATTCCAATGATGGAACCTAATCCAAAAATGACGATGTACAGCAAACCATCTAAAGTACTTTTCATTTGAGACAAAACAACCACAACTAAAGCCCCGCTTCCCGCTAAACCGTGAATTAAACCCACGCCAAAAGCCGCTTTATGTTGGTGATCGTGATGATCATCTTCTTGTTTTAAATACATTTTTACCAAACGAAAAATCCCCAAAACAATTAGCATTCCGCCTACTCCAGCTTCAAAATAACTGAAGATTTTTTCATCAATGCTATATTTCAAACCAATCATCAATAAGCCTACGCAAAAAATGGTTGCCGTATGCCCTATTCCCCAATAAATGCCGTCTTTCACAGCGGTAGTCACTTTATTTCTATTGGTCACCAAACTATTTACCGCAATTAAATGATCGGCTTCAAAAGCATGTTCCAAACCAGAATAGATGATTAAGAATAATTTCAGCATGATTCTTTCTTTTTATTTAGCATAATTATAATAAGCCGCACAAGCTCCTTCCGAAGAAACCATAGGCGCACCCAAGGGATTCGAAGGGTTACAAGTAGAAGCAAACTGCGGACATTGGTGCGGTTTTTTCAAACCACGTAAAATTTCGCCTGCTATACAACCATTGGTCTCACAACTGGAAACCGTTTTAATTTCAAACTTTTTATTGGCATCAAATGCCTCATATTTGGATTGCAAAACAAAACCACTGTCCGCAATAGCGCCAATTCCCCTCCATTCTTGTGTACCAATTTCAAAAACATCAAACATCACTTCTTTGGCACGAAGGTTTCCTTCTTCTTTCACCATTCGAGTGTATTGATTTTCCACTTCACATTTGTCATTTTCCAACTGTAAAACCGCATGATAAATCGCTTGAAGCAAATCGGCAGGTTCAAAACCAGAAACCACAATGGGAATTTGATATTTTTCCGCAATCGGATAATATTCGGCTAAACCCATAATGGTACAAACATGACCGGCTCCCAAAAAAGCGTCAATCGTACAAAATTCGTCCGACAAAATAGCTTCCATTGCCGGTGGAACCAAAACATGAGAAACCAATAATGAAAAATTATTCAAGCCTAATTTAGTCGCATGATGAACTGCCAAAGCGTTACTTGGCGCAGTCGTTTCAAAACCAACCGCAAAAAAAACTACTTCTTTTTCCGGATTTTGCGCTGCAATATTCACCGCTTCCAAAGGCGAATACAAAATGCGTAAATCGCCACCTTTAGCTTTTGCCTGCAACAAACTAATGGTGGAACCCGGAACGCGAATCATGTCACCAAAAGAACACATGACCACACCTTTTTCCATCAATTCGACTGCTTTATCGATCAAACTCATGGGCGTTACACACACAGGACAACCGGGACCGTGAATCATTCGAATATTTTCGGGCAACAAATCCAACAAACCGTTTTTTACTAACGAATGTGTTTGGCCACCACAAATTTCCATAATATTCCATGGTTTTGTCGTTACCTTGTGAATTTCGTCAATATAATGTTTAACGAGTTCGGGATTGCGATATTCGGTTAAATATTTCATTCTAAAATTTGAAGCAATTCAATGATAAATACCAAAGTAGCATTAGGCTGAATCATGGGTGCAGCACCTTCTTCGCCATACGCAAATTGATGCGGAATGTACACTTTCCAACGAGCGCCTTCGCTCATTAAAGGTAAAACTTGCTGCCATCCGCTGATGGTTTGACTGATATTGATATCAAAAGAACCGATGTCTTTTGTAGAATCAAAAACCGCTTTGTTCAATAAATACCCTTCATATAAAACACGAACATCATCCGTCACTTGCGGACTTTTTCCGCTTCCTTCTACCAAAACTTCATATTGTACTCCTGAAGGCAACGTTATCACTTCCGGACGTTTTCCGTTTTCTGCTAAAAACTGCAATCCTTCCGCTGCATTTTGCTCTTTCATTTCCTCGCGCAAAAGCGTAATGTAATTGTTGAAAATTTCGATGGCTCTTTTTTGAGAAATTTTGGGATACGAATTGCTGTAAACTGACTTTAATCCGTCTACAAAATCCTCATACGAAATTTCATCAAAGCCATTGTCTTTAAGACTTAAGCCCATTACCACTCCTGCCGAATATGAAATTTTATCTTGTTCTTCTGTTTTTCCTATGGTTCCTAATAATTCTGAAATATTCATGTGTTACGAATTAAAATTTACACTATAATTTAATTGCCCAAAGGCTATATTTTCATCATTTGGCGACAGATTTTCGTGAAAATAACAGTTGAATTTTACTGCTAATTCGTCTTCTATTAAATCGATCAAAAGCGCATTTTGAAACACGCCGCCACTGTATGCAATTTCTTTAAAACTGTGGAAGTTTGCAACTTTTTCAATCACTTTAACTAAGGTAAAATGAAAATTAAGCGCAATTTCTTCTTTGCTTTTATTTTGTTTGGTTTCCAAAGCTATTTTTTCAATTATTTTAGATGAAGGAATTGTTTCTAACAAATCTTCTTCTTGTAAATAATCGGTTTTTATGGTTTGAGAATCGTATGCTTTTTGAGCTAAACTTTCCAAATAAATAGCAGCTTCACCTTCAAAAGTCATTTCGTGTGTAAAACCTAACAAGCAAGCCACAGCATCGATCAATCTTCCTACTGATGATGTTTGCAACGTATTTTGTTTTTTCTGTTTTTCGAATAAAATCCATTCATTCGCACTAAACAAATGACGAATTTCATCGAGATTTCCGTTCCAAAGTGACAACAAACTTATTTTTGGATTCTTTGACATTTTATCGCCTAAAATCCAATTGAAATTTTCAAAGTGCTGGATTCGTTTGAACTCTTTCTTCTGATATTCAAAAAACTCACCACCCCAAATTTCGTTTTCGGTTCCAAAACCAATGCCGTCCCAAATAACACCCAACACTTTATTTTGGCTTTGCCACAAATTGTGTTCCGTTAAAATAGCCGAAAAATGCGCTATATGATGTTGAACTTCTTCTACTTTTATGTTGTTTTTATCGATTTGTAATTCTTCAAGCATTCGTCCCGATACATACAACGGATGTTTATCTTTCACAACAACTTCCGGTTGAAACTTGAAAATGGAAAAATAATCTTGAATCGTTTTTTGGAATCGCAAAGCTGTATCGAAATTGGATAAATTCCCTAAATATTCGCTTGAATACAAATATGCATTAGGAAAAATGGCGATCGAACTTTTTAAATCGGCTCCCAGTGCTACAACTTTTTTACTTTGGATTTGTTCTTTATAGGCTAAAGGTAAGCTACAATTGGGCGCTAAACCTCGAGCTCTTCTCAATATAATTTTTCGTTTCTTTTTGGTCAATCGCACTACAGAATCATCCTGCGGATGAAGAATTTCTAAACTGTGATGTAAAAAGAAATCGGCAATGTTTTTTAATTTTTCTTCGGCGTCTTTTTCGTTACTACAAATGGGCGAACCGTGAACGTTTCCGCTGGTTGCTACTAACGGAATTTGCGTTTCATGACACAACAACTGCAACAAACCCGAATAAGGCAATAGCGCTCCAATGGTTCCGTTGATAGGTGAAACTTCGTTTACAGCCACATCACTTTCCGTTTTTGAAGGCAAAATAACGATTGGTGAAACCGCAGATTGCAATTCGTTTAATGCAAAATCATCAGCTGAAACATTTTTGTGCAAACTTTCTTCGTTAGGAAATAAAACCGCCAAAGGTTTAACAGGTCTTTGTTTTCGAAGTCTCAATTTTTGAACAACCTCAGCTTTTGTTGCATCGCAAAGTAATAAATAACCCGTTGTATTTTTTAGCGCGATGATACTTCCGGCTTTTAATTGGTTTGCCAAAAAAGGAAAAATCTCTGAATTGGTTTCGAATAATTTTTCTCCGTTGGCATTGGTTACCCAAATTGGAATTCCGCAAGTTGAACACGTATTGGTTTGCGAATAAAAACGTTTATCCTTTGGATTTTTGTATTCCTGTTGACATTCCGGACACATGTTGAAGTGATGTAAACTTGTATTTTCTCTTTCGAAAGGAAAGCTTTGAGTTACAGCATAACGCGGTCCGCAAGAAGTACACGTAGTAAACGGATAATAAAATCGTCTGTTATTTTTGTCGAGAATTTCCGTTTTACAATCTGAACAAATGGCAAAATCAGGCGTCAAAGGAGCATTTATCGGGTTTCCCGAATTTGTGGCTACAATTTGAAAATCATCAAAATGTACATTTTCAGAAATTTCCGTAAAAGCGATGGTTTCAATTTTAGAACTTGGTGGCGCTTGAAGCGAAATGTTATCATAAAAATTTTGGAACACCTCTGCTGAAGTTTGCGCTGTAATTTCTACTCCAAAAACAGTATTAGTCACAGTTCCTTTAATTTTATATTGGGTTGCCAAATTGTAAATAAAAGGTCTGAAACCAACTCCTTGAACTCTTCCGGAAATCTGTATTTTGAATGTTTTATTCAACGACAACTGCTTTCTGCTCTCTGATGTTTTGAACCAAATTTAAGATTTCATCCGTTACTTTTGCTATGGCCGCTTCCACTTTTGGAGATAATCCGACAACCATTGGATCCATTTTAGAAATGGTAATGGTGTAGAGATAGATTTGGGGCATCCTATCAAACATAGTCAAAATTTCGACCATATCTTTTAATCCGAAATTGTGTCCGCTTAGTGCCAAGGGAAAATCATTGGAAAATTTTGGTTTCAACAAGGAAATTGTTCCTTCTTCTTTGCCATCCATCGTTGCATCGACTAAAATAGCAATAGGATGACTTTCCAGATAAGGAACCAAAAGAAAACCTCCGGTTCCTCCATCTATAAAAGTTATATTTTCGGGGAATTTTGATTGATCCAAATTATTGATAAAATGCACACCAACGCCTTCATCTCCCATCAGGTAATTTCCAATCCCCAGAATAAGAATATCGTTTCCTTTTGAGTGGAAATTGTCTTGTTTATACGCTAAAATATCTTCTTTCATAAGTGTTTCAATCAAAAAATTCTACTTAAAAGCTCAGTTCTTTATTTTTCTATTTCTTCGTGAACACGTTCTGAAGATACAAATTTTTGTCCGCTAATCATAGCCGATGTTTCGCCTCTACCTTCTAACCAATCGTGGAACATTACCAAATAAACGTGAACCACAATGAACAGTATAAAAGCCCACATTGAAATATGGTGCACTTTGCGAATCAACATTTCGTTATCGTTAAACAAAGGCGTTACCCAAGCAAACATTTTTGGAAAAAACCAAGAAGCTGTTGGTGCATACATGGCAAAACCCGTTGCCATCATTAGCAATGCTAAAATAAACATCACCAAATAAGATGCTGTAGCTACGCTATTGTGACCAATACTAAAACTTTCGATTTTATGTGCTTGTTCGTTTTGAAGAAAAATGTCAAATTTTAAAACGTGCCAAATGTTCTTCATTCCTTTTTTATTGAACGGAAAAAAAGTTCTCCAATTTGCAAATTTATTTCCTACAAAAGCCCAATAGACTCTCAAAATCATTACAGCCACCATGACATAAGCGGCAATGAAATGTATTTTTCGAACGTAGCCAAACCAAAATTGTTGAGACGCTTCCAGTTTTGACATAATTGCCGGTGGATTTCCAATAATAAATCCGGTAACAATTAATATGGTTATGGCTAAGGCATTCAACCAGTGGAAAACTCGCACCGGCAATTCCCAAACGTATACGCGTTTAAAACTTTTTGTTGCCATAATTTACTTTTTTAAACTAGATTGTACACACCGAAATATCGTTTACTTGCTTGATAATTTCTCCTTTTTCATCATACAAGTGAACCGCACAAGCAATACATGGATCGAATGAGTGAATGGTTCTGATTAACTCTAACGGTAATTCCGGATCAGCAACCGGAGTGTTAATCAATGTACTTTCATAAGGTGAACGTTGCCCTTTTGGATCACGAGGCGAAGCATTCCAAGTTGAAGGAACGACTTGTTGGTAATTTTCCACTTTTCCGTCTTTAATTACAATCCAGTGGCTTAAACCTCCGCGCGGTGCTTCTACTAATCCAACACCTTTTGCTTCTTTTGGCCAAGCTTTAGTTTCCCAACGATCCATATTCGCCATGCGAGTATCGCCGTTTTTGATGTTTTTAATTAGTTCGTCATGGAACTCTAAATTCCAATTTGCCACTAATTGTGATTCTAAAGCTCTGGCTGCTGTTCGACCTAAAGTCGAATATAAAGCATCTAAAGGCAATTCTAATTTTGCTAAAGCAGAATCTACTAATTCTTTATAATCTTCTCTTCCTTCAGCATATCCTACTAAAACTCTCGCTAACGGACCAACTTCCATCGCATGTCCTTTCCAACGAGGTGTTTTAATGAAGCTATATTTTTGGGAAACATCTAAATGAGAATATGGAGGTTTTGGACCTGTATAATTAATATTCGTTTCACCACTCCACGGTTGTCTTCCGGTATTTCCGTCGCCTTCATAATCATACCAAGAGTTGTTAACATATTCTTCAACCGTTTTTAAATCGCGGATATCCACTTCGTGAATTTTAGACAAATCTCTGTCCATGATTACTCCTGAAGGGAATTTGAATGTTTTATGATTGGTATTGTTATAGCCTTGCATTGGTAAATCTCCGAAAGCCATAAAATTGTGGAATCCACCAATTTTACCCCAATCTTTATAGAAACTTGCAATAGCTAAAACATCCGGAATATACACTTGCTCTACAAACTCTTTTCCTTGTTCTAATAATTGGCGAACATAAGCCAAACGTTCTGCATTTAAACCGCTGGCATCATCTAAATTAATAGCACAAGCCATACCGCCCACTAAGAAATTAGGATGCGGATTTTTACCTCCGAAAATAGCATGAACTTTCACGATTTCTTTTTGCCATTCTAAAGCCTCCAAATAGTGAGCTGTAGCCATTAAGTTTACTTCCGGTGGTAATTTCATAGCCGGATGTCCCCAATATCCGTTAGCAAAAATCCCTAATTGTCCGCTGCTCACGAATTTTTTCAAACGTGTTTGTAGATCTGAAAAATAACCCGGAGAACTCTTAGGCCAATTAGAAATAGATTGCGCTAATTGAGAAGTTTTATGCGGATCGGCATTTAAACCGCTAACCACATCAACCCAGTCAAATGCGTGTAAATGATAAAAGTGAACTACGTGATCGTGCAAATGCAAAGCACCTAACATCATGTTACGAACCATTTCAGCATTTGGCGGAACCACAATTCCTAAAGCATCTTCAACAGATCTAACCGATGTAATAGCATGTGAAGCAGTACACACACCACAAGTACGTTGTACGAAAGCCCAAACATCTTTAGGATTTCTTCCTTTAACTATATTTTCTAATCCTCTAACCATTGTAGAAGATACGAATGCGTCTTTAATTGTTCCATCGCTGATTTCAACTTCAGCACGTAAGTGGCCTTCAATTCTTGTAATAGGATCCACTACTATTCTTTCTGCCATATCTAAACTCTTTATGGTTGATTGTTAATCTTCTACTCTTTTTTCGTTTTCAATTGCATTGTGAATACGCCTGTCCAAATCTTTTCTTTTAGAAATATTAGACGCTACAGCATGCACCGCTGCACCAGCAGCTACAGCTCCTAAAGCCACTTTACCAATGGTATCGGCATCAGCTTCAATTCCTCCGCCAATAACAGAAGCATCGCGAGTATAGAAACTTCCGGCATCCCAGAAATCATTAGAACTACAACCGATACATCCGTGACCTGATTGAATTGGGTAACTTACACCACCATTCCATTTTAAATTTCCACAAGAATTGTAAGTACTTGGTCCTTTACAACCTACTTTATACAAACAATATCCTTTTTTAGCATTTTCATCGTCAAAAGTTTCAGCAAACAAACCAGCGTCGAAATAAGGTCGGCGATAACAACTATCATGAACACGTTTAGAATAAAACGCTTTTGGACGACCGGCACTATCTAATTCCGGTAATCTTCCGAATGTTACTACGTGAACTATAATTCCGGCCATCACTTCACCTATTGGCGGACAACCCGGAACATTAATAATAGGTTTATCGGTGATAATTTTTTCAATTGGCATAGCACCTGTTGGATTAGGTTTAGCCGCCTGAACACAACCAGTCGTTGCACAACTTCCCCAAGCGATAATTGCTTTGGCTCCTGCCGCAGATTCTTTTAAAATTTCCAAAGCACTTTTCCCTGCAATACAACAATAATTTCCGTCAGCGCCAAGAGGAACAGAACCTTCCACACACAAAATATATTCACCTTTGTACTTATCCATTGTTGCTTTTTTAGCAGCTTCGGCTTGATGACCTGATGCCGCCATTAAAGTCAAGGTATAATCCAAAGAAATTTTGTCTAAAATAATATCAGCTACAATAGGGTGATCCGATCGGATAAAAGATTCACTACAGCAAGTACACTCTTGAAAGTGTTCCCAAATTACCGGTAATCGAGGAGTAGTTTCTAATGCTTTGGCTATTTGACCAATCGCAGTATTTTCAACTCCCATATAGGCTCCGATAAAAGCCACGAATTTCATAAAATCCCTTCTTGTATAGCCATTGGCTTCTATACTTTGTAAGTAGGTTTGATTTTGGTTAGTCTCTTGTTTCATACGCTTTCAGATATTGGTTGATGAACATATGGGGTAATGCAATAACATTATCACAAACTATACGAAAGTAAACCAATCTAAAAATGAAAAACATGATAAATGTCATGTTTTTGTATTTCTTAACTATTTAAAATTAGTCCAAATTACTTATTATCAGAGACTTTTAACTAAAAGTGAATTTTGAATAACCATCTTCAATTCGCTCATCATCATGGCTGTTGCTCCCCAAACGACATATTTATCTACCTGGAAAGCAGGAACCTGAATATTATTTGCGTAAGATGTCGTCATTTTGACTTGAATAATAGATTTTTCGTCTAAAAAAGAAGACAACGGAAATTCAAGAACGCGTTTTACTTCATCAGGATTTGCAGTAAATTTAACTTCTTCGTCAGCAATGCCCATGAAAGGAGAAACCAAGAAGTTACTTGGCGGAATATACACCTGACTGAAAGGTTTTATGATTTCGACACTTTTAGGATTCACTCCTACTTCTTCATAAGCTTCGCGAAGAGCGGTTTGTTCCAAATTTTCATCTTCTATTTCTACTTTTCCACCTGGAAATGCAATTTGTGAAGAATGTACACCGGGATAGGAGTTTCGGACGATTAAAACTAAGTGTGTTTCATTATTTTTGGGATACAAAAGCATTAAAACGGCTGCTTCTCTTGGGTTATATTTTAAAAAATCGTTATCCTTTAGAAAAGCAATTCGCTCCAAAGGTGCCATTTTTGCATGGGCATCTGAGGCTAATAACTTTTCATTTTCTATTTTTGGAACATATTTTTTAAAATCTTTAAATAACATACCTTTAAATTTGCAAATTGCATCTTATAAAGTTAGGGCTATTTTTAACAAAAATCAATTTTTTAAGCTACAAAAAATGTTCAGTAAAGAAGAAGTACGTGAAATGAAAAAAGAATTCTGGGTAAATTTTGCGGAAGAATATCCTAGAAAATGGTTGTTATATGATACTAAAATTAAAGATGTTTCTTTTAAGTTTTATATTGATAACAAAAAAGCACAGGTTTCACTTGACATTGAGCCTAAAGAAGATGAAAAGCGTAAAATTTATTTTGAAAAAATAGAATCGCTAAAAGCTATTTTACAGGAAGATTATTTACCGGATGTCATTTTAGAACGTCATTATTTTCTGGAAAGTGGCAAAGAAATCAGTCGCATTTGGGTGGAACTAACCGGAATAAGCATTAACAATCGAAATACTTGGTCACAGGTTTTTGACTTTTTTGCCGAAAAAATGACGGCTTTTGAAATGTTCTTCTATGAATATGAAGAATATATTAAAGATTTGGAAATTAACACCTAATTTTACCTCATGTACGAAGAGTTAAAATACTGGTATTTACGCGATCACAAACTTTTTAGAATTCTGAGTTATAGTCAGATTAAACAGTTGTGTATTATTTCCAATTTTAAAAAAGGAAAAAAAGGCGATATCCTATATTTTTCGGATACTAATATTCCTCAGATTTTTTTATTAAAGAAAGGTAACATTAAGATTGTTGAGATAGACGACGAGGGCAACGAGAAGATAAAAGAAATCATCCAAAAAGGAGATTTATTTGGTGAACTGACTTTGGAACAAAATAGCTCTAACGAAGTGGCTAAAGCACTTACTGACGAAGTCATTATTTGTAGTTTTCTGTTGTCTGATTTTGAGAATCTGATGCGAAAATATCCAGATTTAGCATTATCATATACCAAGTTTATCGGGTTTAAGATCAAAAAATGGAAAAACAATTATAACAATCTTATTTTCCTAAATGCAGAAACCCGTCTTTTACTTTTTTTAATTGAATGGGCTGAACAAGATGGAATTGAAGAAAACGGCAGTTTCAGAATTGAAAATTATCTCACTCAAAATGATATTGCTCAAATTATTTGTACTTCGCGACAAACAACCATTTCCTTACTTAGTGATTTGGAACAAAAGAATATTATTTCTTACTCCAGAAAAGAAATTATGATTCCAAATATTGAGGTTCTCAAAAATTTAATCCGTAATGTAAAGTAGTTTACATTTCTATTGGTGAAAGCATCATAACTTTGCTAAAAATAATAGTTATGAAAGTCCGAACCGCCTTATTCGTTTTCTTCATTTTTACTTTGACTAGTTTTGGTCAAACTCAAAAAGAAAATCGCAATTTAGAATCAAATATTGCCCTTCAAGGCTATGATCCGGTGAGTTATTTTTCTGTCGGAAAAGCTCAAAAAGGTAAAAAAGAGTTTGCTGTTTCCATTCGAAATGCTATTTATTATTGCTATTCTGCAGAAAACAAAAAATTATTAGAAAGCACCCCGGATAAATATGAACCTCAATATGGCGGTTGGTGCGCCTATGCAATGGGTGCTAATGGTGAAAAAGTCGAAATTGATCCTCAAACTTTTAAGATCATCAATGGTAAACTCTATTTATTTTATAATGCGTATTTTAGTAACACACTAAAATCTTGGAATAAAAATGAAACTGAACTGAAAAAGAAAGCCGATCTCAATTGGCAAAAAATAACGAAATAAAAAAATGCTATGAAAAAGATGTTGTTTTTAATTTTAATTTTAGGGATTCAATCTTGTCAATCACAAACTAAAAAAAGTAATGATATGAATTTTGAAGTCAACAAAACCGACGCTGAGTGGAAATCACAACTTTCTGATGAAGAATACAGAATTCTTCGAAAAAAAGGAACTGAAATGGCTTTTACTGGTGAATATTGGGATTATTTTGCCAAAGGAAAATATGTTTGTGCTGCCTGTGGTAATGAACTTTTTACTTCAAACACTAAGTTTGATTCGCACTGCGGATGGCCTTCCTTTGACCAAGCCATCAAAGGTTCGGTGATTTATAAAGAAGATTTAAGCTTTGGAATGGTAAGAACTGAAGTGATGTGCGCTAAATGCGGTGGTCACTTAGGTCACGTTTTTGATGATGGTCCAAGAGAAACAACCGGTAAAAGATATTGTACCAATTCAGTTTCTATCAAATTTGTACCTGAAAAATAGATCATGAAACGAATTGTTTTTTGGTTTTTCAGAATAGTTCCTTCGATAATAATGCTGCAAACTTTGTTTTTCAAATTTACTGCTGCGCCTGAAAGTGTTGTTATTTTCAGCAAACTGAATTTAGAACCTTATGGGAGAATCGGAACCGGAATTATAGAGCTAATTGCTTCGGTATTATTATTAATTCCTAAGAAATCTTTTTATGGAGCGCTTTTAGGAATCGGAACAATGTTAGGAGCCATTTTGTCTCATATTTTCATTCTGAATATAGAAGTAAATCAAGATCATGGAAGCTTATTTTTTATGGCTTGTACTACTTTTCTTTGCTGTACCTATGTTTTGATAACTGATGCTAAAAATTTCTTATACTAAAAACAGATCCTAAAAAATGTTGATATCCTCTGTAAAAAATAATTTCTACGAAATTCTTCACTTACTAAACCAGTTGAAACCTGAAGACTATATTGCTCCTCATACCGAACTTAGCAATGCAACGATTGGTGAACATGTAAGACACATTATTGAATTGTATCAGTCATTGGTTAAAAGTTATGATATTGGTATTGTCAATTATGATTTCAGAACACGAAATAAAGACATTCAAAATCATATTAATATGGCTATTGAAAATATTGAGGAAATAATACATTATATTGATAAACCAAATAAAAAAATGCAGTTAGAACAAGGTGTAGATTCGGTTACTTTTTCAATTGAGACCAATTATTTCAGAGAACTGCTTTACAATTTAGAACACAGCATTCATCATCAGGCTTTAATAAAAGTGGGGGTTTCAAAGTTTCCATACGTAACGTTAGATCATAACTTTGGTGTTGCCAAATCTACTATAGAATATCGATTAAAATGTGCACAGTAACATTTTTAGCTACAGCAAACGGTTTTTGTTTGACCTCAAACCGTGACGAAAAAACAGATCGCGCTACAGCAATTCCACCGCAAACCTATTCCATTAACGGAAGAGAAATTTGTTTCCCGAAAGATCCGAAAGCAGGCGGAACTTGGATTGCTCACGATACTCAAAATATCATTATTTTGCTTAACGGAGCTCAGGAAAAACACGTTCCAAAGCCATCGTATCGAAAAAGTAGAGGTTTAATTGTGCTAGATTTATTAGCCAACGAAAATGTATTGGACAATTGGAATGCTATCGATTTACAAGGAATTGAACCGTTTACTATCGTTTTCTTTAACGGAAAGGGATTGTTTCAATTGCAATGGAACGAAACGGAAAAAACGCTCCAAACTTTAGATATCAACAAACCTCACATTTGGTCTTCTTCTACTTTATATGAAGCTTCCGTGAGAGAACAACGAAAAATTTGGTTTGAAGAATTTCTTTCAGAAAAACAAAATATTACTCCAAATTCAATACTTGATTTTCATCAATTCACTCAAAAAGAAAATCAGGAGTTTGGTTTACAAATCAATCGCGAAAATATCCTAAAAACAGTGAGTATAACTCAGTGTTTGTATATGAACCAAGAAGGCATTTCAATGCAGTATTTACAGTTATAATCTATGAGAAAGTTTCGTTTATTCTGGCATAAACTTACCCATTGGGAATATTGGCCATACCAAATAGTTTATCTTCCGGTGTATTTCCAATATCTTTTTTATGCCATAAAAACACGCTCTTTTTTTTACTTCAACGCTTCTAATCCTACCATCAAAAATGGTGGATTTTTCATGGAATCTAAAAAAGAAATCTACGATTTAATTCCACAACACTATTATCCAAAAACGGAATTGATTAAAGTAAAAACAGATTTTTCAGAAGTTGAAACCCAAATCATAAAAGGAAATCTGCAGTTTCCTTTAATTGCAAAACCTGATATTGGTCTTCGTGGAACAGCGGTTAAAAAGCTGTATCATTTAGAGGATGTTAAAGCTTATTGGCAAAAAGCCGATTTTAACTTCCTTCTTCAAGATTGCATTCCATTTCCTAATGAAATTGGGCTTTTTTATGTAAAATTCCCCAACCAAACCCAAGGAAAAATTACAGGAATTGTAGCCAAAGAGTTTCTGATCATCACCGGAAATGGCACCGAAAGCATTAAAGAAATATTATGTAAAGATCCGCGTTATGAATTTCAATTAGCATCTTTGGAAGAAGAATATCAAGATCAATTGAACGAAGTTCTTCCTCAAGGAAAATCTATTAATTTAGTTCCTTATGGCAATCATTGCCGTGGTACAAAATTCGTTGATGCAAGCCAATATATTACACCCAAATTAGAAGCTACTTTTACTAAAATATGCGATCAAATCAATGGTTTTTACTATGGTCGAATGGACATTATGTTTACCACTTTTGAAGATTTGGAAAACGAAAAAAACTTTCAGATCGTTGAAATCAATGGTGCATTAAGCGAACCCACTCACATTTATGACCCCAAGCATTCCCTGTTTTTTGGTTGGAAAGAACTCATGCGCCACCATCATTATTTGTATCAAATTAGTCAATCTAACAAGCAAAACGGAGCACACTATTTGAGTTTTTCTCAAGGAATTGAAGAATTCAAAAAACACCAAGAATTTTACAATACTATTTTAAAATTTTAGTAGCACAGCATCTGCTCTATAAAGGAAAATCGTCGTGTCATCACCTGCACAAGGTGCTTGGCTCTGCCACGGCTAGTTATCACTTTTCGTCATAAAAACATAAAAAAAGGGTAATACAACAATATTACCCTTTCTCTTCGTTATTTTTATGTTATCTACTCACCGATACAATTTTCTTAATTGAAACACCTGTTCTGGATATTACTTTAACATAATAGAAAGCATCTCTTCCTGCTAAGTTAAATGTGGTATTTACTCTGATTTCTTTACCATAAGTAGCACCTTTATCATGTGCTGTCATTAATAATAACCCTCGAGCATCAAAAACTTGAATTTCAACATCTGATTGATAACGGAATTGATATTGAATCGTAAAATAATCCTTAAATGGTACGGGATAAACTATAAAATCTGCTTTTAATAAGCTATCTGATAGATCCACAGATTCCTCAACAGGTACAGGAACTTGCATTCTACATGTATCAAAACCTTTATTGATTGCATCTACAGCTTGTTCAACTTCAGAATGACTTAAGCTTCCTATATTTTCTCCTCCTAAAGCTTTGTTAGCCAAAATAAACAGATTACTAACTGTTGCTCCGCCATTCCACTCTAAATAATCAATCACATTTTGTGAAACATTAAAAATTTGAGTAGAATCAGGAATTGGTATATCTGTACCACATTCTACATCTACAGTTGCAAAAGTATTTGTCAATTCATAGCTACCTAGACCATTATCCATCTGTAAATTAAAGAATAATGTAATAGTTTGACTTAGCAAATTATTATTGATTTTTCCTTTTTTCTTACCACTTGCATTTAATGGATCGTTGTCAGCCCAAGTAGCAAAAATATCATACGTAGCAAAACCAATCAATTGTCGAGGTGTTCCACCTCCGGGCATCATTTTAAAAATATTATTTTGTGCAGGAATATGGTTTCTATTAATATCTGTCAATTTCAACAAGAAATAATTTCCAGTTGACAAACTACCAAAATTATATTCTCCGCCTACATTTGTCAAAGCAGCAACCATAATATTTTGCGCCATTGTAGAACCTCCATTGGGTAAACAAGCTGTACCATTCACATTACCATAGAATCCTTGTGTATACGTACAATGAGGTGCATCACAAGAATTAACTAATACAGTAAAACTACAACTAGCTTCATTATAACAATTATCTTCAGCTGTAAAAGTAATAGTCACTAGTTCACCTATAGGGAAAGGATCATTAAGGGCTAATCCATCGGAACGAGTTGCCGTTACTATAACATCTTGATCACAGTTATCAGTTGCTACAGGAATTTCTATATAAGGAACTTCATTACAATCAAAAACTTCCATATCTGAAGGACAATTAATTTCCGGCGGAGTTTCATCATACATTCTACTGACACGGATTACAACCGGTACAGCGGCATTGCCGCAATCGTCTGTAATGTTAAAGGTGTAATCGATATATTGGCTACAGCCGTCTAAACCTGTCATTACTGTGCCGGCTACTCCCGAGATCGTGCCGCCTTCGGAACAGTTGTCGCTCCATGTTGTAGTGAATTCACTTGGCCATGGGGCATTACAGCCGTCCAATACTACATCTTCTTGGTCTTGGATTACCGGTAAGGTTTCGTCGTACATTCTGCTGACGCGGATTACTACCGGTACAGTGGCATTGCCACAATCGTCTGTCGCGTTAAAGGTGTAATCAATGTATTGGCTACAGCCGTCTAAACCTAACATTACTGTGCCGGCTACTCCCGAGATCGTGCCGCCTTCGGAACAGTTGTTGCTCCATGTTGTAGTGAATTCACTTGGCCATGGGGCGTTACAGCCTTCCAGTACTACGTCGTCTTGGTCTTGAATCACCGGTAAGGTTTCGTCGTACATTCTACTGACGCGGATTACTACCGGTACAGCGGCATTGCCGCAATCGTCTGTCGCGTTAAAGGTGTAATCGATATATTGGCTACAGCCATCTAAACCTAACATTACTGCGCCGGCTACTCCCGAGATTGTGCCGCCTTCGAAACAGTTGTCGCTCCATGTTGTAGTGACTTCACTTGGCCATTGGGCGTTACAGCCGTCCAGTACTACATCGTCTTGGTCTTGAATCACCGGTAAGGTTTCGTCGTACATTCTGCTGACACGGATTACTACCGGTACAGCGGCATTGCCACAATCGTCTGTAATGTTAAAGGTGTAATCAATGTATTGGCTACAGCCGTCTAAACCTGTCATTACTGCGCCGGCTACTCCCGAGATTGTGCCGCCTTCGGAACAGTTGTCGCTCCATGTTGTAGTGACTTCACTTAGCCATGGGGCGTTACAGCCGTCCAGTACTACATCGTCTTGGTCTTGAATCACCGGTAAGGTTTCGTCATATTGTCGAGTTATACGGATTACTACCGGTACAGCGGCATTGCCGCAATCGTCTGTCACGTTAAAGGTGTAATTAATGTATTGGCTACAGCCGTCTAAACCTGTCATTACTGCGCCGGCTACTCCCGAGATTGTGCCGCCTTCGGAACAGTTGTCGCTCCATGTTGTGGTGACTTCACTTGGCCATGGGGCGTTACAGCCTTCCAGTACTACGTCATCTTGGTCTTGGATTACCGGTAAGGTTTCGTCGTACATTCTGCTGACGCGGATTACTACCGGTACAGCGACATTGCCGCAATCGTCTGTCGCGTTAAAGGTGTAATCGATATATTGGCTACAGCCGTCTAAACCTGTCATTACTGTGCCGGCTACTCCCGAGATTGTACCGCCTTCGGAACAGTTGTCGCTCCATGTTGTGGTGACTTCACTTGGCCATGGGGCGTTACAGCCTTCCAGTACTACGTCTTCTTGGTCTTGGATCACCGGTAAGGTTTCGTCATATTGTCGAGTTATACGGATTACTACCGGTACAGCGGCATTGCCACAATCGTCTGTCACGTTAAAGGTGTAATCAATGTATTGGCTACAGCCGTCTAAGCCTAACATTACTGTACCGGCTACTCCCGAGATTGTGCCGCCTTCGGAACAGTTGTCGCTCCATGTTGTGGTGACTTCATTTGGCCATGGTGTATTACAGCCGTCCAGTACTACATCGTCTTGGTCTTGAATCACCGGTAAGGTTTCGTCGTACATTCTGCTGACACGGATTACTACCGGTACAGCGGCATTGCCGCAATCGTCTGTCGCGTTAAAGGTGTAATCGATATATTGGCTACAACCGTCTAAACCTAACATTACTGTACCGGCTACTCCAGAGATCGTGCCGCCTTCGGAACAGTTGTCGCTCCATGTTGTAGTGAATTCACTTGGCCATGGGGCGTTACAGCCTTCCAGTACTACATCTTCTTGGTCTTGGATTACCGGTAAGGTTTCGTCCGGAACTACCGTAAAAATTGCACTACATTGAGCTGTTTGGTTACAATCGTCACTAGCTTGTAATAGAACTGTATAAATGCCACCACATCTATTAGGTCCTACAATTGGATTACCTAAAACAACCGGATTACCTTGTTGATCAGTAATTGTCACTTGTGTTTGTAAATTAGTACCTCCAGATGCTGTAAAACTATTATACCAAGTTTCAAATTGAGTATTAATATCAGCCTGAGTTGAACAAACTGGAACTTGATAATTTTCTGGACAATTTATGTTTATAGGAATAGGTGGAGTAATTGCTACATCTACAGAATTTGAAGCTGTACATCCTTGAATACTCCCTAATACTATAGTTGCTTCTACAGTATATGTACCGGCCTGGGTAGCTACCAATGTGTTGGAAGTTGCATTTTGAATTAAATCTCCATTAAAATACCATTGATATGAGAAATTATTGGTTATGGGCATTGCTGTAGCCGTCAAAATAGTTGATGTTTCTGTACAGCCAACAGTTGTATTACCATCAATAGATACGTCAACCTCTAAATCAGCTCCTAATTCAATCGGTCCTGCCAAATCTTTAAGTTCCGCCGTAAACGAATCAGAAGATCTCGTTTTGACTATAACACTACCAAATGGACTCACACAACCTACTTGTGTTGACGAACTATCAAAACCTAATGCTGTCAAATTAAAACCAAACTCATAAAAAATAATAGGATTATAAACAGCTGATATATTTCCACTACTATTAATTGTTCCCCAGCTAGGAGCATCAACATTAGAACCTATATTTACTGCCGAAAAAATAGCCGAAGCATCACCTATATTTTTTAATTCAATTCTTGCATAACCAAAACCTCCTGCACCATTTCCCCCTGAATAATTTACATAGCTATTTCCTACTTTAACAAACCTAAATGGTCTGTCGGGCAATGTATTAAAATTATCAAAATAAGCTGTGCTTTTATCATTCAAGAGCATCCAAACGTAAATTTTACCTGTAATTCCTACACCTCCATTTGAAAAATCCAAAGAAATAATTATATCTCCTAACTGTGTAATCATTCCAGTATTTGAAAACGTCCAAGCTGTCCGTCCGCCGTCTGCTCCGGGGGAAACGATACCATTTCCTCCTACTTCTATTTTTTTTCTAAAATATTCTATATCTATATAACTATCCCCATTATCATTTCTTGTTGATAGTCCTACAAAACCCCATTCAGGATTGTTTAAAATATTGGTTCCATCACGTCTCAAATGACCATAAACATCAATAATATCATTTTTTTGAGGAACATCTCCTAAACCAATATTCCAAGTGTTAGGATTATCAAAGTTCTTATTACTTTGACCTGCAAAAACATTACTATCTTTATAATTTCCAGATGTTTGTTGATCTCTTAAGTAAACTGCATCAATCCAATATCTTCCATCAACTACAGTAAAATAAGGATAAGCCATCCTCAATTCAGCAGATGCATTAGGATTAGCCTGTAAACTTTGAATTTGACTTAGAGCACTCGCAGAAGTAATATCAATAACTCCTTTACCTGTACCTCCATTCAATTTAAACCAATCATCAGTATTCTGAGGTGTTGCCCAAGCTGGAGTTGTAAAAGTTGTAATATCAGATTTAATATCTGCATCAATTCCAAAATTAGCCTTTACTGTTCCTTGTTCGATTATAATTTGTGATTGAACATTAAAAAAAGAGAAAAGACCAATTAATATAAAAAAAAGACATATTACATTTTTATTATAAAAATTAGCATATCTCTCTCTTATTTTACATCTAAAAAGAATACTATCAAAAAATACTCCTTTTAATCCATTAAAAATAATTTTTAATTCCATAATAATAAGGTTTTAGAAGACCAAATCATTAGGAGTTAAATCTCTTTAACAAGCAAAAAGGGGGAAATCCTTTAAAAAAATCAAGATGACAATGAGTAAAAAATATAAAATTCTCTTTAAGATACAAGAATTTTTAAAAGCGCTATTGAGGGTAATTTTATTATAGTAAAGGTAAGAGATATCTAACTTACAATAAAATTTAATCTTCCAAAACGAATTATTTTTAACTATTTTAACTAGATCTTTACACTTTAAACGATAAAAACAAACCATATGTAAACTGGTTAGAATACCTCTAACCACTCCAACATTAAAACTTAGCAAAACACATACCCACGTTTAGTATTCCAAAAGATTTATAGTCCCGCTGTGTGCACTACAGGGTAGTTCACTTCCATCGGGGCTATATTTTGAGGTAGTTGTCTTTCAAAACATGTTTTCAAAACCGCTATAAAACAAAAAACCCTATCCGTTTTGGATAGGG
>NZ_JBSEFI010000026.1:0-50002 GCF_053570605.1 Flavobacterium sp. U410
CTCTGGATTAGATCAAAATACTACTAAATTGTATATTTTCGATCGTTACGGCAAATTGGTTAAACAAATAAGTCCAAACGGAAATGGTTGGGATGGAACCTATAATGGCCGTCAATTACCATCAACCGATTACTGGTTTAGCTTACAATATGAAGAAAATGGAGTAGCGAAAGAATTCAGAGCTCACTTCTCTTTAAAACGATAATTTTAATTAATAAAGTCAAGTAAAAGAGTCGCTTATTAAGCGGCTCTTTTACTTTAAGAATCATATGAGTGAGAAAAAAACGGAAGAAATTACCCTTCCGTTTTATAACTATCTATTTGATATAAATTAATTTTATTGGTTATAAACAGCTAAAGCTTCTTTTAGAATAGTAACCGATTGAATTAAATCTTCTTTTTTCAAAACATAAGCAATACGAACTTCGTCTAGGCCAACACCTGGTGTAGAATAAAAACCGGCAGCTGGAGCCACCATAACCGTTTCTCCGTTTAAGTCGTAGCTTTCTAATAGCCATTGTGCAAAATTATCGGCATTTTTAACCGGAAGTTTAGCAATACAATAAAAAGCTCCTTTTGGAACAGCAACTTTAACACCCGGAATTTTATTCAATTCGTTAACTAAAGTATCTCTTCTGTCTTTGTATTCTGTGATTACTTCGTCAAAATAACTTTGTGGCGTTTCTAAAGCAGCTTCACTGGCAATTTGCGCGTATGTTGGCGGACTCAAACGTGCTTGTGCAAATTTCATAGCTGTCGCCATTACTTCTTTATTTTTAGAAACAATACAACCAATACGCGCTCCGCACATACTGAATCTCTTAGAAACAGAGTCAATCATAATGGCATAGTCCTCTAATCCCGACACATTCATAACCGAGTGATGTTTGTATCCGTCATAAGTGAATTCGCGATACACTTCGTCAGCAATCAAAAACAAATCGTGTTTTTTAACGATATCAGCTAATTTTTGGATTTCTTCTTCCGAATATAAATACCCTGTTGGATTTCCGGGATTACAAATCAAAATAGCCTTAGTTCTCGGAGTAATTAATTTTTCAAAAGCTTCAATAGGAGGTAAAGCAAAATTTTCATCAATACCGGAAATTACAGGAATAACCTTAACACCCGAAGCTGTTGCAAAACCATTATAATTGGCATAAAAAGGTTCCGGAATAATTACTTCATCCCCTTGATCTAAAACACTTCCTAAAGCAAAAAGTAAAGCTTCAGAGCCTCCGGTAGTGATAATGATATCTTGAGGATCTACAGGTAAACCTTGATTTTTGTAATATTGAGAAAGTTTATTTCTATAACTCTCAAAACCTGCAGAATGAGAGTACTCTAAAACGGAAAGATCAGCATTCTTAACAGCATTTAAAGCAACTTCAGGAGTTTTAATATCGGGTTGACCAATGTTTAGGTGATATACTTTATGACCCTTCTTTTTGGCAGTTTCGGCGTAAGGAACCAACTTTCTGATAGGTGATTCCGGCATTTGTTTTCCTTTATTTGAAATTTTTGGCATAACGTGTTTGTTTTGAGTAGCAAAATTGCATTTTTTTTAGCTGCTATAAAAACAAATTGTAAAATTTTGTGGTTCAGTTTATAAGAAAAAAATGAGTAACTAATATATGCTTTTTATTGCTAAAACCTTCTTTTTTTGTTAAATTATAGCCGATTTTATGATTAAATTTAAGTATTGTTGAAAGGCTAATTTTTTTTTAATATTTATGAAAACTTATAAGGTGAGAAAATATTTTATAATAAGGTACTGGTTAGTCTTCCTATTGATGTTCAGCGGAAATCTTTTTGCTCAATTTCGATTAGTTGATTCTAGTAAAGAATACAAGATATCTTTTGATAATACACATAATTTAATAATCCTAAAATGTATTGTAAACGGAAGTCCGTTAAATATGATTTTAGATACAGGTTCAGACAAAAACTTACTTTTTGCTTTTCCTGAAAATGAAATGCTCACATTTTATGATTTACAGAAATTGAATGTCAAAGGAGTAGGTTTTGGTGAAGAAGTCGAAGCCTATCTGTCAAAAGGAAATACATGTGTTATAGGAGAATATATAAACACTAATTTTGAAACACTTTTAGTACCCGATGTCAATATTGATCTTATTGATAAACTTGGAATTCCAGTGAACGGAATCATTGGTTCCGATTTTTTTGAAGGATATTGGGTAGAAATCAATTACCAAAGAGAAAAAATTAATATCATTCCAAAAGAAAATTTCAAAGAAAAAAAGTTAAAACGATACGAAACAAAACCGGTAAATATTCTAAGAGGAAAACCTTATGTAAATATTAAAATGAAACAAAACGAATATGAAACTGAAAAAAACTTCAACTTGCTTTTAGATACTGGTTTGGGCGACGGACTTTGGCTTTTCGAAAATGATACCTTACAATGCAAGCATCGTTTTTTTGAAGACGTTTTAGGAAGAGGCCTAACAGGAGAAATTACCGGTAAAAAATCAAGAGTTGATGAATTGTTTATCAACGACTTTAAGCTAAATGAGGCTTTGGTTTCTTATCCTGATTCGGTTTCTATAAGTGAATTGGACAAGATTCAAGGAAGAAATGGTTCATTGGGTGGCGAAATCTTAAAACGATTCAACTGGGTTTTCAATTACGAAACCCAACATTTTTATTTTAAGAAAAATAGCCTTTTTGAAGATGAATTCAATTATAATATGGCGGGAGTAGAAGTACAGCATAATGGTTCACAATGGATTAAACAAACACTTTATGATCATTCAACTAACAATAAAATAAATGTAAATGAATATGTTTTTGACAATCCTAATCGCAAATACGATTATATCTACGAACTAAAACCTATTTTCGAGGTTTATTCCGTTCGAAAAGATTCCCCGGCAGAAAGAGCAGGTTTACAAGTGGGAGATGTTATTTTGAGAATTAACCGAAGAGCTTCACAACATTTATCTATCGAAAAAATAACAAATATTTTTCATTCGCAAGAAGGTAAAACTATAAAAATCGAAGTCGATAGAGCGGGACAAAATTTAGAATTCGAGTTCCAACTCGAAAAAATATTATAACAAAAAAGTCCCAAAACGGGACTTCCTTACTTTTATTTTTTGATAACAACAGTTCCTTTTATTCTTAAAGGAACCACACCATTAGGTTTATTTACAGCATTCGTTTCAACCGTAAGCGTTTTACTGATCGGTCCCGGAGTCATATTGTATTTTACTACAATTTTATCTGATTTTCCCGGCATAATAGGCTCATCCGGTTTCTCGGCCACCGTACAACCACAACTCGAATTCACTTTTTTTATCACTAGCGGGGCATCACCAGTATTCGTAAAAACAAACTCCCTTATACCACTATCTTCTCCCTTCACAACCTCTCCATAGTTAATGGTCTCCGTCTTAAATTCAATCTTGGCACCTTCTTGGGCAAACAAATTGAAGCTTAGTAAAAAAAGAACAATAAGTCCAAGTAATTTTTTCATCATAATAAAATTAATAGGTTATGGTAAAAATAGACTTTTAAAGTCAAAGAACCAATAAATCTATTTTTTATTTTACCATATATCCTTACTTTTGCATAAAAATTACAAAAAGTGTACCAAAAATCAATTTTATACAATCCTTTTAAACGAATTCCTGTTAAGGAGCGAGTCTGATTTTGGTGTCAGTCCACCGTTTTCCCGCTATTCGCTTTAGTTGCCGCCTTCATCAGGCAAGCTATCACTGCTATCGGGGCTAAGTGGAAACTTTTAGAACTTTTGTAAACTATTAAAAATCAATACTTAAATACAATCATAAAATTATGATTCCTGCACAATTTAATCCTAAAGAAGTAGAACAAAAGTGGTATGACTACTGGATGAAAAACAACTATTTTCATTCAACGCCCGACCACAGAACGCCATATACAATCGTAATTCCGCCACCAAATGTAACCGGAGTGTTGCACATGGGGCACATGTTAAACAATACCATTCAAGACGTATTGATTCGTCGTGCTCGTTTAAAAGGATTCAACGCTTGTTGGGTTCCCGGAACCGATCACGCTTCTATTGCAACCGAAGCTAAAGTAGTAGCCAAGTTAAAATCAGAAGGAATCAATAAATCCGATTTAACACGCGAAGAGTTTTTAAAACACGCTTTCGATTGGACTGAAAAATACGGTGGAACCATTCTTGAACAATTAAAACAATTAGGTTGTTCATGTGATTGGGACAGAACCAAATTTACCATGGATGAGGACATGTCGGCTTCGGTAATCAAGTCTTTTGTTGATTTATACAACAAAGGATTAATTTATCGCGGCTATCGCATGGTTAACTGGGATCCGGAAGCAAAAACAACCTTGTCTGATGAAGAAGTTATTTACGAAGAAAGACAAGGGAAATTATACCATTTGCGTTACCCAATTGAAGTTAGCGACGAGTATGTAACTATAGCAACAACGCGTCCTGAAACGATTTTAGGTGATACTGCTATTTGTATTCATCCGGAAGACGAACGCTATTTCCATTTAAAAGGGAAAAAAGCAATCGTTCCTATTTGCAACCGAGTAATTCCTATTATTTTCGACGAGTATGTTGATATGGAATTCGGTACAGGATGTTTAAAAGTAACACCTGCTCACGATGTAAACGATAAAACTCTTGGCGATAAACACGGTTTAGAAATTATCGATATTTTCAACGAAGATGCAACTTTAAACTCATTCGGATTACACTATGAAGGTAAAGATCGTTTTGATGTTCGTGTGGCAATCGAGAAAGAATTAGAAACTATTGGCGCTTTAGTAAAAGTAGAAAATCACGTGAACAACGTGGGAACTTCTGAAAGAACAAAAGCGGTAATCGAACCAAGATTATCAGACCAATGGTTCTTAAAAATGGACGATTTAGTGAAACCTGCCATCAAAGCGGTTTTAGAATCCGACGAAATTAAATTACATCCATCTCGTTTTAATAATACCTATGCGCATTGGTTAAACAATATTCGCGATTGGAATATTTCTCGTCAGCTGTGGTGGGGCCAACAAATTCCTGCGTACTATTATGGCGATGGTAAAGAAGATTTCGTAGTTGCTGAGAATATTGAAGACGCTTTGGCTTTAGCCAAACAAAAAACCAATAACGAACAACTAACAACCAATAACCTAAAACAAGATCCGGATGCACTCGATACTTGGTTCTCCTCTTGGTTATGGCCAATATCTGTTTTTGGAGGAATGATGGATCCTGAAAATGAGGAATTCAAATACTATTATCCAACCAATGATTTAGTGACAGGTCCGGATATTTTATTCTTCTGGGTAGCTCGTATGATTATTGCCGGTTATGAATACACGGGCGAAAAACCATTTTCAAATGTGTATTTAACAGGATTAGTACGTGACAAACAAGGACGTAAAATGTCTAAATCTTTAGGGAATTCGCCTGAACCACTTGGCTTAATTGAAAAATTCGGAGCCGATGGCGTTCGTGTGGGATTGTTATTGAGTTCTTCTGCAGGAAATGATATTTTATTTGACGAAGAATTATGTAACCAAGGAAAAGGTTTTGCAAACAAAATTTGGAACGCTTTCCGTTTGATTACCGGTTGGGAAGTTGCCGATATTGCACAACCAGAATCATCAAAAGTAGCAATCGAATGGTACGGAGCGAAGTTGCAAAAAACATTGGTAGAAATTGAAGATAACTTCGATAAATATAGAATTTCAGATGCATTGATGGCTATTTATAAGTTGGTTTGGGACGATTTCTGTTCGTGGTTCTTGGAAATGATTAAACCGGGATACCAACAACCTATTGACAGAACAACTTTCGACAAAGCAATCGAAATGTTAGAAGCCAACTTGAAATTGTTGCATCCGTTTATGCCGTTTTTAACAGAGGAACTTTGGCAACACATCGCTGAAAGAACTCCGGAAGAAGCATTAATTGTTGCTTCTTGGCCAGAAATGAAAGCCTTCGACGAAAAATTAATTTCAGATTTCGATTTTGCAACAGAAGTAATTTCAGGAATCAGAACCATTCGTAAAGACAAAAACATTTCGTTCAAAGAAACAATCGAGTTGAAAGTAGTGAATAACGAAAAAGCGTCAACACATTTCGATACCGTTATCATGAAATTAGGTAATGTTGTGGATTTGGTTTATGTAGATGAAAAAGTAAACGGAGCGTTATCCTATCGTGTAAAATCAAACGAATATTTCATTCCGGTTGGTGGAAATATTGATGTTGCTGCTGAAATTACCAAGCTAGAAGAAGAGTTGAAATATACACAAGGTTTCTTACGTTCGGTTCAAGGGAAATTGTCCAATGAGAAATTTGTGAACGGTGCGCCGGAAAAAGTAATTGAGATGGAACGTAAAAAAGAAGCAGATGCTTTGGCTAAAATTACAACTTTAGAGCAAAGTTTAGTAAGTTTGAAATAGGTAATTAGCTGTATTCCAGAATATTTTAAATCCCAATGTTAAGTTTTCACTTAAACGAAAAACTTAACATTGGGATATTTGTTTATTTAATAATTTTGTGACGTTAAATTAACATTAAATTAAAGTATGGCAACTAGAAAAAAATCAGAGAAGGACATTCCTGTTAATGACACTGAAGCTCAAGCTATTCCTGAAACGAATGAAGTAGTAGAAAATACAGTTGAAAATGAATTGGTTATTGAAGAAAACAATGAAGTAGAAGAGCCAATAGAAGAAGTAGTAGAAATATTTGCGGAAGAAGAAAGTATAGTTACAGAGGAAGAAGAAGTCGCTAAAAAGGAGAAAAAAGAAAAAAAGAAAGCAAAGTCTGAAAAGAAAGACAAAAAGAAGAAGAAAAAGGCTAAGAAAAAGAAAAAAGCTCTTCAAAAAGCCAAAAAAGAAAAGGCTAAAGCCAAGAAAAAGAAAGCTAAAAAGAGCAAAGGTAAATCGAAGAAGAAGAAATAAATCCCAAGCAACTTGGGATTTTTATCCTTTATAGATCTAAAAAATATTGAAATTTTTCTAAATATTGAGCCATGTGAAAACCATCCATTAAACCGTGATGGGCTTCAATGGAAATAGGCAAAAATTGCTCACCGTTTCTGTCGTTTACTTTTCCAAAGGTGATTTTAGGAATCGATTCTTTTGCGTGTAAAGGTGTAGGATGCAGCAAAGCGCTAAACGAAATCCAAGGTAAAGTAGAATAGCGAACCAAATTCATTTTGTTGTCTTCCACATGCGCGCGCAAACCGGTGGAATTTTGAACGGCTTCGACTTCTTGTTGTAAATTGGCATTAAACGTTTCAAAGTCTTCACTGTATTGGATCAAGCTAAAACCGAAGGTTCCGTCTTTTCTTCCAATGGTCGTTCCAACATCGATTAGGGCTAATTCAAAAACTTTATCGTCAATAATTCGCAGTTTGAATTCCGGAATAGCATTAACTGCTCGTATCGATTGGTGCATGTAATACGCAAAAAATGAAATGTTGTTTTCCTTTGATTTTTGAAAAGCGCGGGTGCAATTGACTTCAGTAGTAATCCCAAAATACGGACTAGCCATTTTGGAAAAAAACTCAAAATGTTCTTTGCGATTCCAGTTGGCAATATCAATTTCTTTCATCGTTTGTACTTAAGAAATTACTAAATCATATTTTTCTAATAAACCTTTTAAACCATCGGTAGAAAATTTGGCTTTCTTCATTTTATTTTGTTCCGGGTCTATCGAAAAATGATAACTCGTTGAAAAATCTGTTTTGGATAAATTGGTTTTGTAAAAAACAGCGCGTCTTAAATCACAATTGTCAAAAACAGTTTCCGACAAGTCGGTTTCCATAAAATCAGCCGAAATTAAACTACAACCTGTAAAGTGCATTTTTTTTAATTTTAAGCTGTAAAACTTGGTGAAATCCAAGCGACAATTGGTAAAATTGAAATAATAAATCACCTGATCAGTCATAGCGAAATTAACATTCGTAAAATTACAATTGTTAAATTCCACACCACGTAAGGATACATAATTGATTTTAGTGTCGTTAAAATTGCAGTGCAAAAAAGTACAATCTAAGAACACAACACTTAAGAAAATGCATTGCGTAAAATCACAATATTCAAACGTACAATTTTCAAATTCTTTGAATTTAATGTCGTTTTCGTTAAAAATTTCGTGCTGGTATTTTTGGTCGTGAATAAAATCGGAACTCATTTGGATTGATTGTGAATTAGAATAAAAGCCAAAATTAAGCATTTTGTAACAGAACCTTCTGAAATATATTTTTTATACGCCGGAGAAAAGATATTTTTGTATTCCAAATCCCAATGATAATGAAACCAATTACAATTCTTGCATTATTCGCATTAATGACGTCAACGGCACAGGAACATTATAATTTAATCATCGGAACCTATACCAATGCTTGTAAAAGTGATGGAATTTACGTCTATGATTTTAATATAGAATCCTCGGAATACAAACTGAAATCACATACAGAAAAGGTTATTAATCCGAGCTATTTCACCATAAGTTCAGATAAAAAATGGATGTATAGTGTAAACGAAAATGGAAAAGAAAGTACAATCAGTGCGTTTCATTATGTCCCTAAAGAAGGATCATTACAATTCATCAACAAAGTAGACAGCCACGGAGCCGACCCATGTTATATCATTAATGATGAGACAAATGTGATTTCAGCAAATTATACCGGCGGAACAATCAGTGTTTTTCCTAAAAATGCTGACGGAAGTTTAGCCGAAGCGATTCAAGTAATCCAACATAAAGGTTCCGGACCAAATAAAAAACGTCAGGAAGCTTCACATCTACACATGGTTTATTTTACACCTGATCACCAATACTTAGTGGCGAATGATCTAGGTACCGACAAAGTATATCTTTATAAATACAATGTAAAAGGTGGAGAAAAAACATTAGTGTTAAAAGATGAAATTAAAGTAAAAAAAGGTAGTGGTCCCAGACATTTAATATTTAGTCCTAAAGGGAATTTTGTGTATCTTTTACAAGAGTTAGACGGAACGCTATCGGTTTTTGAATATCAAAAAGACAAACTAAAATTGATTCAGGAAACTACAGTTGCTCCTAATTTGTTTAACGGAATGAACAGTGCCGCAGATATTCATTTTAGCCAAGATGGAAAGTTTCTATATGCAACCAATCGAGGTGATGCCAATACTATTTCGGTATTTAAAGTGTTAGCCAATGGAAGTTTAGAAATGATTCAGCAAATCAGTACACAAGGAAGTGCTCCGCGTAATTTTACCTTAAGTCCGGATGATGCTTATGTTTTAGTGGCTAATCAAAACACCAATAATGTAGTTATTTATAGTCGAAATGCTGTAAACGGAACATTAACCGATACCGGAAAAAGAATAGAAGTATGTCAGCCGGTTTGTTTGGTATTTGACAAAGTAGAATAAAAAACGTCGCATTAAGCGACGTTTTTTTATATCTTATTTCCCTTTTTTGCGTTTGGCAGCTCTTTTAGCTTCTACGCCACGGTTTCTAGGTGCTGTTTTTCTTGGTGTTCTTTTTCCGGGTCCACCTAGATTGACTTTTTTGTTTTTGTCTTTTTTCTCGTGGAAAGCATCACCTCTTTCTTCTCTATTAATAGGTTTTCCAATGGTTTTGAATTTTCGGCGGTCTTTTTCAAAATCCAATTTCTTTTCCGAAATTTCAATGTAATCAGGAAGTTCTAATGCTGTAAGTTCCTTTTCCATTAAAAGTTCAGCCTCAATCAAAATTTCTTCTTCCTGCGGACTCACCATACTGATAGCCGTTCCTTCTTTATCGGCACGTCCGGTTCTACCAATTCGGTGAATGTATTGTTCCGGAACTTCCGAAAATTGCAAGTTGATAACGTGTGTAATATCTGAAATGTCTAATCCACGCGCCATAATATCAGTAGTAATTAAACCACGTAATTCACCACGTTGAAAAGAAGCCATCGTATTTAAACGGTAATTTTGCGATTTATTAGAGTGAATGACACCAAATTGTCCTGAAAAATCTTCTTCTAACAAATCAAAAGTAGTGTCAACCAATTTTTTATTGTTGACGAAAACTAAAATACGTTCCATATTGTCATTTCGAGCCAATAAATCTTTCAATAAATTTACTTTGGTCAGGAAATTAGGAACGTGATAAACAAATTGTTCAATTTTCTCTAACGGAGTTCCGCTAGGTGCCAAGGAAACCTCCTCCGGAAAATCAAAATATTCATCCAGCATTTCATCTACTTCTTCGGTCATTGTTGCCGAAAACAAGATGTTTTGCCTTTTGCTCTTCATCATGGTTAAAATAGACGTAATTTGAAAACGGAAACCTAAATTTAAGATTTCATCAAATTCATCGATAACCAACTTTTGTAAAGCATCAAATCGAAGTACGCCGTCTAACGCTAAATCCATGGTTCTACCCGGAGTTCCAACCAAGACGTCGACACCTTCGGCCACGGCTTTTCGTTGGGTATTGATATTAACACCACCAAAAACACCCACGACACGAACCGACATGAATTGAACTAATTTTTCCAATTCTTCCTGAACCTGAACCACTAATTCACGAGTTGGAACTAAAATCACCACTCTAGGACTATCAGTTGCCTGAAATTTCCATTGTTTTAAAATAGGAATTAAGTAAGCAAAGGTTTTACCGGTTCCAGTTTGAGCAATTCCCATCATATCACGACCCGATAAAATCACAGGTAGCGCTCTTTCCTGAATAGGAGTAGGAGTGGTTAAACCAAGGGAATCAATGGCTTTTTGTAAGGATTTAGGTAAATCGAAATCTTGAAACGTCTTCATCTACGGCATAATTTCTGCAAAAGTAGTGTTTTTTAACGACAACTCCTTAAAAGTCAAAAATTACGGTAAATTCTTTTGGAATCAATTAAATTGTCATGGAGAACAATTGGCGTTGCGGAGCGTTACGTTTTAAGCGCAAATCAAAAGCCATACAAATATTACGAACAAATGGTTTTCCGGCTTCTGTAACTTCTAAAGTTTGCCCGTTAATTTGTAAAAGCCCATCATGTTCCATTTCTTCTAAAGAAGCTAAAACTTCATTTAATTCAGCAAATTGCATAGAAGAATCGACCCAAGAAGTTTCAAAATGACACATGATGTTTAAAATGTGTTGACGAATAATCAAATCTTCCTTGCTTAAAATATGGCCTCTGTAAACCGGAATTTCATTTTTGTCTAAACGAGCGTAATAATCTTCCAACGTTTTTTCGTTTTGAGCAAAAGCTGTCCAACTATCACTAATGGAAGAAACACCTAAACCGATCATCAATTTGGTATTGGTTGTGGTATACCCCATAAAATTACGGTGTAGTTTTCTGTTATTGAACGCTTTGAACATAGAATCGCTTTTCAAAGCAAAATGATCCATACCGATTTCAACAAAACCGTGTTTGCTCAATTGGAGTTTTCCTTCTTCATACAAAGCTCTTTTTTCGTCATCTCTTGGTAAATCTTCATCGTTAAAACCACGTTGGCCGTTGCCTTTAATCCAAGGAACATGAGCATAACTATAAAACGCTAATCGATCCGGGCGAAGGGAATTGGTTTTATCAATGGTATCCAAAACATCACCTAAAGTTTGGAAAGGTAAACCAAAAACTAAATCGTGACTAATAGAAGTATAGCCGATTTCTTTGGCCCAAAACGTTACTTTGGCCACATTGTGAAACGGCTGAATTCTATGAATGGCTTTTTGTACTTTTTCAGAATAATCTTGAACTCCAAAGCTTACCCGTCTAAAACCTAAATCGTATAAAGTTTGTAAATGTTCTTTGGTCGTATTATTGGGATGTCCTTCAAAGCTGAATTCGTGATGTTTAGTCACTACGCTTTCTTTTAAAATACCTTCAATCAGTTGTTTCAAATTCTCAGGGGAAAAGAATGTCGGAGTTCCGCCGCCTAAATGAATTTCTTTAATGTTAGGTTTAGCAGGAAACAAATTGCAGTATAATTCCCATTCTTTTAAAACGGCAGTAATATAAGGATGCTCTACGTCGTGTCTTTTGGTAATGCGTTTGTGGCAACCGCAAAAAGTACAAAGACTTTCACAAAACGGAAGGTGAATGTATAAACTAATCCCTTCACTTTCATTAGTGTGCTGAAAAGTATCAACGCAGGCATCGACCCATTGGTTGTAAGAAAAAGAGTTTTCTTCCCAATAAGGTACAGTTGGATAACTAGTGTATCGTGGTCCAGGTACGTTATATTTTTGAACTAATGAAGGTTGCATGGTCAATTCTATTGCTAATTAAAAACAAATTTATGCAGAGAGAATAAAATAAAAAATGATAATTGTCATATTGACAGTTGTGTAACATACATTACAGACTTGGTTCGGTTATTGCAATAAATTTGTAAAGCAAAAGTAAAACAGATTAAACGTATTTTAAATATATGAATGCAAAATTTAATGAAATAATAGGTCAAAAACAATTAGTGTTGGTTGACTTCTTTGCCGATTGGTGTGGTCCTTGTAAAATGATGTCACCGATTTTGCAAGAAGTGAAATCTATTGTAAAAGAAGAAGTGAAAATTATAAAGGTGAATGTGGATCAACACCAAGATTTAGCTTCAGAATTTATGGTTAGGGGAGTGCCTACTCTTATGCTTTTCAGAGACGGTAAAATGCTATGGAGACAGTCAGGAGTGTTGGCAACAAATGATTTAGTAGGGATTATACGCCAGCATTTGAATTAAATTATTAATTTTAGAAAAAAATAAAACCATGAAATTAAAGATGTTAGGCTTATTGATGACGCTTATTTTAACGGCATCGTGTGTGAATCAAAAACAAGAAGGCGTTGAAGTGGTAAAACCAGATGGTTTTGAGCAAAAAATGTCGGATTCAGATGTGCAAATCTTAGATGTTAGAACTCCGGAGGAATATTCGGAAGGACATTTACAAAATGCTGCAAATTATAATGTTTTGGCTAGTGATTTTGAAGATAAAGTAGCTGTTTTAGATAAAGAAAAGCCTGTAATGGTGTATTGCAAAATGGGAGGAAGAAGTTCCAAAGCAGCAGCAAAACTAAAAGAAATGGGGTTCAAACATATTGTTGATTTAGAAGGCGGAATTACAAGCTGGAAAGAAAACAATAAAGCGATTGTTAAGTAACCTTATAAAATGAATTGAAAGAGATTTAGAATTTTTTATAAACCAAAAGAGGCTGTTTCAAAACAAACAGCCTCTTTTGTATTTTATTAAAAGGTGACCTTAACCTTTAATTCTTTTCCTTGACGAATAACAGTCACTTCTTTTTCATCGCCCGATTTCAATTTCGATAAGCAATCCATGTAACTGTAAACTTCTTTAATTTTACATTCACCAATTTGAGTTAGAACGTCTCCTGATAGAATTCCGGCTTTATCTGCTGGTCGACCTTCTGTAACACCATCAATGTGTAATCCGTCACCATAATCGGTATAATCCGGCATGATGCCCAAAGTTACTTTGTAAGCAGGAACTTTTTTACCGGCTTCCACTTTGGTTTTAGTGAACGTTATAGTGTCTAGTTCTGAAATATCATGAGCCAAACGGAAAACATAATTCACAATTGCTCTTACACCATAATAATTGATTTTATCTTCATCATCACTCGGTTTATGATAATCAGTATGAGTTCCGGTAAACAAAAACAACACAGGAATATCTTTTAAGTAAAATGAAGTATGGTCCGACGGTCCGATTCCGGTATTTTCTTCCGTTACATTGAAACCTGCAGGTTTGTTCTTTTCAATTATTTTAGAAAAATCTGGACAAGTTCCCACGCCGCCAACAACTAATGCTTTGTTTTCATTTAAGCGACCAATCATATCCATATTGATCATAGTAATCACTTTAGGAAATTTTTCTTTTAACGTTTCAGCCACGAATTTAGAACCGATTAAACCGTCTTCTTCTCCCGAAAATAAAGCAAAAACATAGTTTACCTTTTCTTTGGTTTTATTTTGAGACAGCATTCTTGCCAATTCTAAAACTCCTGCTACACCTGAAGCATTGTCATCAGCTCCATTGTGAATTTCTCCTTCTGAATTGGGTTTAGTGGAATTATGGTGTTCATTTAAACCAATGTGATCATAGTGCGCACCAATGACAATAGTTCTGTCGGCTTTGTTGTCTAAAACAGCTATAACATTGGTTCCGTGATTAGCTTGAACACTTGTACTATCGTGTGGATTCAAACGGATTTTATAGTCGAATTTTTGGAAATAACTTTTCTTGTTATAAGGTTTTAATCCTAGTTTTTTGAATTCGCCGGCTAAATAATCAGCTGCTTTTTCTTCACCTTTAGAACCGGTTAATCGGCCTTGTAATTCATCTGAAGCTAAGTATGAAATGTGTTGCTTTAAGTTTTTATCATTTACAATTTCGGCTTCATCAGTATCTACCCAATCGGCAATAAAAACATTGGTTTCTCTGGGTTTGCTTTGCATTCGGTTACTGGAAAAAACCAATTTTTTTCCATCGGGCGAAAACATCGGAAATGCATTGAATTCACTTTCCCAAGTAATTTGACGTAAATTAGTTCCGTCGGTATCAATTGTAAATAATTGAAAATCATACCCTCTGGTAGAATGATGATTAGATGAAAAAATAATTTTTTTATCAGAAGGATGGAAGTAAGGCGCCCAATTGGCTTTGCCTAAATGAGTAACTTGTTTTAAATCGCTGCCGTCAATATTAATGGTATAAATTTCCATTTCTGTTGGCGCTACCAAGTTTTTACTCAATAAATCTTTATATTCTTTAATCGCTTCTTCTGTCTTTGGTCGAGATGAACGAAATACTAGTTTTTTACTATCGTGAGAAAAGAAAGCACCGCCATCATAACCCAAACCATTAGTTAATTGTTTCAAATTAGAACCATCAACGTCCATTATCCAAAGTTCTAAGTCACCGCTTCGTGTACTGGTAAAAACAATTTTTTTTCCATCAGGAGAAACGACAGCTTCGGCATCGTAACCCGGAGAATTAGTAAGTTGCTTCACAACATTCCCGTTTAGATCGGCTACATAAATATCAAATTCCGGATAAATAGCCCAAAGATATTTTCCATCAGTCGATTTCGGAGGAGCAGGACAAGCGTGTCCGCCTTCATGAGTGGAAGCATATAAAATGTGTTTTCCGTCAGGCATAAAGAAAGAACAAGTTGTTCGTCCATATCCGGTAGAAATAAGTTTTAAATCTTCAGGAGAATGGTTCTCTTTTTGTAGATCTAACAAATAAATTTGGTCACATTCAATACCAAATTGCGGATTAGTGATTTGTAATGTTAGATTTTTTCCGTCCGGACTAAAATAGGCTTCGGCATTATCTCCGCCAAAAGTAAGTTGTCTTAGATTTTTTAAATTGCTTTCTTGGGCAAAACCAGAATAATAAAAGAGAGAAGTGAGTAGGAATAAAATTATAGATTTTGTCATGTAAGTTGTTTTTATTTAGATTTATTTTAAAGAACAAATATAAAAAAAGAGCTTTAAAAAAGCTCTCTTTCATTTTATTTTTGTGCAGTAAGTTCTGCAATTTTAACAATTACATCCGTAGCTTTTAACATGCTTTCAACCGGAACGTATTCATATTTTCCATGGAAATTGTGACCACCGGCAAAAATATTTGGACACGGTAAACCTTTGAATGATAATTGTGCTCCGTCAGTTCCACCACGAATAGGTTTGATAATAGGAGTAATTCCTAATTCTTTCATTGCTTTTTCGGCAATTTCTACAATATGGAAAACAGGTTCTACTTTTTCACGCATGTTGAAATATTGATCTTTTACTACCGCTTCGCAAATTGGTCCACCAAATTGTTTTTCATAAGCCGCATTGATTTTTGCAGCAATTGTGTGGATCAATTCTTTTCGAGCTTCAAATTGATCTCTATCATGATCACGGATGATTAATTCTACCACAGTTTCTTCAATGCTTCCTTGAATATCGTGTAAGTGGAAGAAGCCTTCGTAACCTGTTGTTCTTTCCGGAACTTCATTTGCCGGTAGTTCTGAAATGAATTGGTTAGCCAATAGCATCGAATTGATCATTTTTCCTTTGGCATAACCCGGGTGAACGCTTTTTCCTTGGAACGTAATTTTAGCTCCGGCAGCATTAAAGTTTTCGTATTCTAATTCACCAATTTGACTTCCATCCATAGTGTAAGCCCATTCTGCACCAAATTTTTCTACATCAAATTTGTGAGCACCGCGACCAATTTCTTCATCCGGAGTAAAACCAACTCTGATTTTTCCGTGCTTAATTTCAGGGTGGTTGATTAAGTATTCCATAGCCGTCATGATTTCAGTAATTCCAGCTTTGTCATCAGCTCCTAAAAGCGTAGTTCCGTCAGTTGTAATGATGGTTTGTCCTTTATATTGTAATAAATCTTCAAAATAACTAGGAGAAAGAACAATATTTTGTTCAGCGTTTAAAATAATGTCACCACCATCATAATTTTCAACAATTTGTGGTTTTACGTTAGCTCCTGTAAAATCGGGAGTGGTGTCAAAGTGTGCTACAAAACCGATAGTAGGAACTTCATGATCTACATTACTTGGCAACGTAGCCATGATATAAGCATTTTCGTCAATAGTAACGTCTTGCATTCCCATTGCTTTTAATTCGTCAACCAATTTATTGGCTAAATCCCATTGCTTTGCGGTACTAGGTGTTGTATTTGAATTTGGATCAGATTCGGTATCGATAGTCACATAACTAACAAAACGATTGATAATATCTTGCATGATGCTCTTTTTTAATTTTTCACAAAGATACTACTTATGCTTTAATTTTGAAGAATCATAAATTATTATGTTTATTTCATCATAAATACTGACGAATTCTTATTTTTGCAAGACAACACAACGATTATTATGTATAAGTTATTTATCAGGCCTATTTTATTTTGTTTTGATCCCGAAGCAGTGCATCATTTTACTTTTTCGCTGATTCGTTTTCTAAACAAAATGGGTTTTTCTTCTGTTTTTAAAGGACTGTATTGTATTGAGGATAAACGTTTAGAACGAGAAGTTTTTGGCTTAAAATTTAAAAATCCTGTGGGTCTGGCTGCCGGTTTTGATAAAGATGCTAAATTGTATCAGGAATTATCGAATTTAGGTTTCGGGTTTATTGAAATTGGAACTTTAACGCCAAAAGCGCAGCCCGGAAATCCTAAAAAACGTTTGTTTCGTTTAAAAGAAGATTCGGGAATTATAAACCGAATGGGATTTAATAATGGTGGAGTAGAAGAAGCGGTGGAACGTTTAAAAAAGAACAAAGGTGTTTTGATTGGTGGAAATATCGGTAAAAATAAAGTAACACCTAACGAAGAAGCGGTTGAAGATTACAAAATCTGTTTTGAAGCTTTGTTTCCTTATGTCGATTATTTTGTAGTGAATGTAAGTTCGCCTAATACGCCTAATTTACGAGAATTGCAAGACAAAGAACCGTTGACCAAATTGCTTCAAACCTTACAAGATTTGAACAATGAAAAACCTGTCACTTCGAGCGGAGTCGAGAAGCCCAAACCAATTCTTTTAAAAATCGCTCCTGATTTAACTGACGAACAATTGTTGGACATTATTGATATTGTAAAAGAAACGAAAATAGCAGGAGTCATAGCGACGAATACTACCATTTCAAGAGAAGGTTTACAATCAGAAAATCAAAAGGAAACCGGAGGTTTATCGGGTAAACCATTAACAAAACGCGCTACAGAAGTGATTCGTTTTCTTTCGGAAAAAAGCAATAAAGCCTTTCCTATTATTGGTGTAGGCGGAATTCATTCGGCTGAAGATGCTTTAGAAAAATTAGAAGCCGGAGCGAGTTTAGTACAATTATACACGGGCTTTATTTATGAAGGGCCAGCTTTGGTAAAAAACATTAACAAAAGACTTTTAAACCAAAATTAATTTGTCAATTTTATGAATACTACTCCGGTGAAGATTATAGAATGTCCGCGCGATGCTATGCAAGGAATCAAGGCTTTTATTCCGACTGAAAAAAAGGTTCAGTACATTCAATCCTTGTTGCGAGTAGGTTTTGATACCATTGATTTCGGAAGTTTTGTTTCGCCTAAAGCTATTCCGCAAATGCAAGATACGGCTGAAGTATTGGCACAATTGGATTTGTCGAAAACACAAAGCAAGTTGTTAGCTATTGTGGCTAATACGAAAGGAGCTGAATTGGCTTCGATACATCCTGAAATTCAGTATTTAGGATTTCCGTTTTCTATTTCGGAAAATTTCCAAATGCGAAATACACATAAAACCATTGCAGAATCTTTTGTGACTTTACAAGAGATTTTGGCTATTGCCAATGCAACGAATAAAGAAGTAGTTGCTTATTTGTCTATGGGATTCGGGAATCCGTATGGTGATCCGTGGAATGTAGATATTGTGGGCGAATGGACGGAAAAATTAGCCAATATGGGCGTTAAAATCCTTTCCCTTTCAGATACAGTAGGAAGTTCGACTCCTGAAGTAATTGATTATTTGTTTTCCAACCTGATTCCTAAATATCCGCAAATTGAATTCGGAGCACATTTACACACAACACCGGATTCTTGGCACGAAAAAGTAGATGCCGCTTATAAAGCAGGTTGTAAACGTTTTGATGGAGCCATAAAGGGATATGGAGGCTGTCCGATGGCTAAAGATGATTTAACAGGAAATATGCCAACAGAGAAATTGATTTCATATTTTGCGGCACAAAAAGCGGATACAAATTGTCATGCTATTAGTTTTGAAAGTGCTTATAATGAGGCTTTAAAAGTATTTAACAATTACCATTAAAACGTAAAAATTTTCAATACTTCCTTTAAGCTTGTCGGAGTTCTTTTCGGTCTTAAATTTTTATTGTATTTGAAATAGAAGTACAAACAGATAGAAAAAACAACTACAGTTATTTGTTTACCAATAATATTTCCGATGATTAAATCCTTAAAATTGTCATGAGTGAAATAGAAAAATGTATAAAATACAACAGAATCTATGAGGCAAACGAGTGACATGGTAACGAAAATTTTTAAGAACAATCCTTTGTTTCTAAACTTGAAGTTCAGGAAGTCATAAAACATCACAATGAACATAGCTTCCAAATAAAGCAAACTGGTTCCGATTAAAAAGATTGTTAACTCAAAACTTAAAATTTCTTCCAGAAACAAACCACTTGATTGTTCAATGTTATGATTTTGAACGACTAAAAACTGAGCAATAAATGTTATGGCAATATTTGAAATGATAATTCCATAGATTAGTGCTCGGGTTTTGATTAAATTTTCAACATGAAAAATTAATAAGATGGAAAAAAGAGTAGCGGTATAGAATATGGTAGAACCGGGAGAAAAACGATAATCTCCTACGTAATTGTCGTAAACATTAGAAACCAATAAGGTTTGAAAGAATTGAACAGCACCAACAAAAACATATAGCGCTCCAATTCCAATTCGTTTCTTATAGAAGTGAATTCCAATGATAATAAAAACAACCAAAAGAATTTCAAAAATGTGAACTAATAAACTTTGCATAAATAAAGCTTTAGTATATCGGAGTAAATTTATATATTTGTATGCAATTTAACAACTACAACAAATTGCAATGATAGCACACAACACAAAAATTGTAGGTGAAGGTTTAACCTATGATGACGTCCTATTAATTCCAAATTATTCACAAGTACTTCCGCGCGAAGTAAATATTTCAAGTAAGTTTTCTAAAAACATTTCGTTAAATGTTCCTATTATTTCTGCAGCAATGGATACTGTTACAGAAAGTGACATGGCTATTGCAATGGCCAGAGAAGGAGGAATAGGAGTGTTGCATAAAAATATGTCAATTGAGCGTCAGGCTGCTGAGGTAAGAAAAGTAAAACGTGCTGAATCAGGGATGATTATTGACCCGGTAACATTATCATTAGAAGCGACTGTTGGCGATGCTAAACGTGTCATGAAAGAATTTAGTATCGGAGGAATTCCGGTTGTAGACGAAAATATGACCTTAAAAGGAATTGTAACTAATAGAGATTTGCGTTTCGAAAAAGACAATAAAAGAGCTATTACAGAAGTAATGACTTCTGAAAATTTAGTTACTGCTAAACAAGGAACAACTTTAGCGCAAGCCGAAGAAATTCTTCAAGAAAATAAGATTGAAAAGCTTCCGGTTGTTAGTGAAGATTTTAAATTAATCGGATTAATTACCTTTAGAGATATTACGAAATTGACTTTAAAGCCAATGGCTAACAAAGATCAGTATGGTCGTTTACGTGTTGCTGCAGCTTTGGGAGTAACAGCTGATGCTGTAGAGCGTGCCAGAGCTTTAGTAAATGCAGGAGTTGACGCCGTAATTATCGATACCGCTCACGGACATACAAAAGGTGTAGTTGATGTATTGAAAAAGGTAAAAGCAGAGTTTCCTAAATTGGATGTTGTAGTAGGTAATATTGCAACACCGGAAGCAGCAAAATATTTAGTAGAAGCCGGAGCTGATGGTGTAAAAGTTGGAATCGGACCAGGATCTATTTGTACTACTCGTGTAGTTGCGGGTGTAGGTTTTCCTCAGTTTTCAGCTGTTTTGGAAGTAGCAGCAGCTATTAAAGGAACTGGTGTTCCGGTTATTGCTGACGGTGGTATTCGTTATACAGGAGATATTCCTAAAGCTTTAGCAGCAGGAGCCGACTGTGTGATGTTGGGGTCATTATTAGCAGGAACCAAAGAATCTCCGGGAGAAACGATCATTTTTGAAGGAAGAAAATTCAAATCATACCGTGGAATGGGTTCTGTAGAAGCGATGAAAGAAGGTTCTAAAGATCGTTATTTCCAAGATGTAGAAGACGACGTTAAAAAATTAGTTCCGGAAGGAATTGTGGGACGTGTTCCTTACAAAGGGGAATTAGCTGAAAGTATGTTACAATTTATTGGCGGTTTGCGTGCCGGTATGGGATATTGTGGAGCCAAGGATATTACAGTGCTACAAGAAACTTCTCGTTTTGTACGTTTAACAGCAAGTGGAATTGGTGAAAGCCATCCTCATAACGTAACCATTACTAAAGAAGCACCTAATTACTCGAGATAATTTTAGTTCGCAGTTTATAAGGTTGCAGAAAAATCATAATACTAAAAAATCCATTAGATTTCACTAATGGATTTTTTAGTATTATGATTTTTGAATTTATTCTTTAATCAATTTAATATAAGTTTCTTCATTATTACTTGAAGTTAACTTTATAAAATATACACCATTTGGTTGTGTGATATTTAATTGGATTAATTGAGAATTTGTATAGGTTTCATTTAGTAAAACTTGACCATAAATATTTAGTAGACTTAATTTTAAAGAAGTAAATATTTCTTTAAATTCAATATTAAAAATATTTTTTGTAGGATTAGGATAGCTATTAAAGCTTTCCAAAGTATTACTATTTAAACTTAAAGTAGTACACTCTGAAAAACTAGGAGTACAATCACCAGACCAACCTGTACAAGGAGGTAGAGGAGTATCTTCTGAATTTGTAGCCAAAGTGATAATTAAATCTTGTCCATCAGCACTAGGAACACACTCTTCTATTAGCCATATACAATCATATAGATATTTTTTCCATATCCAATTTGTACCATCCCAATAAATTTTAAAATAACTGCTGTATGAATTACAGTTTATTTCATCTGTAATTTGAGAACAACCTTGATATTCCTGACCTTTTAAATAGCTGTTTTTACCGTTAATTAGACCATTATATTCATAAATTCCTAAACTATTAGGGTCATTACAACTTCCACTAACAGTGATTGGATTCTGAGAAAAAGCCAGATTTAAGATGAAGAAAGAAATAATTAATAATGTTTTTTTCATAGGAGATATTTTGTTTTAATATGTTTTAAATTAGTCAAAAATAAAGTCGAATAAAATATTGGTAAAAATATAAAACAAAAATATATTAAAAGTGAGGTGTTGTATTTTTTGAGTAATATTTCAATTAAGTTTTTTGCTAAAATGCTATATATTAGATTAACGAAAACGTTTGAGTATTATTAATGATTAGATTAAAATACTCTATTTTATTCACTGAAAACATTTATTTCTACATTTAGATTAAAAAAAATGTAGAAGTTGGCTATAGCTTTATTTTTCCATTTTGAAGAATCATTTAAACGATGTAGAATTTTCCTTAATTTTAGGTAAATAAAAAACATCAAATGAATATTTATGATATAGGTCTGGATAAAAATCCGGCCAATTTTACCCAACTTACGCCATTAACTTTTATTGAAAGATCAGCGACTATTTTTCCTGAAAAAACTTCCATTATTTATGGAAAACAAAAATATAGCTGGAAGCAAACGTATGAAAGATGTAAAAGATTAGCTTCTGCTTTAACGCAAATCGGAGTTACAAAAAATGATACAGTTTCTATAATTGCAGCCAATACGCCGGCTATGTACGAAGCTCATTTTGGTGTACCCATGTCGGGAGCTGTTTTAAACACGCTTAACGTAAGACTTTCAGCAGATACATTAGCGTTTATGTTACAACATTCAGATGCGAAAGTTTTATTGGTTGACAAAGAATTTTCAGAAGTCATTGCTAAAGCTTTGAATCAAATTGAACATTCTATTTACGTGATTGATATTGACGATGAAAATGTTTCAACAGGTCATTCTGTTGGAAAAATTGAATACGAAGCTTTTTTAGAAAAAGGAAATCCTGATTTTAATTGGGTTCGTCCTGCCGATGAATGGGATGCGATTGCCTTGAACTATACTTCCGGAACTACAGGAAATCCCAAAGGAGTTGTCTATCATCACAGAGGAGCTGCGTTAAATGCCATCAATGATTTATTGGTTTGGAAAATGTCAAATTCAGCAGTCTATTTATGGACATTGCCTATGTTTCATTGTAACGGATGGTGTTTTCCTTGGGCTTTAGCCGCTGCTGCCGCTACTAGTGTTTGTTTACGTAAAGTGGTGGCTAAAGATATTTACAAAGCCATAGCTGACGAAAAAGTAGATCATTTTTGTGGTGCGCCAATAGTTTTACAAACGATGATTAACGCCCATCCCGAGGATAAAAAAACATTGGAACATAAAGTAAAAGCAATGGTTGCGGGTGCTGCACCTCCGGCTTCGGTAATTGAAAATATTGAAAAAGAAGGTTTTGAAATTACACACGTTTATGGTTTAACCGAAACATACGGACCTTCGGTAATTTGCGAATGGAAAGAAGAATGGGACGATTTACCGCTGGAAGAACGTGCCGAATTGAAATCGAGACAAGGAGTACGTTATTTGCTTTTAGACGAATTAGATGTTCTCAATCCGCAAACTATGGAACCTGTTCCAGCTGATGGTGTAACGATTGGTGAGATCATGATGAAAGGTCACAACGTAATGAAAGGCTATTTAAAAAATCCTTCCGCGACGGAAGAAGCTTTCAAAGACGGATGGTTTCATTCGGGCGATTTGGCCGTGAAATATCCTGATGGTTATGTTCAAATTAAAGATCGTTCTAAAGATATTGTAATTTCGGGTGGTGAGAATATTTCGACCATAGAAGTAGAAGGTGTGATTTATAGAATTCCCGAAGTAGAAGAAGTGGCTTGTGTTGCAAAACCCGATGAAAAATGGGGCGAAGTGGTTTGCGCGTTTATCAAATTAAGAGAAGGTGAAACACTAACTAACGAACAAATTGTGGAACATTGCCGCAAAGAATTAGCCGGATTTAAAGTGCCTAAGTATTTCTATTTTATGGATTTGCCCAAAACTTCAACCGGTAAAGTACAAAAGTTTGAATTAAGAACCATAGCCAAAACTTTATAGTTTTGGCTATTTTTTGAGTCAGTTTAATGTTTACGAAGCCATTCGTTGATGGTTTGTATCGTTTCGGGAGTTACCGTGTGAGCATAATTAAATTCCACATAAGTATTAGAAACGCCTAATTCATCCACTATGGCTTTGCTTTGTCTACCATATTCAATAGAAAGCATATTATCTTGCGTACCGTGAATAATTAAAGCGTTCAACTTTTTTAATTTTTCTTTTGAAGCAATTATTGGCTTAATTTCGGGTAAAATTCTTCCGCTTAAAGCAATGATTCCTTTTAATTTTTGAGGTTGTGTCAATCCAACACTAAACGACATAATAGCACCTTGACTAAAACCACCCATGTAAATAGCATTGGTGTCAAAATGATGTTTTTCTTTCAATTGGTTGATAAATTGAATCAAAACGGTTCGGCTTTTTTCGGCTTCTTCGGCATTGATTACAGGTTTTCCCGAACTAAAATCTACAGCAAACCAGCGATAACGTCCTTCTGAAATCGTAAATGGCGCTCGTGCCGAAATCACTAAAAATTCATCCGAAAATTGATCGGCATAGGCAAACAAGTTTTTTTCGTTGCCACCCACACCGTGTAAAAGCAACAATAAAGGCGGATTTTCTGTTTTAACTTTCGGTTCTCTAACTAAGTAATGCAAAAGCATAGTGTCGCCTTTGGCATAATTATATTGTGAAGTTGTACTCATAATGATTGTAAAAATAAATAGATAAAATTTCATGTATTAGTTATCTAAGAAACTTGAAAACAGCGCATGCTTAGGCTAGCATATTGATAGCCTTCATAAACATGACGAATTTGTTCGTCTCTTTCTGTCATGGCTAAAACGTAAAGCATCGGTAAATAATGATCATTTGTTGGTATAGAAAGTTGTGCAATTGTGCCCAATTTTTTATAGTCAACTAAAGTATTAAAATCGTATTGATTGATTTTTTGTTTCACCAATTCGTCAAATTCTACTGCCCAATCCGCAGGTTTAGCATCGATATTGAACCAATTGACTTTGTTTAGATTGTGTACGATATTTCCGCTTCCAATGACTAAAACGCCGCGTTCTCTGATTTTTTTAATGGCTTGGGCCAATTGAAAGTGATAACTGGAAGGTTGTGTATAATCTAAACTCAATTGGAAAACCGGAACATCAGCTTTTGGAAAAATATATTTCAAAACGGTCCATGCACCGTGATCTAAACCCATAGAATGGTCTTCGTTAATCAAAAATTGAGGTGCTAATGCACTTACTTCTTTAGCTAATTCGGGATGACCTTTGGGTTCGTATTTAATTTGGCTCAAGCGTTCGTCAAAACCGCCAAAATCATAAATAGTATGTGGTGTAGGATTAACGGAAACATAAGTCCCCCGGGTTTCCCAATGTGCTGAAATCATCATAATAGCATTGGGGCGTTCTATTTTGGTTCCCAAATTTTTTAAGGTTTGGGTAAACGAATTGTCAAACAAGGCGTTCATCGGATGTCCGTGTCCTATAAATAACATAGGCATTTTTTTGGATTTTGGAAAGGACGAACTTATCTTTTCAAATTCCGTAAGAGTAAAGCCAGAAGCTGCCAACGGGCTAACCGCCATAAGTTTTAAAAAATCCTTTCGATCCATAATTATCTCAATTTACAAAGCAAATTTCCGATTTTACAGATTGAAATTCATTCACATAGGTTAAGAAAGAAAATTATTTTTTGAGCATATTTTGACGAATGCGACTCAGCGATTGCGGTTTAATACCTAAAAAAGAAGCGATGAGGTATTGTGGAACGCGTTGCAAAAAATTAGGATTGGTACACACTAAATCTTTGTAACGTTGCTCGGCGTCATCAGTAAAGGTTTTGGCAATTCGTTGTTGCGAATGAATGTAAGCGTTTTGTATAAGAATACGGAAAAAACGCTCGAATTGTGGCAATTTTTGCATGGCCAATTCAAAGTTTTCTTTGGTAATTGCCAAAGCCGTAGTGTCTTCTAAAGCTTCAATGGTAATAATAGCCGGTTTTTGACTGAAAAAACTGTACAAGTCGGAAATCCAGTGATCTTCAAAGGCAAATTGAACTGCGTGTTTTTCTCCTTTTTCGTCAGTTAGGAGCGAAATAAGCAAACCTTTTTCGATATAATAAATGTTGGAACAAAAGTGTTCTGCTTCTAAAACAATTGTCTTTTTAGGAAAAGTGATAGGTTCTAAAAAACTTAGAAAAAGCGCAAAATCATCATCTGATAAAGCAGCATTAATTTTGCGCTCAATATTTTGTCTTAAACTTTCGTGCATTTTATTCGGCAGAACAATTCGTTTTTTGTAAAGGCATTGTTGAGGTAAAATGCAGTTGTGAAGGATCTTTAAAAGCGGTTCCTTCTTCGTTTAATTCGCCATAACCTTCAATTAATTTATCATCTTTGATGATGAAAGCCACTTCGCGTTTTCCCATGCCACCTTCCGAATGAAAATCGTAAATTCCGACTAACGTGTCGCCTTTAAGCGTTCCTTCAAACGTACCTGAATTATAATCTTTTTCGGCTAGTAAGTAACTCAGTTCACCGGAAACAGATTTACCTACTGCATTGATTTTTAATGTTATATTTTCATCGTTAGCTTCATATATGTAACAACCCGCTTCTAATAACGGTTTTACTTCTTCTACAATTTCAGCTTCGGTAGTGGAAGTTTCGTTGTCAATCGTTTTTTCTTCTGCTTGTTTGCAACTAACCCAAAATAGTCCGATTGCTGTCAAAAGAATGACTTTTTTCATGGTTTTTAGTTTTTGTTTAAAGATAAGCAAAAGTGTTGAATTGGACAAAAATGGATAAAGCTAAAATCCTACAGCAATGTAGGATTTTAGTTTAAATTATTCAAAAAATGAATATTAGTTTATAGGCAATTAAGATTTCATTGCAATCAACTGATCGGCAATTAAAGTCAAGTTTACTTCATTGATTTCTGGTGTTGGAGCTAAAGGATATAATTGTGCTCCTGGTCTTTTGATAAAAGCGCCTCTCCAGTTGGCCCATAAAGCGCCGGCAATATCCCAACCGTGAGCAGCAATTAGCATACATTCGTGAGGTTGAACGCCCATTTTTCGGGCAGCCCAATCGTAAACATCCGCATGAGGTTTGTATTTTCCAAGTTCTTCCACTGTTAAACGCTCTTCAAAAAAATCAAGTAAGCCTACATTTTCAAATTGCGTTTTTACACCTTTATTGGAAGAATTGGTTAACGAAACCATTTTATATCCTGCCTCTCTCAATCTTTTAAGCGAAGCTTTAATTTCAGGATGAGGAGGCAACGAACGAATGGGGGTTACAATAGCACTTTTAGCTTCTTCGGCAGTAAGTTCGATATTATTATTGGCAGCCACCATTTGTAAACAAGCAGCACCAATTACTGCAAAATCTTCATATTGTCGACCAACGGTTGAGACCAAAGAATATTGCAACATTGTGGTAAACCATAAAGGCAATAATTCAGTGCGACCGCCAAGGGCTTTACCCACGCTTTGTTTCATTGCAGTTAAATCGAGCAATGTTTCGTTAACATCAAAAAAAAGAACTTTAGGTCGTTTTACAGATGATGTATTGGCTTCATTTTCATGTGCCAAGCTAGCATAAGGAGCCGAAACTCCTGCTAAGCCTAACATTGCTGATTTCTTGATAAAATCTCTTCTATTGGAAGATTTATCCATTTTTTTTATCTTTTGAATTATTTAAATTCCCAAATAATTACTAGGTGTAATTTGTTTCAATTCGTTTTTAATGTCGTCAGAAACATTCAAGGTTTCAATAAATGCATGAATCGATTCTTTGTTGATAACCGAGTTGGTTCTCGTTAAATCTTTCAAAGCTTCGTAAGGATTCGGATAACCTTCGCGACGTAAAATCGTTTGAATAGCCTCGGCCACAACAGCCCAGTTTTTCTCTAAATCTTCCGCCAATTTGTTTTCGTTTAACAATAATTTGTTCAATCCTTTTAAAGTCGCTTCAAAAGCAATAATTGTATGTCCAAACGGAACACCTACGTTACGTAAAACGGTACTATCTGTTAAATCGCGTTGTAAACGAGAGATCGGTAATTTAGCCGATAAATGTTCAAAAATAGCATTGGCAATACCCAAGTTTCCTTCCGAATTTTCAAAATCAATAGGGTTTACTTTGTGTGGCATCGCACTTGAACCTACTTCTCCGGCTTTAATTTTTTGTTTGAAATAGTCCATAGAAACATACGTCCAAATATCGCGGTCTAAATCAATGATAATCGTGTTGATTCGTTTTAAAGCATCGAAGAACGCGGCAAAATGATCGTAATGCTCAATTTGTGTGGTTGGGAACGAATGGTGTAATCCTAAACTGTCTTCGACAAATTGGGTTCCGAATTCTTTCCAATCTACATTAGGATACGCTATTTTGTGTGCATTGAAATTTCCGGTAGCACCACCAAATTTAGCTGCAAACGGAATGTTGTACAACAAACGCATTTGCTCTTCAATTCGTTCTACAAAAACCAAAATTTCTTTTCCTAAACGGGTAGGAGAAGCCGGTTGTCCGTGAGTACGAGCCAACATTGGGATACCTTGCCATTCTACGCAAAGTTCTTTCAATTTTTGAAGAACCGAAATTAGGGTTGGCATGTACACGTTTTCAAACGCTTCTTTGGTAGAAAGCGGAATAGCCGTGTTGTTAATATCTTGAGAAGTCAACCCGAAATGGATAAACTCTTTGTAGTCTTCTAAACCTAATTGGTCAAATTTACTTTTAATGAAATACTCAACCGCTTTTACGTCGTGATTGGTTGTTTTTTCTGTGTTTTTGATCCATAAAGCATCTTCCGTACTGAAGTTTTGATACATTTTACGTAGTTCCACAAAAAGCTTTAGATCAAAATTAGCTAACTGAGGTAATGGAATTTCACAAAGCGAAATAAAGTATTCTACTTCAACTAAAACACGATATTTGATTAAAGCTTCTTCGGAAAAATAAGGTGCTAAACCTTGAGTTTTATTCCTGTAACGGCCATCTACCGGTGAAATTGCATTCAGTTCTGTTAGTTGTTGCATGGTTGTGTTGTTTTTAAGAAAGTGCAAATTTAGTGATTAGTGATTAGTTATCAGTAATTAGTGGTTAGTTTTTTTGTAATGGCAAGGAGTTTTGGATAGAGCGTTTTGAGTAGCTCTAAAAGCAAAGTGTTGAGAGAGACTGTTGATTGTATGATGTATACTGTAAACTGTAAATTGTAAATTGTATACTGTAAGTTGTCAACCATCAACTGTGAACTGAATATTAATTCTCCGCTCAATCTGACAAAAAGAATTGCTTCGTGACCCTCTGTGCCTTTTTGGTGTTGCTTTATGGTAGAAAAGATTCCTACGGAATGACAGAACTGTATACTGAAACCATCAACTATGCAACCATTAACTGTAAACTGTGAAGACTATTTTTTCAAAATGTCCCTCAATTGCTCCATTCCTTTCGTAGCGGAAAGTGCTAAAACTTCAAGCGGATTAGGTAAATCATAAATAGTAGCAGGCTTAGGATCAATATAATAAACAGGAACATGAGGCTGTGAATAATGAACCAACCCGGCAGCCGGATAGACTTGCATAGAAGTTCCTATTACGACTAAAATATCGGCTTGTTTTACGACAGGAAGTGCTCGTTCAATTTCGGGAACAGCCTCGCCAAACCAGACAATAGCAGGGCGCAATTGCTCACCTTTTGGGTTGACATCACCTATATGGATATGTTCTGTCCAATGAATTTTCTCCTCTTCCGAATATTCACCACGGACTTTTGTCAATTCGCCGTGTAAGTGAATAATGTTAGAACTTCCGGCTCTTTCATGTAAATCATCCACGTTTTGGGTAATAATATGAACATCGAAATGATCTTCTAATTCGGCTAAAATACGATGACCATTATTGGGTTCCACCTCTTTTAACTGAGCTCGTCTTTTGTTGTAAAAATCTAAAACCAGATTGGGATTTTTTTGCCAACCTTCCGGTGAGGCAACATCCATAATATCGTGATTTTCCCATAAACCATTAGCATCTCTAAAGGTACTAATTCCGCTTTCGGCACTCATTCCGGCACCTGTTAAAACAACTATTTTTTTCACGTGTTTATTCTTCAGCTATTTTATTCTATACTTTTCCTAGGGTATAAAGTTGTTCTAATGTAGGGCTCACACTTCCACCTGCAGGTTCTAAAGTAATTCCGAAAGCTTCGGCATTTTCAGCCTTTTCGACTTTGAAAATTTTAGAATTGTTGGTTGCAAAACCATCTAATAAACCAATACTTTCAGGAGTTAAAGGATTTAATTTTAAGCCCCAAACTTGGTACACTTTTCCCTCCGGAGGATTAGGCAATCCAGATGCATCTATGTAAACTTCGTTGGTTTCTTTATTATAATATGCTTTCGCAAAGGCTTTTGGAGCAACTTCTTGACCGCTCAAAGCAACCTGTATATTATTCTTATCTCTAAGAATTGCCAGTATATTCTCTGTTTCTTGTTTTTCTAATTCTAAATCTACAATGGATTCTTGCATTATAGTTTTTTCGGTAGTCAATTGTTCTACAGTTTGTTTGGTTTCATTTAGTTTGTAAAATTGAAAACCAAAACCTAAAACCAATACAGCTGCCGCAGCCCATCCGGTGTAACTAATCCATGATTTTTTATGTTGAAGAGCAATAGTTTTATTTTTGTCTAATAATTTTGCTCTTATTTTTTCATAATTAGTAGCTGATAAATAAGGGGCAACGCTTTGGGAAAGGTTAATCACAGCATTTTCAATGGCTAAAATTTCTTCCTGAACTTCAGGATGTTGTTTGGCCATTCTAGCAATAGTTTCATTTTCTTGTTCAGAAAGTTTTCCGAATACATATAGTTCCAATGTACCGGAATCTATTAATTCTCTACTATTCATTGATCATCATTCTTAATTCATTCATACAATTTCTATTCTGAGTTTTTACCGTACCCAAAGGAATTTCTAATTCTTCTGAAGCTTCCTGTTGGGTATATGCTCTAAAAAACAACAATTCAATGAGTTGAATGCATTTAGGTTTTAATTTATCTATAAATTTTTTAATTCCTATTGCATCTATTTTGTTGATCGTTTTAGAGTTGTCTTCAAGCATATATACGAAATTATCAATAGATGAGTTTCTTAAGCTGTTGTTAAAGTTTTTGGATCGCAATTTATCAATAGTAGTATTTCTGGTAATATTCAACATCCATGTATATAATCTTCCTTTTGATTCATTATATGTGTCAAGATTATTCCAGATTTTAATAAAAACTTCCTGAAGAATGTCTTCTGCTTCTTCTTTGTTTCGTATCAAATTGTAAATAACTCCATAAAGATTTTTAGAGTAGTTGTCATATAACAGCGTAAAGGATTGGTTATCTTTTTTAGATAATGCCGCAAACAAAAGTTCTTGTTCCATAGATTTTTATGTTATTGCTAATGTAAGAAATTTTTTTTTCAATTTTTTAAAACCAATAATCAATCTTTCTCGTAAATGGAGATATAACAATATTAAAACTATTAAAAATGAAAAAGTCAAAATTACCTTTAGGAGTATTATTCTTAGGAATAATAGGTCTGATTTTAGTAGCAGCCGATCACATTGATGCGCCTGCAGTACAAGGAGGAACATCTGATATTACAGATTTTTACTCTTTTCAGGGAGCCAATACTAATAATTTAGTATTTGTGGCAAACATTCAGGGATTATTATCACCAACAGCTACAGCAAGTGCTTCATTTGATGAAAATGTTATGGTGGAGTTTAACATTGATAATAACGGGGATAATATTGAAGATTTGGTTATTCAGGCCATCCCCAGAAATGGTAAAATGTACTTTTTCGGTCCCGTTGCACCGGGAACTACAGGAACTTCCAGTACTGTAAAAACAACCGCTGCTTTAGGAAATGTTGAAATTACAGAATATGGAGAAACTGCCATGATCGGAACTGCATCGGGAGCCAGTTTTTTTGCCGGTCCCAGAGATGATCCTTTCTTTTTTGATTTTGGACAATATTCTGAAATTATAGCAGGAAATGCCTCAAGTTTTAACAATCCTGGCAATGACACTTTTGCAGGAACTAATGTAATGTCTATTGTTGTTGAAGTACCCAAAACAATGTTAGGCGGTTCAGGACCATTAAATACTTGGGTAGAAACAAAAAGAAAATAATTAAAAATTAAAAATGAAGATTATGAAAGCAATTCAATATAAAACTTTGGTGACAACTTTAATGATAGCTTTATTAGCAATAAGTTGTAGTGATGATGATTCAAATGGTATGGTGATGAGCAATGAACCCGATTTTTCAGGAACGTATGTTCAGCAAGATCAAATGGGACGACCTGCTATAAATACCGTCTTTGTAAGTTCAGAAAACAAAGATAATTTTAATACGACAACTCCATCAATGATGGGATCAGCTTTTCAATCAGCTTTTCAAACAAAATTAATGGCTTTAAATCCCGGATATACAACAAATGCGTTGGGACTGGATGCAGCAACTTTTACAACAGTTCTTGCAACCGATGTTTTAAATGTTTCAACTACAGGAACTACAACTTTTTTTGACGGAACGAATGTATTAACAGGAAGAGCGTTAGGAGATGATGTGATTGATGTAGAATTGTTGTTAATCTTCGGAGGGTCAGACGGAACTTCAAATGGCGGATTAACCTCGGACAATGTAAGTGCTAACGATAAAACGTTTTTGACTTCATTTCCTTATTTGGCATCCCCATGGTAGAGATTATATTTACTGCTTAACCTGAGAAATAGGGAGCATCTTAACAGGTGCTCTTTATTTCAAATTCTAAAAAGAAAATAACCAAAACCAATGAATCATGAAAAAAAACAGATTACAGATCATTATAGTATTGTTCGTTTTCTTTGTCTTTTTAAGCTGTAATTCAATAGTAAAAGATGAAAACTCAAAGATTGTTGATTCCAAAGATTATCAAAAATATCTTTTAATTAAAGATCATAAAAACTTAGACAATATTGATACAGAAATTACTTTTTGGCAAAAAAAATACAAAGATGCACCCAATCAATATCCGTATCTTATTAAACTAGCGGGTTTGTATTCAACTCTATTTGAAATTACAGGAAATATAGGTGATTTATATAACGCGGAAAAGCTACTTTTAGATTGCAACCAAAGAGTAAAAGAAACGAATTCCGGAATTCACCGATCTATAGCAAAAAATTATATTTCGCAACATCGTTTCAAAGAAGCTCAAATGCACTTAGAGAAAGCCTATGCATTAGGAGAAAACAAAAAAGCAACTCAGAAAATGCTCTTTGATGTAGCGATGGAATTAGGAAATTATAAAACAGCAGAAAGCATTCTAAATGAGAATAAGAACTTTAATGATTTTGATTATTTAATTCGTCTGGCTAAATGGAACGATCACATCGGAGATTTACAAAATGCGATACGAATTATGGAAAAAGCAATGAAAATTGTACAAGAATCTAAAAATTCTGAATCCAAAATTTGGATTTATACCAATATTGCCGATTTTTGCGGTCATAATGGTGAAATTGAAGCCGCTTATCAGTATTATTTAAAAGCATTAGAACTGGATAATAATAATATGTATGCTTTAAAAGGCATTGCTTGGATAGCCTATTCTCATGATCGAGATGTAGAAAAAGCATCTGAAATTGTTAATTACATAGAAAAAAAACATATAGTTCCTGACTTATATCTTTTGAAAGCAGATATGAATCAATATTCGGACAACAGAGAAGAGCAAGAACTTGCTTTAAGGGAATATTTCGATACGCTAAATAAAAATGATTACGGTGATATGTATAATAAGTACAATGCACTCTTGTATGCCGAAATACCTGATAAAAGAGCTAAGGCATTGGAAATTGCCCAACGGGAAATAAATAATAGACCAACGCCTGAATCGTATGATTTATTAGCTTGGACGTATTACAATATGGAAGAATTTGACAAAGCTTATGAAATTGCGTCAGCACATACAATTGATAAAACGCATGAGCCGCTGATAGTATACCATAATGAGCTAATTCTTAAAGCAAACAATAAATTAACGAAGGAAAACACCAATAAGGAAGATTTGATTGCCAGTATTTTTGAATTAGGACCGAATATAGAAAAACAACTTAGAAATCTTTAGCAATAGCCCAATGAAAAAAGCACTTTTACTTTATATCGTATTATTTTCAGTCTGTAGTTTTGGACAAAATTTTAAAAGCACTGTCGTTGATGTTTATGGTTCTCCAGTTCCAGATGTTTATGTTTACAATGTAAACTCAGAAGAGCATTCACATACGAATGAATTGGGGAAATTCAGCTTTATGAAAACCAATTCCGGAGATACTTTAAAATGTAGTAAATTAGGATATAAAAGTGTTTCTTTCGTTGTAGGATCATTGCAAGAAAACAGTACTATTACCCTTGAAGAAGATGTATTCAATTTATCGGAAATAGTATTAATGCCCAATGTTAATATTAATTCTAATCTCACGAAAATTGATCTAACAACAAATCCGGTAAACTCTTCACAAGAAATTTTACGTAAAGTTCCCGGATTATTCATTGGGCAACACGCCGGAGGCGGAAAAGCCGAACAGCTTTTTTTACGAGGATTTGATGTCGATCACGGAACAGATGTAGCCATTAATGTAGACGGAATTCCGGTTAATATGGCTTCTCATGCACACGGACAAGGATATTCAGATCTTCATTTTGTGATTCCCGAAACGATAGAAGATATCGATTTTGGCAAAGGTCCGTATGAAGCCGCTCAGGGAAATTTTGCCACAGCAGGTTATGTTAATTTTGAAACCAAAGAAAAATTAGATAAAAGCAGAATTTCTATTGAAGGCGGACAGTTCAATACGTTTAGAACTTTAGGAATGTTTGATCTTTTGGACGACAAACAAAAACAAACGAATGCTTATTTGGCTACCGAATACATTATTACCGATGGTCCGTTCGATTCGCCGCAAAATTTTAACAGATTCAATATTTTCGGGAAATACAATACCGTACTGAATTCGCAAACCAAAATAGATGTTTTGGCTTCTTATTTTAAAAGCAAATGGGATGCTTCCGGACAAATTCCGATGCGTTTAGTGGAAAGTGGTGCAATTTCCCGTTTTGGTTCAGTAGATGATACCGAAGGCGGATTCACTTCCCGATTTAATTTCGCTCTAGGAGTGGATAAAATTATAGACGAAAACAGTTTTGTAAGAACCAAAGCCTATGTAACGCATTATGATTTCACCTTGTATTCCAATTTTACTTTTTTCTTGGAAGATCCGGTAAATGGTGACCAAATCAAGCAAAAAGAAGACCGAATGTTATATGGTTTTCATTCAGAATACAATCATTTAAAACAGCTGAATACCTTTAAATTAAAAACCAGAGCAGGGGTGGGAGTGAAGGTAAATTCAATCAATAACAGTGAACTTTCGCATACTGCAAACCGTTATACACTTTTAAATCCTATTCAATTAGGAGATATCGAAGAATCGAACTTTTTCGGGTATTACAATGCGGACTTTCAATTTTCTAAATTTACGATCAGCCCCGCTGTTCGATTCGAATATTTTAAATTCAATTATGAAGATAAATTATCGCCGATTTACAGTAATTTATCCAATGATGCTTTCAAAGTGTTGCCTAAGCTAAATATTAGCTATATGCAAAATGAAAAAATAGTGTATTTCATTAAATCAGGTTTAGGCTTTCATTCTAATGACACGCGTGTAGTTTTACAGGAAGATAAGGATATTTTACCAACGGTTTACGGAACGGATGTTGGTGTGATTTTGAAACCGGTTAAAAATTTAGTGATCAATACCGCTTTATGGAGTTTGTTTTCCAATCAAGAGTTTGTGTATGTTGGCGATGCGGGAATAGTAGAACCTTCCGGAAAATCGAAGCGTTTAGGAGTTGACCTAAGCGCCCGATACCAAATAGGAAATTATCTGTTTTTAGATTGGGACGCCAACTATGCTTATGCCAGAAGTGTAGATGAACCCAGCAGACAAAATTATATTCCGTTGGCACCCGAATTTACTTCTGTAGGAAGAATCGGGGTTAGAAATTACAAAGGATTTACTTCGGGATTACAGTTCCGTTATATGGGAGATCGTCCGGCAAATGAAGACAATTCCGTTATTGCCGAAGGATATTTTGTCACTGATTTTAATATAAGCTACGATTTTAGCAAAAGTCTGCAATTGGGATTAAACATTCAAAATTTGTTTAATACAGAATGGAATGAAACCCAATTTTTAACCGAATCGCGATTGCAAAATGAAACAGAAGGTGTAGAAGAAATCCATTTTACACCGGGAACTCCGTTTTTTGCCAAATTGAAAGTAACCTATAGTTTTTAATTCTAAAATAGGTTTTTTATTTTTGAAGTATGAAAGATCAAAAGGAATTATTAGCCTATTTAGAAGGATTTATTACTGAAAATAGAAAAGAAGGGTTTAAAAAAGTGTTGGAAAACCGAACCAAACATTTTACCATAGCCATGGAAGATGTGTACCAATTGCATAATACCAGTGCAGTAATGCGCAGTTGTGAGGTTTTCGGTATTCAGGAATTGAATGTGATTGAGCAAAAATTTGGCAAGCGAATTGACAAAGAAATTGCGCTTGGAGCTCAAAAATGGGTTGATGTGAACCGATTTTCGACCATTCAAAGCTGTATTGATGATTTAAAAGGAAAAGGATACCAAATTATTGCGACAACACCACATAATGATTCATGTTTGTTGCAAGATTTTGACATCAGTAAACCTTCGGCTATCTTTTTTGGAACAGAAAGATTAGGACTTTCAGAAGAAGTCATGGAGCAAGCTGATGGTTATTTAAAAATTCCAATGGTTGGTTTTACCGAGAGTTTAAATATTTCCGTTTCGGCAGCTATTGTGATTCAGGACATCACGGCACGATTACGACGTTCATCCATAGATTGGAAATTAACAGCAGAAGAGTTGTTTGAAAAACAATTGGATTGGACCCGAAAATCAATAAAAGATATCGATTTTATTGAAAAGAAATTCTACGAAAGTGAAAAGTAAAAAGTAAAATATTTTTTTACTTTTTACTTAAATTATTTTATTTATTTTTTTTCAGAATCTTGTATTCTTCATAACAAGCACTAATAGCGTCTAAGATTTGTAAATCATTGGCTGTTTTGATAAAATATTCCGAATAGTTACAGTTTTGTAAAATCAAAGGAATATCGTCTTTGTCTACTTCTAATAATGCAGCTAGTGTAGTTCTATCGTATTTGGTAGCTAATAATTCCCGTACGCTGTCATCTTGCTTCATCTTTTTGAGCTTATCCATCTGCTTTGGTCTTTTTCCAAAGGTGTTGTAGAGAAAGTCGGCGGGGTTAAAGATGGATTGTAGCACTTTAGTAACCGCACTTGGCGATTTATCACCTGCTTCGTAACCTGCGTTTAATCCGGAAATACTATAACGATACGCATCTTCATTAACCGGAATCAATCGGGTATCAACTTCAACATAACCTGTTAAATTATAACGAGCTACAACGACTTCTTCTAGGGCTAGAGCTTTTTCCGTTAACACTACTTTTGAAGATTTATTTTTAATCCAGTCGTGAGTTACCCTAACTTTAATGGTTTCAAAACCAAGATAAGAAAATAATAAAGTGTCATTTACCTTTGCCGGCAATTCAAAATAACCATTACCGTCGGTTATGGTACCTTTTACAATGGTAGTATTGATTACGTGAACATTATTCATAGGCAAACGCGTTTGACTGTTGATTACGGTTCCTTGTAATGAAGAAACTATCGTATCATTTTGCGCAAAGGCAAACTGCGAAACTATAGCCAATAAAAAAACTATAAAATATCTCATCTTTGGGTAAATCTTGATTCAAAAATACGAATCAAACTGAGATATTTTATAGTTTAGGAGTATTTTATCTAAAAATTAACGAAACCTAGCTTCTTCTAGAGCGTTTTGCTTTATCGAAAAAGCCTTTTCCTGAATCAGAATTGCTTCTTCTCTCTTTGCGTTCTCCGGAAGGTCTTGAATCTCTTCCGTCTCTTTCTCTTCCGCCGTCTCTGCGACCTTCAAATTTACGATCCGAATTTCCGCCTCTTCTTTCTCTTGAACCACCACTAGAATTTCTTCTGTCTCTTCCACCGTGATCTCTACGGTTTTGGTTTCTTCCGCCATCGTTTTTAGAGATTTCTACATTGATCTTTCTTCCTTCTAAATGGATATTGTTCATCGTTTCCATTACGCGTTCAGCATATTCAGAATCGGTGTTGAAGAAAGAGAATCCTTCTTTTACATCTACTTTAAAGATATCATCACGACCTAATTCTAAGGTATCACGTAAGAAATCTTTAAGTGACATCCAATCGAAATTATCTCTTGAACCAATGTTGATAAAGTAACGAACGGCACCATCAGTAGTGATTTCACCTCTTCTGTTTGATGATGTTTCAGCACTGATGTCTCTTGATTTTTTGTAGTAAGCCAAGAAACGGTTGAATTCAACAGAAACAATACGTTTGATTAATTCTTCTTTGGTTAATTCGCTTAAAACTTCTTCAATAGCAGGTAAGTATGAATCAATTTCGTGATCTACTTCTACGTCTTTGATTTTGTTTGCTAAGTGGAATAACTGAATTTCGCAGATTTCAATACCAGAAGGAATTGGTTTTTCTTCAAATTTAGTTTTGATGATTTTTTCAATTTGGTTGATTTTACGCAACTCACTTTTAGTTACAATCACCATTGAAGTTCCCGATTTTCCGGCACGACCTGTACGACCTGAACGGTGTGTATACGTTTCAACTTCATCAGGCAATTGGTAATTGATTACGTGCGTAATATCGTCAACGTCAATTCCACGAGCTGCAACGTCAGTGGCAACCAACATTTGGATTTGTCTTCCACGGAACGATTTCATTACTGCATCACGTTGCGCCTGTGATAAATCTCCGTGTAAAGCAGCAGCATTATATCCGTCTTCAATTAATTTTTCAGCAACAGCTTGTGTATCTCTTTTCGTTCTACAAAATACTACCGAGAAAATATCAGGGTTAGCGTCTGCTAAACGTTTTAAAGCTGCATAACGGTCACGAGCATTTACTAAGTAAAATTCGTGTGACACATTTTGAGATCCTGAATTTTTGTGACCAACTGTGATTTCTAATGGTTTGCGCATGAATTCACGAGCAATTCTGGCCACTTCTTGCGGCATTGTAGCCGAGAATAACCAAGTTGATTTTTCGTCCGGTGTGTCTGATAAGATTGATGTAATATCATCATAAAAGCCCATGTTTAACATTTCGTCAGCCTCATCTAAAACACAATAGTTAATGTTTTTGATGTTTACCATACCACGGTTAATCATGTCTTGCATTCTTCCTGGAGTAGCTACAATAATTTGTGCTCCACGCTTAATTTCTTTGGCCTGTTCATTAATATTGGCACCTCCGTAAACTGCAACGGTATGCAGTCCTTTAATGTATTTAGAATACAATTTAATTTCGTTTGTGATTTGCAAACAAAGTTCACGTGTAGGAGAAAGAACTAAAGCTTGAGTAGTTCTGTCTTCAGCATCGATTTTCTGAATAAGAGGAAAACCAAAAGCTGCAGTTTTACCTGTACCTGTTTGTGCAAGTGCAACAATATCAGTGTCTTTTTCTAATAAAATAGGAATCGCCTTTTCCTGTACTTCCGATGGATTTTCAAATCCAAGATCTTTTATCGCCAGCAGTAGCGATTCATTAAGACCCAATTGTTCAAATTTGTTCATGTATATATTTAAAAATAGGTGCAAAGGTAGTGTTAATTAATGAGATATGCTAATTTGTTAGTGATTGATTTTTAAATAATTAAGTTTGAAAAATAAAGCAAGTAAATGAAAAGGATACTTTTGTGTAAAAAAGAGGGATAAAAAATAAATAATGATATTTTTGCAAAAAAGTGTAACGATGATAGAAATCTTAGATATAATTGGCGTTTTTGTTTTTACTATTTCAGGAGTTTTGGCCGCTATCAACAAGAAGTTGGATTTGTTCGGTATTTTTATTATTGCCTTTGTAACGGCTTTAGGAGGCGGTACGTTACGAGATATTTTGATAGGGAGAATGCCGGTAGGATGGATGCAGGATTTAAAATATGTCTATATCATTATATTAGGATGTATTGTAGCTTCAGTTTTTAGAGATTATTTGAATAAACTGAGAGTCTCTTTGTTTTTATTTGATACCATTGGATTGGGAATTTATACGCTAATAGGAATTGAAAAAGGATTGGAATACGGATTGCACCCTACGATTTGTATTGCATTAGGAACGATGACGGCGAGCTTCGGTGGATTAATAAGAGATATTTTGTGCAACGAGATTCCGCTTTTGCTGCGCAAAGGAACTATTTATGCTACTATTTGTATTATTGGTGGAATTTTATTCTTTGGGTTACGTTATTTAGGAGTAAAAGATGCTGTCAACGAATTGGTAACTTCGTTATTTATCATTGTTTTTCGTTTAGCTGCTGTTCGATACAGTTGGAGTTTACCCGTGCTTACTATTAAAGATTAATTTGGTGTAAGTAGTCAATTAATTCGCGAGTCGCTTTTCCACGATGGCTTAATTGTGCTTTTTCTGCCATGTCTAATTGTGCAAAAGTAACGTTTAATCCTTCCGGTTGAAATACCGGATCATAGCCAAAACCTTTTTCGCCATGTTCTTCATTTGTAATATAACCTTTTGCAATGCCTGTGAAAAGATGTTGGGTTTCTTCAATATTCAAGGCAATTACGGTTTTGAATTGAGCCGAACGATTTGTGTTTTGTCCTAACTCTTGCAATAATTTTTGAATGTTGCTTTTATCATTTTTTTGTTCGCCGGCATAGCGAGCCGAATACACTCCCGGAGCACCGTTCAAAGCGTCTACTTCTAATCCGGTGTCATCGGCGAAGCAATTGTAGCCAAACTTTTCGGTAACATAGTTTGCCTTTAAAATAGCATTTCCTTCAATGGTATCTGCTGTTTCGGGAATATCTTCAGTGCAGCCAATATCTTGTAAACTTAACAGTTCGATTTCGGCAGGAAGCATTTGTTTGATTTCTGCTATTTTATTTTTATTGTTGGAGGCAAATACGAGTTTCATGTTGCGTTTATTTTTTGGGAGTAAAAATGCAAATTTATAAAAAAGAAGTTAGATAGTGTTTGTTGAGTGATGTTACTCTTTATAGATTTGTTTCTTTACCATATTTTTCTTTAATGCTATTTATTTTATGATTAAAAGTTGTATATATTTGGTGATATTTAAGAGTTACCTGCAAGCTAATAAACGACAATGAAAAAAATATTAATCGGACTTCTTTCAATCTTGGCAATTAGCTGTCAAAGCCAAAATCAAAAACTCGAATATAGGAGTGTTGAATTTTACTTTGACAAAATAGCTGAACTTGAAATTAATGAACTAATTGAACAGAAAGTGTTAATTGACTCGGTAACCGTTGCTGATAGGTACTTGGATAAAGAGACAAAAGGACTAAATAAAGATGGTTCAATGAAATATATGGAAGCCAAAATGAAAGTTTATCAAACTCTCTTTAAGGATTATTTGTACCAGCAACACCTTGAATATGGAAACAATGTTTATGTTCTATATTTTACAATCGCAGGATTTGATGACGTTGAATGGGATATTGTAAAATGGAACAAAAGTGATTGGAAAAATGAAGACAAGCTAAGTCGTGACAAACTGCAATCCGGTTCTACATTGAAAAAAATATTTTGGAACTATGACGAGGGACCAAAAAATATGGAGAATATCAGATTGTTTATTGAAAACGACTACTTAGTATTTGAACGCGGAAATTTATATCATTCGCTTTACGACTTGAAATCAGATTCACTTTTGTTTAATGAAGAAAGTCCTTGGCACGCTTCTGAGGGCGAAGATAAAGACAAAATGAACGAGTGGATAAAGACAAATCTTCACAACAAAATTGAAGAGAAACTGAAAGAAAAAAGAAAATAAAGCCAGCAGGTAACAATGTATATAAAAAATAGGCGAAATAGTGGTAAAATCAATGCTTTTGGTTCGTATCAAAGTTTGTGCCTAACCGAAAGTTCTGTGCTTTGAAATCGCCTACTTTTCATATACTTACCGTTAGTAGAAATATTACACCAAACGACAAACAAAGACAGAAACGAATAAAAATAGCACAAATTTATGGCAGATAAAGAGATGTTTTTTGCAGATGGGAATAACCCAAAAATGGTTGAAGCATTTAAAAATGCACAAAAAACTTTTAAATATTTTTGGAGAGAATTATCGTGGGAATATAGAAGAATTATTCCTGCATTAACTGTTGCCTGTGTGAAAGTAGCTTTTACACAAGACACTGATAATGGACAAATTGTTGAACATATGTGGATTAATGACGTACAATTTGATGGAAACAATGTAAAAGGAATTCTTGTAAATAGTCCTAATGAATTAACAAATATCAAAAATGGAGATTTTGTACATGTATCATTAAATCAAATTAGCGATTGGTTGTTTGCGACTTATAGTAGTAAGAAACCAAAAACAGGCTTATCAAAACTATTTTCTTCTGCACCAAAACCTGCAACATACGGAGGATTTACCATTCAAGCAATGCGTTCCGAAATGACAAATCAAGAAAGAAAAGAACACGATAATGTTTGGGGATTAGATTTTGGAGATTTTAATGAAATTTTGCTTGTAAATGAGCAAAAAGAAAATCCAGAAAACTTGGCGGAGCATCCAATGAGTAAAAATATGAGAGAAAAGCTTATTGAATTTTTAAAAGAAAATCCTAATGAAATAAGCAATAGAGACGAAGATGGTTTAACGTTATTACACAAAGAAACTATTGCAGGAAACTTGACTTCTGTTGAAGTTTTATTGAGTAATGGAGCAGATAAAAGTGTAAAGTCTAATCAAGGAGAAAGTGCGTTAGACTTTGCAAAAAAAATGAATTGGGAACATATAATACCTATTTTAGAAAAATAAACACTTCTGCCAACAAAGGTTTTTCGTCAGGCGGGATGAAGTGCAAATTTCCAGCTTTGTGCAACTAATAGACTTATAGGTAAAAGAAAACCTGTAAACCAAGATATTTTTGTCGTGGGAATTGATAAAGTATTCAATGTTTTAGATACATTTGACTTGGAAAATTTTAGTTACATTGTGAATATTATTAAAGACAATGGGATAGTTCTTCAATTAATTCATGGAGGTTTGAATGAAAAAATAAATAAAAAGAGTTTTGACTTTAATTACTCAATATCTCTGAATTTTTATAATGAAAAAGAAAAACAAACTAAATTTGAAAACTTAGAAATCTCAAATGAATTTGATTTTTATGAATATGAAAATGTACCATCGTGTATTTTAAATTGCAGAAAAGATAAGACAAAAACTAAAGAGTATTTAATTGAGATAATTGAGAAAGTATATGGTTTTAGACGTTTAGATATTTTTGAATTCGAAATTCATCAACAACCTCCTATGGCCCAAATGATTTCTTCATAAAAAACAACATCAGTTAAAAAGAATGACTAGGCCAAGAATTTTCTAAGTTTTGCCTATTTTTGGTTTGGTTTTGTCTCATACCATTTTCTTTAGCTGAGGATCGTTGTACATAATTTAGAAATGAAAGAAACTGAAATTAAAACTGAATTCCAATTGGAACAATGGCTAAAGGAAAATTGCTATTCAATGAATAGTTACAGCATAAATGGAAATTTCATATATGAAGGTTATGGGCTTGAAAACAATGATGGACTTTATCAATGGTATTATACGGAACGTGGTGAAAAAAAAGTTTTGGAATATTTTGCTACAGAAAATGACGCAGTTCAATATGCCCTGAAAACAATAAAAGCAGACGAACACGCAAATCGGAATTATATCGGAATGTATAGCTCTCAAATAGAAGTCAAAAAAGTAATCTCCGAACTTGAAAAGCGTGGAATTGAATTTTGGACAGACATAATTCCATATGGTGGAATTAATGATTTGAGAACAAGAATTTTTGCGATTGGTTGCGGAATTAAAAAAGTTCAAGATTTAATAAAAAAATAAAAACTGCGTATAACAGCAGTTATAAGTAATGGCTGGTTATGGCAAGCTTCCGAATTTTGTTACGCAGTTCGTTTCATTTGTCTCTCCGAAAATTAGAAAATCTGGTTTGAATAGTCAAAAAATATAATATTAGCAAGTTAAGTACGTTACTAACAAATGAAAATCTTTCGCTCTGTATTTTTGATTTTAGCTTTCGTAAGCTGTAGCACACAAAATTCTGTTCCAAAAGAAGTCTCTGACTATCTAAATGAGACACTTTCCTTGCTTAAGGAAAAATCAATACATAAGAATACGATTGATTGGGAAGAGTTTAAAGTTGATATTTTTAAACGAGCTCAGAATGCAAAAAATATTAAAGAAACCTACTCTGTAATCAGTTATGCTATTTCAAAGCTTAATGACAACCATAGTTATTTTAAATCAGCAACAGTATTAGACGAAGATTCAGAAAATAAGCCCCTACCGGTTTTGGATGATGAAATTACTCCAAAGGACATAGGCTATATTAGAATACCTTTTTGCATCGGAACTGAAGAGGAATACCAAAACTACATTGTAAAAATCAGAAGAAAAATAGAGGAACAATCACAGAATGGACTGAAAGGCTGGATAGTTGACTTGCGTGGGAACTTTGGCGGTAATATGTGGCCAATGCTGCTTTCAGTTGAGCCATTAATAGGAAACGGAACTTTAGGCTACTTTGTAGACTCTGACGGAAATAGTGAAGCTTGGAAAATAGTTGAAGGTAAAGCTTATATAGAAGATCAGCTGATTATGGAAACGGTAGTTTCATCAAAAGATTTTAGTAATCAGTTTGTAGCTGTGCTAACCGATAACCAAACAGCAAGTTCAGGAGAAGCTATGACCGTGGCTTTTAAATTCAGAAACAATACAAAATCATTTGGTAAACCGACTTTTGGTGTTTCTACAGGATGTGTTTCTCATACACTATCAGACGGTTCCGTAATAAATTTAGCCGAATCTGTTTTTGCAGATCGAAAAATGATAAAATATGGCTTAAGTATAAACCCTGATTTTGAAATTGAAGAAAAGAAGGTATTACAAGCTGGAATTGAATGGATTTATGAGATGAATAAGATTGGTTGGAAGTAATAGCAGAGTTGCTTATATTTGTTGGAACGCGGTTTTTAGGTATCACATGTATTCCGAGGATTATTAGCCGTAATACAAATACTATACAATGAATAAACTAACAGCCTTATTATTACTTTTCGTATACAGTTCTTATACTCAATAAGTTCCTCAATATGAATTTATTAAAGTCTGGAACTTCTTAAAATATTATCATCCTGATTTAGCAAGTGGTAAGATAGATGCCAATAGTCTTTTTTTAGATAATATTCTCCGATCACAACTTGATATCAATACATCGGTAGCGTTGCTCTCTGAAAAGCTAGACAATAACTTTACAATTAAAGCACAACCTAATAGCCAAAAAGATGTGATATATACGAATCAAAACTTTGATTGGTATCAAAAGCATAAAGTTATCAAACATAAATATAAGAAGTTATTAAATGATATTTATACTTATCGGTTTGTAGGAGATCATTATTATGATACTTCTCAAAAAGAGTATCAAAAATCTATTTTGCATGAGAAAACTTATGACCTTGACAAAAAGATTCAGATGCCTTTAAAGTATAGGTTATTAACTATGGCAAAAATCATAGGAGCTATAGATTATTTGTATCCGTATAAATATTTGATGCCAAACAAGACCAATGAAAGGCTCAAGGAGTTGGTTCAACAATCCATCACCTGTGCTTCCAGAAAAGAGTTTGAAATAGTATTAGCTAAAGCAGTAGCTCTTTTAGAAGACACCCATGCGTTTAGCTTTTATAAAGAGTTACATTATCGAAAAGAAATTTTTCACACTAATTATTTTTCACCTTTTGATTATCAAGTACGAGAAGATCACATTCTTGTTACACATTTAATATTTCCTGAGATTTGTAAACAAGCCAATATAGCTGTAGGAGATAGAATCATGACTATAAATGGCACTACAGTAGCAGAGATGATAACAAATAAAAAAAGTTTGCTTTCAGCGTCTAATACTAATGTGCTGTTGTATAAATTATCTAACTATTTAGATAATTTGATCTGGACTGATGATTTGCAAACCAAACAAATGCAAATACAAAAATATCCGGATCTCAAAGAAATGACTACACAAATTGAATTAATTTCGGTTGAAAATCAATCACAAATAGCTCAAATAAGTGCTTATTTAACAGAAGAAATGAAAGCGAAAAATGCTTATACGCTAGAGCATGAAAACGTTGCTTATTTCAGGATAGATCAAACCATGTCTTTTTTAGAAGATGTTACAGACGACCAATTGATTGCAACAATGGATTCGGTTTTTGAAAAAGCATCTGCCAAAAAAGCTATTGTTTTTGACATGCGTGCATATCCTGATAACGGAGGTTTTGCTTTTACTTTTGTTTATAATTATTTTGCTCCTAAAGAAAATTGGTATAGCAAATATTATAAACAGAATTTTAATGATTTCGGAACTTATGTGTTTGTATCTGAAAGAGATCTTACCACGGAATATTTTCCGGAAATACCCAATAAAACAACCCATACTTATAATGGAAAGGTGTTTATTATTGTAAATGCAGCTACACAAAGTATGAGCGAATGGAATACAATGAACTTTCAGCATGTATTTCCCCAAGCCGTTACTATCGGTGAACAAACAGCAGGAGCAGACGGAGATATGAAAAGATTGCCATTACCAGGAGGTTATATTTTTGGTTTTACGGGAAACGTGATATTATATCCTGATAATACACTTACTCAAAAAGTAGGTATACAAATAGATGAAGTTATTAATTATACAGATACCGACATCATTGAACAAAGAGATATTCCATTTGAAAGAATCCTCAATGCAGTTAAATAAAAAATATATTAGCATATAGATATGAAAAAGGAAAAGAAGGTACTGTCTTAACGTTGTGAATTCCTTTCAATTTTTTGTAGATTTACAGTATCGAATTACAACGATTTGGCGGCTAATTCTTCGTTTGTTATAGTTGTGAATTCCTTTCAATTTTTTGTAGATTTACAGTATCGAATTACAACTGTTGAATTAGAGACATTGAATATTGAGTAGTTGTGAATTCCTTTCAATTTTTTGTAGATTTACAGTATCGAATTACAACGTTCATCGGTATAGCCAGATAGCCCAGGAGGTTGTGAATTCCTTTCAATTTTTTGTAGATTTACAGTATCGAATTACAACTTGTTTGTTAGACGTTAAGGTATCCCCCTGGTTGTGAATTCCTTTCAATTTTTTGTAGATTTACAGTATCGAATTACAACAGCTCCTTGTCTTTATGCAAGTATTTTAAAGTTGTGAATTCCTTTCAATTTTTTGTAGATTTACAGTATCGAATTACAACGATAACTGTTACGCATTATCAACTTCAAAAGTTGTGAATTCCTTTCAATTTTTTGTAGATTTACAGTATCGAATTACAACTCAAAATTATACATTCTGTTTATACCTTTGGTTGTGAATTCCTTTCAATTTTTTGTAGATTTACAGTATCGAATTACAACGGACGAATCTTTAAGAAAGGAAGTTAGAAAGTTGTGAATTCCTTTCAATTTTTTGTAGATTTACAGTATCGAATTACAACTCTTAACACTCTTATCCTTTTTGTACTCAAGTTGTGAATTCCTTTCAATTTTTTGTAGATTTACAGTATCGAATTACAACTCTGTCTGTTTCCTGCTAACACACCACCTAGTTGTGAATTCCTTTCAATTTTTTGTAGATTTACAGTATCGAATTACAACAAACTCTGGACTAAGCGTGGGCAACTCACTGTTGTGAATTCCTTTCAATTTTTTGTAGATTTACAGTATCGAATTACAACTTCACAAATTGGATAACATATGTTCAAGATGTTGTGAATTCCTTTCAATTTTTTGTAGATTTACAGTATCGAATTACAACTAAAAGTTGCATGTTCGACTCGATGACTGAGTTGTGAATTCCTTTCAATTTTTTGTAGATTTACAGTATCGAATTACAACTTAGGCTTCAGGAGTTCTTTGAGAGAAATGGTTGTGAATTCCTTTCAATTTTTTGTAGATTTACAGTATCGAATTACAACGGTTGGCAAACATAGGGTCGTAATAGTCAAGTTGTGAATTCCTTTCAATTTTTTGTAGATTTACAGTATCGAATTACAACAACTCTGGCGAAAGCTGTATTTATATCCGCGTTGTGAATTCCTTTCAATTTTTTGTAGATTTACAGTATCGAATTACAACCTGTTACTGGATCGTAGTAAGGGTGTGGTGGTTGTGAATTCCTTTCAATTTTTTGTAGATTTACAGTATCGAATTACAACGGTTGAAGATTATGTTAAAAAGACTTTTAAGTTGTGAATTCCTTTCAATTTTTTGTAGATTTACAGTATCGAATTACAACTTTCACCAGCTAAAAGCTGTTTTGTTTTCTGTTGTGAATTCCTTTCAATTTTTTGTAGATTTACAGTATCGAATTACAACCGAAGAGGGCGACACAGTTTATCATGATTAGTTGTGAATTCCTTTCAATTTTTTGTAGATTTACAGTATCGAATTACAACGCGGCTGAAAGAAAAAAACTTTTAGATGCGGTTGTGAATTCCTTTCAATTTTTTGTAGATTTACAGTATCGAATTACAACTTAATCTAATCTAATGAATTAAGATAGTCTGTTGTGAATTCCTTTCAATTTTTTGTAGATTTACAGTATCGAATTACAACGGTAACTCGCTGAATATGCGCGACATATGCGTTGTGAATTCCTTTCAATTTTTTGTAGATTTACAGTATCGAATTACAACACGCTGTCTCTGCTCTTATGGCATCGTTTTGTTGTGAATTCCTTTCAATTTTTTGTAGATTTACAGTATCGAATTACAACATAGGCGTTGATGTATATGAAGGTTATCTCGTTGTGAATTCCTTTCAATTTTTTGTAGATTTACAGTATCGAATTACAACACGTTCACGTTGTATTTGTTTCATTCGTCGGTTGTGAATTCCTTTCAATTTTTTGTAGATTTACAGTATCGAATTACAACCTGTTTGGTTTCTTAACGAAAACGGAAAAGGTTGTGAATTCCTTTCAATTTTTTGTAGATTTACAGTATCGAATTACAACAAGTATGGGGTATAAACCGACATCAAAGGTGTTGTGAATTCCTTTCAATTTTTTGTAGATTTACAGTATCGAATTACAACCTATCAGGGAAACCACCCAGCGTTGTCTTTGTTGTGAATTCCTTTCAATTTTTTGTAGATTTACAGTATCGAATTACAACAATAACTTTCCTTCCCGAATGGAATAATCCGTTGTGAATTCCTTTCAATTTTTTGTAGATTTACAGTATCGAATTACAACACAAAGGAGGATTTAATTAAGATTGAAAAAGTTGTGAATTCCTTTCAATTTTTTGTAGATTTACAGTATCGAATTACAACATAAGAGCAGAGACAGCGTTGAAGCAGCAGGTTGTGAATTCCTTTCAATTTTTTGTAGATTTACAGTATCGAATTACAACAAACCGCTCCAATGTTGCTCAATCAATAGCGTTGTGAATTCCTTTCAATTTTTTGTAGATTTACAGTATCGAATTACAACCTTTGCTAATTCTTCGGAGCGCTGACCTCGGTTGTGAATTCCTTTCAATTTTTTGTAGATTTACAGTATCGAATTACAACATACCTTTGCCTCGGTACTCCCGCTCATAGGTTGTGAATTCCTTTCAATTTTTTGTAGATTTACAGTATCGAATTACAACATCTTCTCTTCATGACCGTAATGATGCTTAGTTGTGAATTCCTTTCAATTTTTTGTAGATTTACAGTATCGAATTACAACGTCGAAGAAGTTTTGACGATTTCTAGGTTTGTTGTGAATTCCTTTCAATTTTTTGTAGATTTACAGTATCGAATTACAACTAGTACTATTCATCCATTTTATCTGTTCTT
>NZ_JBSEFI010000027.1:0-48186 GCF_053570605.1 Flavobacterium sp. U410
TCGATTGCGCAGATGGTACTGCAATCCTGTGGGAGAGTATGTCGCCGCCTTTCTTTAGAAAACCCTATCCAAAACGGATAGGGTTTTTTGTTTTATACCGGTTTTGAAAGACAACTACCTCAAAATATAGCCCCGATGGAAGTGAACTACTCTGTAGTGCACACAGCGGGACTACAAATCTTTTGGAATACTAAACGTGGGCTGCTTATTCCTCCCATAGAAATGTTGTGCATCATTCTATGGATTGGAGTGTTTAGTGTTTTTATAATTGGTTTATAGCTAGGTTGATATGTAACAAATGTTGCTGTAAGAGCTTAGCAATCCGCTTACCTTTGACTTATCAAAACTAATCATAAATGTCCAAAATAGTCATAGTAGGTGCAGGAATTGCAGGTCATACTGCTGCAGCACATTTAAGAAGAAAATTAGGGAAGGAACACGAAGTCTTGGTGGTTTCTCCTAATAGAAATTACCAATGGGTTCCTTCTAATATTTGGGTAGGAATCGGAAGAATGAAACCTCAAGATGTCATTTTCCCATTAGAACCATTATACAAAAGAAAAGGTATCGGATACAAACAAGCCAAAGCCGTTTCTTTTCATCCGGAAGGAGATACTCAAGAATCTAAACCTTATATTTTGGTGGAAGGTGTTTTCGGAGAGAATCTAGGGAAACAAGAAAAAGTTACCTATGATTTTCTGATTAATGCAACCGGTCCAAAATTAGCTTTCGATTTAACGGAAGGATTATTACCAGCTACAAACGATGTGTATTCAGTTTGTACATACGATCATGCTACTCATGCATCAGAAGCGTTACACAGATTAATAAATGAACTGAAAAAATCAGATAAAAAAGCCAAAATTTTAATTGGAACGGGGCATCCCAAAGCAACTTGTCAAGGTGCGGCTTTCGAATATATTTTGAATGTCGAAAAAGAACTGCAAAAGTTTGGAGTTCGTGAAAAAGCTGATATCACCTGGATTTCTAACGAATATGAATTAGGTGATTTTGGTATGGATGGAATGTTATTGGATTATAACGGTTTCAACATGAAATCTTCTGATATGGTCGAAATGGTTTTTGAAGATCGTGATATCAAATGGATTCTAGGAGCAGGAGTCAATAAAATTGAAAAAGGGAAAGCGCATTATGAAAATTTGGAAGGCGAATATAAAACCGAAGAATTTGATTTTGCAATGTTGATTCCCGCTTTCTCCGGACATGGTTTTAAAGCTTACGACAAAAATAATCAAGATATAACCGACAAATTATTTAAAGGTTTTATGATTGTAGATGCCGATTATACACCGAAACCTTACGAAGAATGGTCAGTACAAGATTGGCCGGAAACCTATCAAAACCCATCTTATAAAAATATTTTTGCACCCGGAATTGCTTTTGCCCCGCCACATACTATTTCTAAACCAAGAAAAAGTAAAAACGGAACCGAAATTTTCCCTGCGCCACCGCGTACCGGTATGCCATCAGGTATTACGGCAAAATTAGTAGCAGATAATATCATTGATAGTATTAAATCAGGAAAAGAATCTCTACATCACAAAGGATCAATGGGAAATATGGGAGCAGCTTGTATAGCTTCAGCAGGTTATGGACTAACACAAGGAAGCGGAGTAAGCATTACTACATATCCTATTGTTCCCGATTATAAAAAATATCCGAAGACTCAAGGTAGGGATATCAACAAAACGTTTGGTGATATTGGGTTAGCGGGACACTGGGTTAAATTAGCATTGCATTATGCATTCATTTGGAAAGCAAAAATGCGTCCGTTTTGGTGGTTAATTCCTGAATAAAAATTTAAAAAGAAAACAATGGCTCAAAGAATATCAAAATCTCAAAAGCGTAAAATGCAAAATCCTTTGATACAGTTTTTTAAATTCTTGTATTTGAATGTAAGAATTCTAAAAATTGTAGCCGGAGGTCACGGCAGCACGCGATAAGAATTTCATCGACGATGTTGATGATTGTTTTTAGTTTTATTGGTTAGTACAGGAAGCATCTCTTATGAGGTGCTTTCTCTTTTTGTAATAAATGTTGCAAACCAATGTAACTCTTGTTACTGATTGTACAGTTATGGAAATCTAAATTTGCTGTAAAATAATTGATGTTTGAAGTTTTAAATAGTTGAACGATAAATTACTATAAAACTTTCAATAGGTCTAACCGATTAAAAGCAAATAATAAGAAACAAATGAAAAAAAGTATCATTGTATTAACATTAACGTTTTTCTCCCAGCTTTTTTGGGCACAAGACACACTTTCCATCAAAAAAGAAGAAGTGCTTGGAAAAATAAACGAGAAGAATTTGCAGATAAAAATTGCAGAAGAAGCTTTCAACTCAGCACAAGCCGATTATCGTCAGTCCAATGCTTTGTTCTTGCCCAATATTTCAGCTTCTCATACGGCAATTACGACTACCAATCCGTTGATGGCTTTCGGTTCCAAATTAAATCAGGAGATTTTAACACAAGCCGATTTTAATCCCGCTTTGTTAAATGATCCCGAACATATTGAAAACTTCGCTACGATGATTGAAGTACAGCAACCTATTTTCAATATGGACGGAATTTACGGTCGCCAAGCAGCTAAAGCTAAAATGAATGCTTATAGTTTGCAAACGGAACGAACCAAAGAATATTTACAATTAGAAGTTTCCAAAGCTTTCATGCAATTGCAATTGGCCTACAAAGCCGTTGCAGTTTTAGAAAAGGCAAACGAAACGGCGCAAGGCAATCTTAAAATGGTGGAAAACTATTTTAAAAATGGAATGTTGCAAAAAACAGATGTTTTGGATGTAAAAGTTCGTGTAAACGAAATTGCTAACCAATTGCAATATGCAAAAAGTAACGTTCAAAATGCTTCCGATTATTTAGCTTTTCTTTTAAATGAAGACATGAAAGGAAAAGTGTATAAGCCATTTGAAGCATTGGAAAATGAAATTACAATTGAAAATCAGGTGACTGTTCTTCCAGAAAATAGAAAAGATATTCAGGCAATGGATGAATCAGCAGCAGCGTACAAAAAAATGTTCCAATCGGCTAAAATGGGCTTTTTACCACGATTAAATGCTTTCGGAAATTATCAGTTGTATGACGATAAATTATTTGGTACAGCAGCAAAAGGATATTTGATTGGTGCCCAATTATCATGGAATGTTTTTGATGGGTATAAAAACATTGGGAAAACCCAAAAAGCAAAAGCTGATTTCCACAAAGCTCAAACAGAAACTGAACAATACAAAAAACAAAGCCAGTTAGAATTGAACAAAACCAATCGTCAATTGGTCGATGCCGAAAACAAAGTTAATTTATCCCGATTAGCTTTTGATCAAGCGGAAGAATCATACAGAATTCGTAAAAATAGATTCGAACAAGGTTTGGAAAAAACAACCGATTTGTTAATGGCTGAAACACAAAAAGCTAAAAAAGAACTAGAGTTTTTACAAGCTGTATTCGAATATAATTTCACTAAACAATATTTACAATTCTTAACTAACTAAAAAGATTTGTCACTTCGAACAAAGTGAGAAATCTCATAACAATATTTAATAGACTAAAAATGAAAAAAACAATCGCTATAGTAACAATAACTTCTGCATTACTAATGTCTTGCGGAGGTGATAATAGAGAAAAAGTTGCAGAGTTAAAACCAGTTGCCGTAAAAGTAGCCGGAACAGGAGCAACTGAAGAAGGAACTTATGTTTCAGCCAGTGGAAAAATTGAAGCAGAGAATAGTGCTAATGTAAGCACTAGAATGATGGGATATGTGACCAAACTAAATGTGAAAGTGGGTCAAAAAATACGCAAAGGGCAATTGTTAGTGAGCGTAAACAACACCGATTTACAAGCTAAAAAAGCACAAGTTGAAGCATCTATCATTCAAGCACAAGCGGCTTATAATAATGCTAAAAAAGATTACGATCGTTTTGTGAATTTATTTGCGCAACAAAGTGCTTCTCAAAAAGAATTAGATGATATGACAGCTCGTTACGAAATGGCAAAAGCAGGTTTAGAAGCTGCAAAACAAATGCGTAACGAAGTGAATGCTCAGTTTGCCTATGCAAATATTGCCGCTCCTTTTGATGGTGTAGTAACCAATACATTTGTAAAAGAAGGCGATATGGCTAATCCGGGAATGCCTTTAGTAAGTGTTGAAGGAGCTAAAAAATTACAAGTAACGGCAATGGTTTCCGAAAGTGATATCGCTTCTGTAAAAGAAGGAATGAAAGTGAATGTCTTGGTGAAATCAGTAGGCCAACAATTAACAGGTAAAGTTTCAGAAGTGAGTTTATCGGCTAAAAATACAGGCGGACAATATTTGGTGAAAATCGATTTAGAGAAAACAGAAGTCAAAATATTATCGGGAATGTTTGTAAATGTTCAGTTTCCCATTGAAAAGAGAGCAACACAAACGGAAGTTTCAGATGTAGTTTTAATTCCGCAAAGCGCATTGATAAAACAAGGACAATTAACCGGAATTTATACGGTAGGAAGTGACAATGTAGCTGTTTTAAGATGGTTGCGTTTAGGGAAAACTTTTGGAGACCAAGTAGAAGTATTATCAGGTTTAAACAGTAAAGAACAATACATTGTTTCTGCAGAAGGTAAATTGTTTAATGGCGCTAAAATCAGTATTCAGTAATCAGTATTCAGTAATCAGTTTTTGTTACTTCAAGCTGTCACCTCGAGCGGAGAAGTCTCATAAAGTATCAAAGTCTCAAACTTTAAACAAACTAAAAAAATGCAAGAAGGTATTTCAGGTAAAATAGCCAATTTTTTCATCAACTCTAAACTAACCATTCTATTGATGGTAGGGTTAATGATCATTGGCGTCTACAGTTCGTTCTTGATTCCAAGGGAAGAAGAACCGCAAATTAATGTTCCAATGGCCGATGTAATGGTCATGTATCCAGGAGCAAATCCTAGCGAAGTGGAAAGTCGTGTGGTAAAACCATTAGAAAAGGTAATCAGTAATATCAAAGGAGTAGAACACATTCACAGTATGGCTTTCAATGGCTATTCTATGATGGTTGTTCAGTTCTATGTAGGTGAAAACAGCGAAGATTCATACGTTAAATTGTATGACGAATTGATGAAACACCGCGATATGTTTCCGGAAGGTGTGATGCAACCCATCGTGAAAACACGTTCTATTGACGATGTACCAATGTTAGGACTAACGCTTTGGAGTGAAAAATATAGTGATTTTGAATTGCGTCGCATTGCAGAGCAAGTAACTGACGAAATTGAAAAAGTAAAAGACGTAGCGATTACGAAAGAAATTGGAGGTAGAACTCGCGAATTGAAAGTTGTTTTAGATAAAGATAAAATGGCTGAAAATGGCGTGGATGCATTGAGTATCATGCAAATGATCAAAGCTAATAACGGAAGTTCTCAATCCGGAAGTTTTGTTCGCAACGACCAAGAATATTTAGTGACCACAGGTAAGTTTTTAGCCAATACCGAAGACGTTGAAAATTTGGTAGTTGGTGTCAATAAAAACATGCCGGTGTATTTAAAACAAGTGGCAATCATTCAAGACGGACCGCAATCGCCTAAAAATTACGTTTCGTTTGGGTATGGCAAAGCTAATGAAAAGTTCAATGAAAATCAATCAGAATATCCGGCGGTAACGATTTCTATTGCCAAAGTGAAAGGTGCTGATGCCATGAAGATTTCTGAAAAGATTTTGAATCACGTAGAAGAATTAAAGAAAACATTAATTCCAAACGATGTTCATGTCGAAATTACGCGTAACTATGGCGAAACGGCTTCTCACAAAGTAGGCGAGTTGTTAATGCACTTAGGTGTTGCCATTTTAGCCGTAACGGTTTTGGTGATGTTGGCTATGGGCTGGAGAGGTGGATTAGTCGTGTTTTTTTCTGTTCCGTTAACGTTTGCTTTAACGTTGTTTAGCTACTATATGTTAGGGTACACCCTAAACCGAATTACCCTTTTTGCCCTTGTATTCGTTGTGGGTATTGTAGTGGATGACAGTATCATTATTGCCGAAAATATGCACAGGCATTTCAAAATGAAACGACTACCCTTTAAACAAGCTGCTATTTATGCGATTAATGAAGTAGGTAACCCAACCATTTTAGCAACATTTACCGTTATTGCAGCTATTTTACCAATGGCTTTCGTAAGCGGTATGATGGGACCTTATATGAGTCCGATGCCGATTGGAGCTTCTATCGCGATGATGTTGTCATTGTTCGTAGCTTTAACAATTACGCCTTATTTAGGATATCACTTGTTACAAGAAAAAGACGAACAAGAGCATAAAGATGAACAAGGTTTAGAAACAAGTTGGATTTACAAAATCTATAAAAAACTAGAACAACCTTTGTTAGATAGTGCTACAAAAAGAAATGTAATGTTTGCTATTACCATTTTCTTATTGTTGGGTTCAGTAGCTATGTTCTTTACCAAATCGGTAGCGGTTAAAATGTTACCATTTGATAATAAAAACGAATTCCAAGTCGTAATCGATATGCCGGAAGGAACTACTTTAGAAAGAACGGCTGCGGTAACTAAAGAAATTGCGCAATATCTTTCTACAGTTCCGGAAGTGGTAACCTATCAAAATTATGTAGGAGCTTCAGCACCTATTACTTTTAACGGTTTGGTACGTCACTACGATATGCGTGGCGGAAGCAATATGGCTGATATTCAGGTGAATTTGTTACACAAAGAAGATAGAAGTTTACAAAGTCATGATATTGCAAAAGAAGTACGTCCGCAAGTACAAAAAATTGCTAAGAAATATGGAGCCAATGTTAAAATTGTAGAAGTTCCGCCTGGACCACCTGTATTATCAACTTTGGTAGCCGAAGTGTACGGACCTGATTATAAAGAGCAAATTAAAGTAGCAAATCAGGTGAAACATATTTTAGAAACTACTTCTGATGTAGTAGATGTCGATTGGATGGTGGAAGCGCCTCAAGTAGAATACAAATTAGAAGTAGACAAAGAAAAAGCAATGTTAAATGGAATTGCACCGCAACAAGTAGTGGGTAATTTAACGTATTTGCTTCGCGAAATGCCGGTTTCTAATTTATACGATGAAACTTCGGTAGATCCTGTGGGTATTGTATTAGCATTAGATGATACTGAAAAAACATCTTTGGAAGACATTGAAAATTTAAAAATCAGAGGCAGCCAAGGAAACGTAGTTTCAGTAAGTGATTTGGTTCAGGTAAAAGCCGATACCTTGCAAAAAGCAATTTACCGTAAAGATCAAAAACGAGTAGTATACGTGTTAGCCGATATGGCAGGAGCATTAGAAAGTCCGGTATATGCTATCTTAGGGATGAATGAAAAATTGCAAAAAATTCAGTTACCTAAGGGATATTCGGTTAACGAATTGTACATGGACCAACCGGAAAGTGAAAGTGATTTCACGGTAAAGTGGGATGGTGAGTGGCAAATTACTTTGGAAGTATTCCGCGATTTAGGAGCAGCCTTTGCTGTGGTGGTAATTATCATTTACATGTTGATTGTGGGGTGGTTCCAAAATTTTAAAACACCAATGGTAATGATGGTAGCGATTCCGTTGTCATTAGTAGGAATTGTGTTAGGTCACTGGTTGTTAGGGGCTTTCTTTACGGCAACATCATTCATCGGAATGATTGCTTTGGCGGGAGTTATGGTACGGAACTCGGTTTTGTTGATTGACTTTATCGAAATTCGTTTGAACGACGGTATTCCCATTAAACAAGCTATTATTGAAGCAGGAGCAGTTCGTACAACGCCTATTTTATTAACAACCGGAGCAGTAGTAATTGGAGCTTCTATTATTTTGTTTGACCCCATTTTCCAAGGTTTAGCGATTTCATTAGTAGCCGGTGCTATTGTGTCAACTTTGTTAACATTACTTGTTGTTCCGTTGATTTATTACATCACAGAACACAAAAAATGGGAGAAAAATAATTAAAATATGAAAGAGATGAAACTAGTCATTATAACCGCAATTTCAGAATTTGAAAAAGAGGTAAAGAAAATCTTGAAAGAATCAAAAGTGTTGTCGTATTCGTATAGAGAAGTAAAAGGCTATCGCGATAGCACCGAAGAAGCTGTGGAAACCAATTGGTTTGGTGCCGAAATGAATGAAACACAATCGGTTTTATTCTACGCTTTGGTTTCAAAAGAAAATGTAAGCTTGTTGCTGAATTTGACAAACGAGTTCAATGAAAAACAAGAAGCAAAATCACATATTCATATTGCTGTACTTAATGTAGAACAAACAAATTAAAAATTATGATCAATAGACTAATACGAGCAATCGCAGGAACATTCGTTATCATCAGTGTTTTATTAGGAATGTATGTTAACGAAAACTGGTTTTGGTTTACCATTTTTGTAGGAGCCAATTTACTTCAGTCCTCTATAACCAAATGGTGTTTGATGGAAGACATTCTTCGAAAAGTTTTTAAAGTAAAAGATTAATTACGGAATCCCAACTTAGGTTGGGATTTTTTGTATAAACGAGGTATTAAAAACTCATTAAAAGTTTTTTCATTGGAAAAACACATAACCTTGTTTCATCTTTTTTCAATGTTCTTAAATACTTGTTTCATGAACATCTTCGGAATAATTTAAATCTCTTGTGGCTAAAACGAACAGGTAATAGAATTTAAAATTTACTTGCTAATTTGGAAATAAAGTATTAAATTTTAGTGTGTTGATTTTTTAAGGATTTGCATTTTAATTCTATTTAGTAAAAAAAATTGAGAAAAAACGTTAATTATTTATGCTTAAAAATTACTATTAACTTCAAATAATAATTCTAATGAAAAAGCTGTCTTTATTACCTGTTTTAGCCCTTTTGTTTGTACTTAATGTTGCTTCGATGTGCAGTAACGATGATGATAACAGTACCAATACTCAGGATCCTACTCCTATTGTAAATACAATGACTAATGGTACTTGGCGTATTACTTTTTATGAAGATGATGGTGAAAATAAGACCAGTTATTTTTCTGGGTATAATTTTACTTTTGGCACTTCTAATGTTTTAACGGCAACTAATGGAACAAATACTTATACTGGAGTTTGGTCTGTAACAAACAGTGATGACAATAGTAACGATGATAATCCAAGTAGTAGTGATTTAGATTTTAATATTCTCTTTAACTCACCGGATTTATTTAATGATGAATTGAGTGATGATTGGAATATCATTACTTATACAAGTACAAAAGTTGAATTGGTTGATGTGAGCGGTGGTAACGGAGATACCGATTACTTGACTTTTGAGAAAAATTAATTTGATATAATAAGATTATAGCCAGTCCTTTGCGACTGGCTTTTTTAATTACTTCAATATTTGAAACTTTTATAGTTTATTGTATCTTTGTGGCTTATTAAAACTACAGCAAATTATGTTTGATAATTTAACCGATAAGTTAGACAAGGCTTTCCATATATTAAAAGGACACGGGAAAATCACCGATGTAAATGTCGCAGATACACTTAAAGAAGTTCGTAGAGCATTACTTGATGCCGACGTTAACTTTAAAATTGCGAAAGATTTTACCAATAAAGTAAAAGAAAAAGCAATTGGTGAAAACGTATTAACGAATTTACAACCAGGTCAATTAATGGTTAAGATCGTTAAAGACGAGTTAACCGAATTGATGGGTGGCGATGTTGCCGGAGTTAATTTGTCAGGCAATCCGTCTGTAATTTTGATGTCAGGTCTTCAAGGTTCGGGTAAAACTACGTTTTCAGGTAAATTAGCCAACTTTTTAAAGACTAAAAAAACGAAAAAACCTTTGCTAGTAGCGTGTGACGTTTATCGTCCTGCCGCTATCAATCAGTTGCATGTTGTCGGAGAGCAAATAGGAGTAGAGGTTTATAGTGAACCAGAAAATAAAAATCCTGTTGAAATTGCTCAAAATGCAATCAAACATGCTAAAGCTAACGGTTTTAATGTAGTTATTGTCGATACGGCAGGTCGTTTAGCGGTAGATGAAGAAATGATGAACGAAATTGCTAACGTTCATAAAGCAATTCAACCGCAAGAAACTTTGTTTGTCGTTGACGCCATGACAGGTCAAGATGCTGTTAACACGGCAAAAGCATTCAATGATCGTTTGAATTTTGACGGAGTGGTATTAACCAAATTAGATGGTGATACTCGCGGTGGAGCAGCTATTTCTATTAAATCGGTAGTAAACAAACCAATTAAGTTTGTAGGTACCGGTGAAAAAATGGAAGCAATTGATGTTTTCTATCCTTCTCGTATGGCTGACCGTATTCTGGGAATGGGAGATGTTGTTTCGTTAGTAGAACGCGCACAAGAACAATATAACGAAGAAGAAGCAAGAAAACTTCAAAAGAAAATTGCTAAAAACGAATTTGGTTTCGATGACTTCTTAACGCAAATCCAACAAATCAAGAAAATGGGTAACATGAAAGATTTAGTGGGTATGATTCCTGGTGCCGGAAAAGCGTTAAAAGATGTAGAAATTGAAGATGATGCTTTCAAACATGTAGAAGCTATCATTTATTCAATGACACCGGAAGAAAGAAGTAAACCGGCAATTATTGATGGGAAACGTAAAGTCAGAATTGCGAAAGGTTCCGGAACCAAAGTAGAGCAAGTCAATCAATTGATGAAACAATTCGACCAAATGAGCAAAATGATGAAGATGATGCAAGGCGGTGCCGGCAAAAATTTGATGCGAATGATGGGCGGAGGAATGAAAGGAATGAGATAAAAATAGAGGCGCGTGATTTTTCGCGTCTTTTTTTATACAAATAAATTAACAACACAACAATATGGTATTATTAGACGGTAAAAAAGTATCGGAAGATATTAAAAATGAAATTGCTGCTGAGGTAGCAAAGATGAAAGAAAACGGTGAAAAAGTTCCTCATTTAGCAGCAGTTATTGTCGGGAATGACGGCGCTAGTTTAACTTATGTAGGAAGTAAAGTAAAAGCTTGTGAGCGTGTAGGTTTTGAATCTACTTTAGTAAAAATGCCAAGCACAACTTCTGAAACTGAATTGCTAAAAAAAATTCAAGAGTTAAATGAAGATGATAATATTGATGGTTTTATCGTTCAGCTTCCGTTACCGAAACAAATTGATACACAAAAAGTATTAATGGCTGTTGATCCAAGTAAAGACGTAGATGGTTTCCATCCGGAAAATTTCGGAAAAATGGCTTTAGATATGAGTACATTTATTCCGGCTACACCATTTGGAATTTTAGAGTTGTTAGAACGTTATAACGTAGAAACGCAAGGGAAACATACTGTTGTTATTGGTCGTAGTCATATCGTGGGACGCCCGATGAGTATTTTAATGGGAAGAAAAGGATTTCCCGGAAACTCAACAGTGACGTTAACACACAGTCATACTAAAAACATCAATCAAATTACAACTCAAGCCGATATTATTATTACAGCATTAGGGGTTCCTAATTATTTAAAAGCTGAAATGGTAAAAGACGATGTAGTAGTTATTGATGTGGGAATCACTCGCGTTGCTGATGAAACTACTGAAAAAGGATACCGTATTACCGGAGATGTTGACTTTGAAAATGTTTCTAAAAAAGCATCATATATCACACCGGTTCCTGGTGGAGTTGGACCAATGACAATTGCTATGCTTTTGAAAAATACATTACTGGCAAGAGAAAGAAGAAGTTTAAAGAAATAAATGAGATATTACAAAATAAAAAAGGAAGCTGATGCTTCCTTTTTTATTTTGTATGTACTACTTTCCTTGAATTGAAAAAGTAAAGAGCAAACATAATACCTGCAATTGCTAACCATATCATTTGACTATCAATTGGAGTAGAAGGTGGATCTCCATCTGCTAAGGTACCGGACGATTGTGCTGTACTGTCAAAACCAATTAACAGAACAAACAAGCTTATAAAAAGCTTTAGATAAAGAGGTTTCATTTGTAAAGTAGATCTTTGGGGTTATATCTAATGCTAAGTTAGCAAAAAAAATTAATTCTGATAATAATCTGATGTAAAATAAAGTTTAACAGAAGGATATTTTTGTTGTGTCATTTGAATAGAAAACTCACTATCCGCTAAAAATACCAATTGTCCGTGTTTGTCGTGACCTAAGAATTTTTGCTTAACACGTTTAAATTCTGCAAATTCTTCATTTTTAGCATCATCAGGTTTTACCCAACACGCTTTGTAAGCTGGAAAGTTTTCATAGCTACATTTTGCGCCATATTCATGTTCTAAACGATACTGGATAACTTCATATTGAAGTGCTCCAACGGTTCCGATAACTTTTCTTCCGTTTAATTCTAAGGTAAATAACTGCGCTACACCTTCGTCCATTAACTGATCTAATCCTTTTTCCAACTGTTTTGCTTTCATTGGATCGGCATTGTTCACATAACGGAAATGCTCTGGAGAGAAACTCGGGATTCCTTTAAAAGCCATTACTTCGCCTTCTGTTAAGGTATCTCCGATTTTGAAGTTTCCGGTATCGTGTAAACCAACAATGTCACCAGGATATGAAATGTCTACAATTTCTTTCTTCTCAGCAAAGAAGGCATTTGGACTAGAGAATTTTAAATTTTTGTTATGACGAACATGTAAATAGGGTTTGTTTCTTTCGAATGTTCCCGATACGATTTTGATAAAAGCCAAACGGTCGCGGTGTTTCGGATCCATATTAGCGTGAATTTTAAATACAAATCCACTGAATTTTTCCTCTTCCGGTTTTACCAATCGAGTGTCTGATTCTTTAGGTCTTGGTTGCGGAGCAATTTGAATGAAGCAATCTAATAATTCACGAACCCCGAAGTTATTCAAAGCGGAACCGAAGAAAACCGGTTGTAAATCTCCTTTTAAATAAGCGTCTCTATCAAAATCAGGATAAATTTCGGTAACCAATTCTAATTCTTCACGAAGCTTATCGGCGTGTTTTTGACCTACAATTTTATCTAATTCCGGATTGTTGACATCATCAAAAGCAATAGTTTCTTCAATATCTTTACGACTATCTCCTGTAAACAAGTTAATATTCTTTTCCCAGATATTGTAAATTCCTTTGAAGTCATACCCCATACCAATTGGGAAACTTAAGGGAGTAACGGTAAGTTTTAATTTTTGCTCTACTTCATCTAATAAATCAAAAGCATCTTTACCTTCACGGTCTAATTTATTGATGAAAACGATCATAGGAATGTTTCGCATTCTACAAACTTCAACCAATTTTTCGGTTTGTTCCTCAACCCCTTTGGCAACATCAATTACGACAATAACGCTATCAACTGCAGTTAAAGTTCTATAAGTATCTTCAGCGAAATCCTTGTGTCCGGGCGTATCAAGAATATTGATTTTTTTGTCTCTATAATTAAAAGCTAAAACTGAAGTTGCAACGGAAATTCCTCTTTGGCGCTCAATTTCCATAAAGTCGGAAGTTGCTCCTTTTTTAATTTTATTGCTTTTTACCGCTCCTGCTTCCTGAATAGCACCACCAAATAACAGCAATTTTTCAGTTAATGTCGTTTTACCGGCATCGGGATGTGAGATAATACCAAAGGTTCTTCTTTTTGCAATTTCTTCTATAAAGCCCATTTTCTTTCTTTTAATTCGGGTGCAAAATTAGTTTAATTAATTTAGAATTAAAATCTTCGGTTAAAAACAATTCTTTTATGAAATAATTTTTTGTTAATAGCCTTTAGAATAGTTGCTTTATATATTTGAATTAGTATTTTTGTTGGTCGCAATTAAAAAATAAATACGTAAAAATGAAGAAAATAGCTTTCTTACTATTTGTAGTTTGTTTAAATTCAGTGAGTTTTGCTCAAAATGTGCAAAAAGAAGTACTTTTTACAATAGACAACCATCCTTATTACACTGATGAATTTACTAGAGTTTACAATAAAAACTTAGATTTAGTAAAGGATGATTCTCAAAAAGATTTAAATCATTATTTGGATTTGTTTGTGGGATACAAACTAAAAGTTGAAAAAGCTAAGAAATTAGGTCTGCAAGATCAGGCTAAATATAAAAACGAATTAGGTTCTTATCGTAACCAATTGGCTAAAAATTATGTAAACGATAGCAAAGTAACCAATGCTTTGATTGACGAAGCTTATGCCAGAACAAAAGAGGAAATAAGAGCTTCTCATATTTTGGTTTTGGTAGATGAAGGAGCAGAACCTAAAGATACTTTAAAAGCGTATAATAAAATTTTAGCATTAAAAAAACGTATTGATACAGGAGAAAATTTTGAAGATGTGGCTCAAAAGTCTTCTGAAGATCCTTCTGCAAAAGAAAATAAAGGGGATTTAGGATATTTTTCAGCATTTAAAATGGTATATCCTTTTGAAACAGCAGCTTATACTACACCAGTAGGTAAAGTGTCTAAAATTTTTAGAACTCGTTTTGGATACCATATTTTAAAAGTAACGGACAAACGTTTAAACAGAGGAGAAGTAACCGTTGAACATATTATGTTGCTTAATCCTTCAGTGCCAAGTGCTGAAGCAAATGCTGCAGTGAAAAAATCAATGGATGAGATTTACCAAAAAATCAAACAAGGCGAAAGCTTTGAAGAATTGGCAAAACAATTTTCAGAAGATAAATCAACAGCAGCTAAAGGCGGATTATTACAAAAATTCGGTTCAGGACAATTAACTTCTCAGGAATTTGAAGACGCTGCATTCTCACTAAAAGAAAAAGGTCAGGTTTCAGAACCTTTTAAATCTAAATTTGGTTGGCACATTGTTAAACTAGTAGAGAAGAATCCGGTTCCTGAATTGGATGAAATCAAATACGATTTAGAAAGTAAAATCAAAAAAGATGAACGCTCTCTTTTAATCACAAATTCATTAGCTAAAAAATTAAGAGCCAAATATGATGTAAAGCAAAATGCTAAAATGTTAGCTCAAATCAAAAAAGAAGTTACCGAAGATATTTATAAAGGGATTTGGGAATTTCCGGCAGACAGCAAAAAATATGATACTGATTTAATCGTTATCAATAAAGATAGAAAAATTTCCGGTTCAGCTTTCATTACCTATTTACAAAGTCAGCAAAAAGGAAATGTAAAAACGAGACCTATTTCGGCTTTGGTTGACGAATTATACAATAAATGGCTAGACGATCAGTTAATTATATATTTCAACGAACATTTAGAAGATGAATTTCCAGAGTTTAGATATGTAATGGAAGAATACCGTGACGGATTGTTGTTGTTTGATTTAATGGAAAAAGAAATTTGGGAAAAAGCTAAGACAGATACTGTTGGATTAGAGAAATTCTACAAAGCTAATTTGAAAGATTACATGTGGAAAACCAGATATAATATTGATATCTATTCTTCTACAGATAGTAAGATGATTGCGAAAGCACAATCTTATATCAAAAAAGGAAAATCTATTGATTATATCAAAGAAAAATTGAATAAAAAAGACAAAGTAAACATTATGGTAAAATCAGGAGTTTTTGAAGAAGATTTCGATGTCTTACCTGATTTAGCTATTAAATCTACAGGAGTTACTCAAGTAGCAGAAAAAGGAAATTATTATTTTGTAGGGAATGTAAAAGAAATTTTACCGGCTGCTCCAAAAGAAATTAACGAATGCAAAGGGAAATTAACGAGCGATTACCAACAATATTTAGAAAGTAATTGGGTTTCTGAACTTAGAAAAGAATTTAGTGTAAAAATAGATAACGCAGTTTTTGAAAAAGTAAAAGCTCAAATCAAAAAATAATGAAATACGTAACTTCATTAGTATTGTTGATTACACTGGTCTCTTGTAATTATTTTAAAAAGCCTAAAGAGCCTAAAGCCGTTGCAAGAGTAGGTGAAGTCTTTTTGTACGAAGAAGATATAGAACATTTAGTTCCAAAAGGGACTTCTAAAAAGGACAGTATAGCTATTGTTAGAGCTTTTATTGATCGTTGGGCAACACAAAAATTGTTGCTCAATGCGGCAGAAGTTAACTTAACAGAAAGCCGTCAAGAAGAATTCAGCCAATTAATAGAGCAATATAAAACCGATTTGTTTACCAATGCTTATTTGGAAGACTTGGTTGTTAGGAAAATTGATACTGTTGTAACTGACGAGCAAATAGTAGCTTTCTATGAAAAAAATAAGCAACTGTTTAAAAACGCCAACGAATTGGTTAAGCTGCGTTACATTAATTTAGTTAAAGAAAATCCAAAATTTGAGAAAATTAAAACAAAGTTTATTTCCTTTACCAAAAAAGATCAGGAAGAGCTTAATAAGCTGAGCATTCAGTTTAAAAGTTATGCTTTTAATGATTCAGTTTGGGTAGATATCAACCAGATTTATGAGAAGTTGCCATTTATAAATATAGACAATAAAGAGAAGTACATTACAGATGGTATTAATTTTCAATATCCGGATTCTACAACAGTTTGGTTAGTAAAAATAAAACAGGTGATGCCTCAGGATTCACCGACACCTTTACAATTTATAAAACCAACTATTAAACAAGTTATCATTAATAACAGGAAATTAGAATTAGTAAAAACATTAGAAAAGGAAATTACAGAAGATGCGATTAAAAATAAGGAATATGAGATTTATAAATAAAACTACAGCACTTTTTTTATTATTTACGACAGTAGTATTTGCGCAACCTAAAAAAGAAAAAGTAGATGGAGTTGTTGGTGTTGTAGGAGAATATGTTATTCTAGATTCTGATGTTGATTTAGAGTTTATTCAATTAAAGGCTAATGGAATAGATACTAAAAACATTACCCGTTGTGAACTTTTTGGAAAGTTATTAGAGGATAAATTATATGCTCATCAAGCTATTCAGGACAGTATTGTAGTGACAGACCAAGAAGTAAATGACCACATGAATCAACAAATTGATGCAATGATAGAGCAAGTGGGGTCTTTGGATAAAGTAATTAAATTTTACAAGAAAAAAGATGAAGAGGATTTTAGAAGTTACTTTTTTGATATCGTTAAAATGTATAAGTTGACTTCTCAAATGCAAAAGAAAATTGTGGATGAAATTGAAATTACTCCGGAAGAAGTTCGTAATTTCTTTAAAGATATTCCGGCTGATGAAATACCACTTTTTGGTGCTGAGGTAGAAATTGCACAATTGGTTAAAAAACCAAAAGTTACCGAAGAAGAAAAGCAACGAGTGATCAATAAATTAAAAGAAATTCGTCAAGAAGTTTTAGATGGAGCAAGTTTTTATACCAAAGTTGTTTTAAATTCTGATGACGCAGCTTCATTAGGGAATGGGGGATATTATAAAATTAATCGAAAAACACCATTTGTTAAAGAGTTTAAAGATGTTGCCTTTAGTTTAGCAGAAGGTGAAATTTCAGAACCTTTTGAAACAGAATTTGGATACCATATTATTTATATAGAAAAAATAAGAGGACAAGAGTTAGAATTAAGACATATTTTAATTTCTCCTAAAGTTTCTGATGAAGCCTTAAAAGAGGCAAAAGCTGAAATTGAAAAAATTAGAGAAAAAATTGTTGCCGGAGAAATTTCTTTTGCAGATGCGGCTAAAGCAACTTCTGATGAAAAGGAAACGCGTAACAGTGGGGGGATTTTGTTTAATCCCAGAACGATGGAATCAAAGTTTGAATTGACCAAAATGGATCCTTCATTGTACAATCAAGTAGTAGATTTGAAAGTAGGAGAGGTTTCACAGCCTATTTTAGATCAAGACGAGCGCGGTAATAAATTTTATAAAATTATAACTGTAAATTCTAAATTACCGGAACATAAAGCTGATTTTGCGAATGATTATTTAAAAATTAAAGAATTAGCTTTACGTGATAAACAAGTACAGGCTGTTGCAAAATGGACTGAAGAAAAAATAGATGAAACCTACATCAAAATTGATAAAGAATACCAAGGTTGTGAGTTCACTAATAATTGGTTGAAAAAATAAAACAAGCAAGACTGTTTAAAAAGTATTTTACTGTCAATCTGAAATAGTTTCAGATTTTTTAAGAAAATGGATATCATTTTTTTAGATTTTGAAATGAATTCAAAATGACAATATTTTACTTTTTAAACAGTCTCTTTTTATGCATTTTTTTATTACTTTAGTCACTCAAAAAATTAATTATGTCAGACGTAGCAGCAATTCAACAGTTAGTTCAAAAGCAAAAAGCACTGAAAGAAGAAATAGCCAAAGTAATTATTGGTCAAGATGAAGTAGTTAACCAAATTGTGTTAAGTGTTTTTGCAGGTGGACATGCATTGTTGATTGGTGTGCCGGGTTTGGCAAAAACCTTAATGGTGAATACTATTTCGCAAGCTTTAGGTTTGAACTTTAAACGCATTCAGTTTACACCTGATCTAATGCCTTCGGATATTTTAGGAAGTGAAATTTTAGACGAAAACAGAACGTTTAAATTCATTAAAGGTCCTATTTTTTCTAATATTATTTTAGCAGACGAAATTAACCGTACGCCTCCTAAAACTCAGGCTGCTTTGTTAGAGGCTATGCAAGAGCGTGCTGTGACTGTTGCGGGTCAACATTATAAATTAGATTTACCTTATTTTGTATTGGCAACGCAAAACCCTATTGAGCAAGAAGGAACCTATCCGCTACCGGAAGCGCAGCTCGACCGTTTTATGTTTGCTATTAAATTAGAATATCCTTCTTTTCAAGAAGAAGTTCAGGTGGTGAAAGCAACTACAACCGATTTTAAAGCGCAGATTAATGCATTGTTCACAGCACAGGAAATCTTAGAATACCAAAATGTGATTCGCAAAATTCCAGTAGCAGATAATGTAATTGAGTATGCGGTTACTTTGGTTAGTAAAACGCGCCCGGATAATACGTTGGCTCCTGATTTTGTAAAAACGTATATCGATTGGGGAGCAGGACCAAGGGCTTCTCAAAATCTAATTTTGGCTGCCAAAACACAAGCTGCTTTAAACGGTAAATTTTCACCGGATATTGAAGATGTTCAAGCGGTAGCAACAGGTATTTTACGTCACCGAATTGTGAAAAACTACAAAGCTGATGCAGAAGGTATTTCAGAAGAAAGCTTGATTCAGCGTTTATTCTGATTTTTTTGAAGTTGTTCATCCATCTCTTTATCGTAGAAAAATAAAAACATACTTCCCATCATGTCTTGAGTGATTGCAGAAGTGTTATCAGTTTCCATGACTAACTCATAACGATGGTCAGCATAAAGCCAAATTCCATTTTCAGAACTAAAAGGTTCTACTTTAGCTAAGCCAATTCTGTCGGTGTGATTTTGTATTGTACTGGTAAAAAGTGTTTGTTGAGCCATAGCATCATATAAACTAATACTTGTAGCAAACGGATGAACATGAATCGCAGAAAAGTGCAAACGCAAACTGTCTTGAATTTGCAATTGTTCGTCAATAGAACTTCTATACGTTGCTTTTCCTTTTGGAATAACCCAATGGCCTGATAACATGTTCCCGTTACTGTCGGTATAACAATGGTTTTTGGTTTCTACAGGAATACATTGATTACTACCCGGAGATAATGGAGTTTTAAAAGGATTTTCCTTGTCAAATGGCAATTGAATAAAAACGGTTCTGCTCAATAAAGGTTTTTGAGTTCCGTTGTATTTTTCATGGGCTACAGTAACCAAATGCTTTACTTTTTTAAAGATTTTAGGTTCGTTTAAATTCAAAGCCTGCGTAGTAATAAACAAATATTCATTTCCTTTGATAGGAACGCCGTAACCTTTCGGGAAATTAAAACTTTCAAATCCGTTAGAAAGCGAAGTAAGCCTTGGATATTGTTTCCCAATTCTGTCTTCTAAATTGAAATTACTATAATAATGTACATCATTCAAATCTACATTCATGTGACAGATAAAATCTTTTGATATTTCTTTTTCCGTTTCAGCCTCCAATGCTTTGACATCAAAACCTGTAATCCAAAGTAGTTCATCTGAGTTACTCAATTGAATATATCGAGATGATTTTGGACCTTCCATCGATTTGTAAATACCGTCAATTAAAAGTGTTGGTGACAGCATTTTATAAATGTCTGCGTCATTTTTTACTTCCCAATTATTGTCCACTAAGTGTAAGCTGTGCAATAATTTAGTTTTAACGATCGCTTGATGCCGATTAGAAAGCGAAAGATAAGTGATGCTCCCAAAAATAGTAGATACTATTAAAGTAAAAATGAAGTATTTATATATCTTTGGTTTTTTCAAAAGAATATTGTTTTAGCAAATGTAAACGAAATGATTTCAGAAAAACAAAACAAAAAGAGAATTTTTGGTCTAGACGTTGTAAGAGCTTTAGCTATTTCGTTAGTGGTCTTTTCACATTTGTATTATTTAATTGATAGTCAGGATGCATTTTTAATTTCAATTAGCGGTTTAGCCGGCTATTTAGGCGTTGAGATCTTCTTTGTTTTAAGCGGATTTTTAATCGGTAATATTCTGCTAAAACAGTTTTTAAATGATGACTTTTCATTTTCAAATATCGTTATTTTTTTGAAGCGAAGATGGTTTCGGACGCTTCCTAATTATTTCTTGGTTTTAGGTATTGTTTTCTGTATTGCTTATGCTTATGAGATTGAACCACAATGGAATTCTTTATGGCGCTATGTTTTCTTTTTGCAAAACTTTGATCACTATTCTATTACTGTTTTTACAGAATCCTGGAGCTTATCAGTTGAAGAATGGACGTATTTGTTGATTCCAATAGTTTTATGGTTGGTAACCAAAATACAAGGAAATAAAAAAGTGATTTTTTTAACAACAATATTGGGATTAATTGTGTTGTTTCATGGGTTGAGGTTTTGGCATTTTTATGGGAATCCTATAACCGATATGAACGTTTGGAATACAGCTTTGAAATCGACAGTAATTTACCGAATAGATTCTATTTTATATGGTTTTTTGGTAGCTTGGTGTTATCGTTTTTTAAAAGAACAACTAGAGAAACTGAGAGTTTATTTTATTATTATAGCGGTTCATTTGATATTTTTCCAATATGTGGTGATGAACGTTTTAGGTTTTGATCTGATTAACACACCATTATATTATCAGGTGTTTTATTTTACGTTTTCTTCGATTACCATTGCTTTAGGGCTGCCTTTCTTTGTTTTTTGGAAAAACAGTAAAGGAATTATAGCTCAAGCAACAGTTTTTTTGAGTGATATATCCTATAGTGTGTATTTGTTGCATTATTCTGTAGTTTCTTTTGTTTTTAAAAGTTATTTGCTAAATAGAAATACACCATTGTCTTCAATTTTTGTTATAAGTATCTATCTGTTTATCATTGTTTTATTGTCTTTTGTGATGCGTAGATTCTATGAGAAACCTATACTTCAATATAGAGATCGCAAATATTAATTTGTTATTTTTTTAATTCTACTTTTGTTGAATTGATAATTTTAAAAGTTTAAAATAACAATTAGGTAACAAAATGAAAATTTACTTAAATTTATTGAATAAAATTCATTAAAATGGAATAATTATAAATAATATTTCTCGTATTTCAAGGTTTTGATAAAAATTTTTAATTGTCGAGGATATTTACTAAATTTGGGGCAATTTAAAATAAACTAACATAATATAACGTATTAATAGTATGGATTCTGATATTCAAAAGAATGTTTACAACGATTACATCAAGGAAATAGAAGAACGCAAAGCCCAAGGTCTTCATCCTAAACCTATCGATGGTGCAGAATTACTAGACGCAATTATTGCACAAATTAAAGATTCAAATAGCCCATATCGCGAAGATTCTCTTAAATTTTTTATTTATAACACTTTACCCGGAACTACTCCGGCTGCTGGTGTTAAAGCAAAATTTTTAAAAGAAATTATTCTTGGTGAATCTGTAGTAAGCGAAATTACTCCTGCTTTTGCTTTTGAATTATTATCACACATGAAAGGTGGTCCTTCAATTGAAGTATTACTGGATTTAGCTTTAGGAAATGACGAAGCTATTGCAAAACAAGCAGCTGAAGTGTTAAAAACTCAAGTTTTCTTATACGATGCTGATATGGCACGTTTAAAAGAAGCTTTTGAAAACGGAAATGCTGTTGCAAAAACAATTTTAGAAAGCTATGCAAAAGCGGAATTCTTCACAAAACTTCCTGAAGTTGCAGAAGAAATTAAAGTGGTTACTTATGTTGCCGGTGAAGGAGATATCTCAACTGATTTACTTTCTCCGGGTAACCAAGCGCACTCGCGTTCTGACCGTGAATTACACGGAAAATGTATGATTACGCCGGAAGCTCAAGCGGAAATCAAAGCTTTACAGGCACAACATCCTGATAAATCAGTAATGCTAATTGCTGAAAAAGGGACAATGGGAGTAGGTTCTTCTCGTATGTCCGGTGTTAACAACGTGGCACTTTGGACAGGAAAACAAGCAAGTCCTTATGTTCCGTTTGTAAATATCGCTCCAATTGTGGGTGGTACTAACGGAATTTCTCCGATTTTCTTAACTACTGTTGACGTAACCGGTGGTATTGGTCTTGACCTTAAAAACTGGGTGAAAAAAGTAGACGAAAACGGAAACGTTGTTCGTAATGAAAATGACGAGCCAGTTTTAGAAGAAAAGTATTCTGTAGCTACAGGAACAGTTCTTACCATCAATACTAAAAAGAAAAAATTATACAATGGTGACCAAGAGTTGATCGATATTGCAAAAGCTTTCACTCCTCAAAAAATGGAATTCATCAAAGCCGGTGGTTCTTACGCTATTGTATTCGGTAAAAAATTACAAACATTTGCTGCTAAAACATTAGGAATTGAAGCTCCGGTTGTATTTGCACCTTCAAAAGAAATTACTATTGAAGGTCAAGGTCTTACAGCTGTTGAAAAAATCTTCAACAGAAATGCTGTAGGAACTACTCCGGGAAAAGTGTTACACGCAGGTTCAGATGTTCGTGTAGAAGTAAATATCGTAGGTTCTCAAGATACAACAGGTTTAATGACTGCTCAAGAGTTAGAGTCTATGGCCGCTACAACTATTTCTCCTATTGTTGACGGAGCTTACCAATCAGGTTGTCACACCGCTTCAGTTTGGGATAAAAAAGCACAAACTAACATTCCGAAGTTGATGAAATTCATGAACGATTTCGGTTTAATTACAGCTCGTGACCCTAAAGGTGTATATCACGCAATGACTGACGTGATTCACAAAGTATTAAATGATATTACAATTGACGAATGGGCAATCATCATCGGTGGTGACTCTCATACACGTATGTCAAAAGGTGTGGCTTTCGGTGCCGATTCAGGAACTGTGGCTTTAGCTTTAGCTACGGGTGAAGCTTCTATGCCAATTCCGGAGTCAGTTAAAGTAACGTTTAAAGGCGATATGAAATCATACATGGATTTCCGTGATGTGGTTCACGCTACGCAAGCGCAAATGTTACACCAATTTGGAGGTGAAAACGTATTCCAAGGAAGAGTAATTGAAGTTCACATCGGAACGTTAACTGCTGACCAAGCGTTTACCTTCACTGACTGGACTGCAGAAATGAAAGCAAAAGCTTCTATCTGTATTTCTGAAGATGCTACTTTAATTGAATCATTAGAAATTGCTAAAGGTAGAATCCAAATCATGATTGATAAAGGTATGGATAATGCTAAAGGTGTATTGAAAGATTTAATTGAAAAAGCAAATAAAAGAATTACTGAAATTAAAACAGGAACTAAACCTGCTTTAACACCGGATGCAAATGCTAAATATTACGCTGAAGTAGTGGTTGATTTAGATCAAATTGCTGAACCAATGATCGCTGATCCGGATGTTAACAATGCAGATGTTTCTAAACGATACACTCACGATACCATCAGACCGTTATCATATTATGGTGGAGATAAAAAAGTAGATCTTGGATTTATCGGTTCTTGTATGGTGCACAAAGGCGATATGAAAATCTTGGCTCAAATGCTTAAGAATATTGAAGCACAACAAGGTAAAGTAGAATTCAAAGCGCCTCTAGTTGTCGCTCCTCCGACATATAATATTGTTGACGAGTTAAAAGCAGAAGGAGACTGGGAAGTATTACAAAAATATTCAGGTTTTGAATTTGATGATAATGCACCAAAATCAGCTGCTCGTACGGAATATGAAAACATGTTGTATTTAGAGCGCCCTGGTTGTAACCTTTGTATGGGTAACCAAGAAAAAGCTGCTAAAGGAGATACGGTAATGGCAACTTCAACTCGTTTGTTCCAAGGTAGAGTTGTGGAAGATTCTGCTGAGAAAAAAGGAGAGTCTTTATTATCTTCAACACCGGTTGTTGTATTATCAACAATCTTAGGAAGAACTCCAACAATAGATGAATATACAACTGCAGTAAGCGGTATTAATTTAACTAAGTTTGCACCATCACACAAACTATTAGTTAGACAATAATAAATAAGTTAAGCCCGAGTTAAAACTCGGGCTTTTTTATAATTGTTATTCTTTTTTTCGTAAATTGTATACTATAAAAACTAACAAAAAAATATTAAAATTATGGCTTTTGATATTGAAATGATTAAAAATGTGTACGCAAGTATGGCTGAGCGTGTGGATAAAGCACGTGAGTTAGTTGGGCGTCCACTTACATTATCGGAAAAGATTTTATATTCTCACTTATGGGAAGGTACGCCTAAAGAGGCTTACAAAAGAGGTAAAGATTATGTTGACTTTGCTCCGGATAGAGTAGCGTGTCAGGATGCGACAGCTCAAATGGCTTTGTTGCAGTTTATGCATGCCGGAAAAAGCAAAGTTGCAGTTCCCACCACAGTTCACTGCGACCACTTAATTCAAGCAAAAGTTGGTGCTGATACAGATTTAAAAGTAGCTAAAACACAATCAAGTGAAGTTTTTGATTTCCTTTCTTCGGTTTCTAATAAATATGGAATTGGTTTTTGGAGACCAGGTTCCGGAATTATTCACCAAATCGTATTGGAAAATTATGCATTCCCTGGAGGAATGATGATTGGTACCGATTCGCACACTGTTAATGCTGGTGGTTTAGGAATGTTAGCCATTGGTGTTGGTGGTGCTGATGCTGTTGATGTGATGTCAGGAATGTCTTGGGAATTAAAATTTCCTAAATTGATTGGTGTAAAATTGACTGGGAAACTAAACGGTTGGACGGCACCAAAAGATGTAATTTTAAAAGTGGCTGATATTCTAACAGTAAAAGGTGGAACAGGTGCTATTGTGGAATATTTTGGCGAAGGCGCGCAATCGATGTCTTGTACCGGGAAAGGAACTATTTGTAACATGGGAGCTGAAATTGGTGCTACCACTTCAACTTTTGGTTACGATGATTCTATGAGAAGATATTTGGCAGCAACAGGTCGTCAAGATGTAGTAGATGCTGCTGATAAAGTAGCAGATTATTTAACAGGTGATGCTGAAGTGTATGCTAATCCGGAACAATATTTTGATCAATTGATCGAAATTAATTTATCAGAATTAGAACCCCATATCAATGGACCGTTCACTCCGGATAGAGGAACTCCGGTTTCTAAAATGAAAGAAGAAGCTGCTGCTAACGGATGGCCGTTAAAAGTAGAATGGGGATTGATCGGTTCTTGTACAAACTCTTCTTATGAAGATATGACAAGAGCGGTTTCAATTGTAGAACAAGCAGTGGAACACCATATTACGCCAAAAGCAGAGTTCGGTATTAATCCGGGTTCGGAACAAATTCGCTTTACTATCGAAAGAGATGGTATCATTGAAACTTTTGAAAAATTAGGAACTAAAGTATTTACCAATGCTTGCGGACCTTGTATTGGTCAATGGGATAGAGAAGGCGCTGATAAAGAAGAAAAAAACACTATTGTTCACTCTTTCAACCGTAACTTCTCTAAAAGAGCTGATGGTAACCCGAATACACACGCTTTTGTAACTTCACCGGAAATGGTTGCAGCTCTGGCAATATCAGGACGTTTGGATTTCAATCCTATTACAGATACTTTATTAAACGATAATGGAGAAGAAATTAAATTAAATCCTCCAAAAGGAATTGAATTGCCAACAAAAGGTTTTGATGTTGATGATCCGGGATTCCAAGCTCCGGCTGCCGATGGTTCTTCAGTACAAGTGGTGGTATCTCCAACTTCTGATCGTTTACAATTATTGGAACCATTCCCAGCTTGGGACGGGAAAAACATTACAGGTGCCAAATTGTTGATTAAAGCTTTTGGGAAATGTACAACCGACCATATTTCTATGGCTGGTCCTTGGTTGCGTTACCGTGGTCACTTAGACAATATTTCTAACAATATGTTGATTGGTGCGGTAAATGCTTTTAATCAAGAAACGAATAAAGTTAAAAACGAATTAACAGGAGCTTACGATGCTGTCCCTGCAGTAGCAAGAGCCTATAAAGCTGCCGGTGTTCCTTCAATTGTTGTGGGTGACCAAAACTACGGAGAAGGTTCATCTCGTGAGCACGCTGCTATGGAGCCTCGTCACTTAGGAGTTAAAGCGGTATTGGTAAAATCATTTGCTCGTATCCACGAAACCAACTTGAAAAAACAAGGAATGTTGGCTTTGACTTTTGCTAACGAAGCAGATTACGATAAAATTCAAGAAGATGATACCATCAATTTCTTGGATTTAACCGAATTCGCACCAGGAAAACCATTGTCTTTAGAATTTGTTCACGCTGACGGATCTAAAGATATTATTTTGGCTAATCATACGTATAATGAAGGTCAAATCGAATGGTTTAAAGCAGGTTCTGCATTAAACTTAATTGCAGCCGGTAAGTAATTTATCAAATAAATAATGAAAGAACTCCTTCTGAAAAGAGGGAGTTTTTGTTTCAATAAAAAAATCCGGCTATAAGACCGGATTTTTAACAATAATAAACCAAAGTGTTCTATAAAAATAAATATTAATAGTAAGTATATCTTCTTACTTTAGAAATATATTTTGCTAAGCGGATAACTTGATGACTGTATCCGTATTCATTATCATACCAAACATACATCACAACATTTTTTCCGTCAGGTGATACGATGGTAGCGTTGCTGTCAAAAATAGATGGAGCAGAAGTACCAACGATGTCAGAGGAAACTAATTCGTTGTTCAACGAGTATTTAATTTGCTCTACCAATTTTCCTTCCAAAGCATGCTTACGCATAATGTTGTTTAATTCTTCTTTGCTTGTTGGATTTTTAACTTCTAAATTTAAAACGACTAAAGAACCATTAGGAACAGGAACTCTGATAGCATTTGACGTTAATTTTCCGGCTAAACTAGGTAAAGCTTTTGCCACAGCACTTCCGGCACCAGTTTCAGTAATAACCATGTTTAAAGCAGCAGCTCTGCCACGGCGGTATTTTTTGTGCATGTTATCAACCAAATTTTGGTCGTTAGTGTAAGCATGAATGGTTTCTAAATGACCTTTTTCTACACCTAAAGTTTCTTCTAAAACAGCTAAAACAGGTGTTATTGCATTAGTTGTACAAGAAGCAGCCGACCAAATGTTTACTTCATCCGGATTGTATGCTAAATGATTTACGCCATGAACAATGTTCGGAACACCTTTTCCGGGAGCAGTCAATAATACTTTTGAAGCACCTTTTGATTTTAGATGACGACTTAAAGCTTCTTCTGTTGTAAAAGCTCCGGTATTGTCAATAATTAAAGCATCTTCAATTCCATATTGTGTATAGTCGATTTCTTCTGGTGAATTAGCCGTAATAAGATGAACGGTAGTTCCGTTTATAATTAAAGCATTGTTCTCAAGGTCAGTTTGCACCGAACCTTCAAAATCTCCGTGAACCGAATCATGTCTTAATAAAGAAGCACGTTTTTCTAAAAGAACAGCATCATTTTTATCACGAGTTACAATGGCTCTTAAACGCAATTGTTGTCCTTTTCCTATTTTACTCATCAACTCACGAGCCAATAAACGTCCGATTCTTCCAAATCCATAAAGCACTACGTCTTTAGGTTTGATTTCAGAATAATCTTTAGCATTTTTTAATTTACTGATAACAAAAGCCTTTGAATCGTTGAATTTGTCATCTTCTAAATGATATTCGTAAGTTAGTTTTCCAATATCAATTTTTGAAGGGGGCAAATCTAAACTCTCGATAGCTCTGGCAATTTCAACAGAATCAAAAACGTTAATTGGTTTCTGAACAAATTCTCCTGCATATTCGTGTAAATTGATAATGTCGCTCACATTGCGATCAATCAACTGATTTCTGAATAAAACTAATTCAATGGATTTGTCATACCATAAATCACTTATTATCTTGATAAATTCTACACAAGCTTTCCTGCGGTCAGCCTGAAAAGCAAGCTCTTTTTCGTATAAAACGTTATTGTTCATGTAAGTTAAGAATATGTGTTGTTTTTTAATTTGATGCAAAAGTACTTATTTCAAACGTTTTCGTAAAATATTTTTAATAAAATCATTTTATTTTTAAACTAAAGATTATTGGATTATTTTTGAGCAAAAAAAAATATGAAACTTAAAGTTATCTTTTGTTTTTTTATTTTCAGTTTCTTCTTTTCGAAAGCTCAAGATAGTTTAAACAATAAAAAATGGTTAAGAATAGGAGTTATCTATGGATATGCTTCACAAAATACGTTTATAAGGCAAGATAGTGATTATACGTATGAAGCCTATATTTTTAAAATTTCTAACCATTTTAGCTTGTATCAAAAAAAGAAGCATGCTTTAGAACTGTCAGTAGAACCAAGTTACTATGCTTCAAAACATGAATCCCTAAATCCTTGGCAAAAGTTTTATACCACTACAGATAATCCGGATTATTACAGGGAAAAATATATGAAGTTAAAAAACATGAATGAATATGTGTTGAACTTAGGACTTATCTATCGCTATCATTTAAAAACAGATCTTTCGGTTTATGCTCTCGGTAATGTTGGCCCGATGTATATAGATACCGATACCGAAATGCTGAAAAAAGGGTTCGCTTTTTCAGATATTTTTGCATTAGGAGGCAATTACAGAATGAATGACTTTTCGGTTGACTTAAAAATGATGATTCGCCATGTCTCTAATGCAGATTTACAAAAACCTAATTTCGGATTAAACTCGGTAGGTTTTGAGTTGGGAATGTATTATGAATTAAATAAAAAAACCACGCCTAAGCGTGGTTGAAAATCAAATTAAAATCAACTAACTAAAAGATGATGCGAACAACCTTACCAGTTTTCGTTAGTATTTCATAACGAGAACGCTGATTGGTTTTATCGTTTAATAATTTGGTTACGGTTTCAACATCTTTAGCTTTCACATTGTCAACACTTAAAATAATGCTTCCTTCCAATTCGTCAGCATACGCTAAAATGTCTTCATTGTTTATTTTTTTGATGATAACACCATAATCAATTCCATATTCTTTTTTCTCTGTAGCACTAATATCTTCAAATTCTATTCCTTTAGCTTCGTAAGTAATCAGTTCTTTTTTGGTAAGTTTAACCGGAATAACTTTTTCTTTTTCATCTCTGACAATAGTTACATTAACAACATCGTTAGGTCTTTTGGTATTGATGTAAGATGACAGATCAGAGAATCCATTTACTTTTTTATTGTCCAATTGAATAATAACATCACCTTCTTTCAAACCTGCTTTTTCAGCTCCCGATTTTTTGGTGATCTTATTGATGTAAAAACCTTGTGTTTTGCTTACGCCAAAATGTTCCGCAGTAGCACTATTCAATTCGGCTCCTTCCACGCCCAAAACGCCTCTTTGAACATTTCCAAACTGCATTAAATCTTCAATGATTTTACGCGTAATGTTAGACGGAACAGCGAAAGAATAACCCGCATAGCTTCCTGTTGGAGATGAGATCATAGTGTTGATACCGACTAATTCGCCACTTGTGTTTACTAAAGCACCACCACTATTTCCCGGATTTACCGCAGCATCGGTTTGAATGAAAGATTGTAAACCTTCGTTGCTTAAATCTCTGGCTTTTGCCGAAACAATTCCCGCCGTAACTGTTGAAGTCAAATTATAAGGATTCCCTACAGCTAAAACCCATTCGCCAACTCGAATTCCGTCAGAATCTCCAAAAACCATATACGGCAATTTATCATCGGCTTCAATTTTTAGTAATGCAATATCCATTTTAGAATCAGTTCCTATAAGTTTTGCTTTATATGATTTATTATCATTTAAAGTAACTTCTAAATCTGTTGCATTCTGAATCACGTGATTATTGGTCACAATGTAACCGTCTTCAGAAATAATAACACCCGAACCGGTTCCGATTTGTTCTTGTTGTTGTACACCACCTCTGGAACCATAGAAAAATTCCATAATAGGATTATACACTTTTCGTACGCTTACATTTTTAACGTGAACAACACTATGTACTGCCATGTCGGCTGCCGTGGTGAAATCTACATTTTCGGCACCAAGGCTAACGTTTTTAGAAAAATTAGGGGCAGTTGTAGTTATTGAAGCGCTGGTTTTAGGCTCTAAGAATAATTTATAGGCACCTAAAGTAATAGCTCCGCTAAAAAGGGAAACTAGTAAAAGACTTCCAATTTTTTTCATAACCTTCAATTTTTAATTTCAAAGTAAAGTTAAAAGACAAAAATTTAACATAAAATCAGTTTAACGCTCGATTAACAATGTTTAACTTTTCCTTAAGTTTATCTGGTTTTTAAGATATAACAACTAATTTATTTAGGTTAATGTTATTCTATTGCTTAGCTATTGCCATTTACCATTTACCTTTATACCTTTGTAAAGATGAAACTGACTTTTTATAAATATCAAGGAACAGGAAACGATTTTGTTATGATTGATAATCGACAAAATATTTTTCCCAAAAATGATACCAAACTTGTGGCGCGATTGTGTGACAGACGTTTCGGCATTGGTGCTGATGGATTGATTTTATTAGAAAATCATCCGAAGTATAATTTTACTATGGTGTATTACAACTCCGATGGAAATGAAAGCACGATGTGTGGTAATGGCGGTCGTTGTTTAGTAGCTTTTGCAAAGCAATTAGATATTATCGAAGATAAAGCTGAATTTGAAGCGATAGACGGTTATCATTTTGCTTCTGTAGACGAAAAGGGAATTGTTTCATTGCAAATGATAAATGTTGATACTATAAAAATAGCGGAAGGATATACATTTTTGAATACGGGTTCGCCTCATCATATTCAAATGGTAGAAAATGTTCGTGATGTAAAGGTAAAAGAACAAGGCGCAGAAATCCGTTATTCTGAACTATATGGAAAAGCAGGAAGCAATGTGAATTTTGTTTCGCCTTTGGCAAATGACAAATTTGCAGTGCGTACATACGAAAGAGGAGTAGAGGATGAAACATTGTCTTGTGGAACCGGTGCTACTGCAGCAGCTATTGCTTTATACAAAAACGGATTAACCCATTCAAATACCATAAAATTACAGGTAGAAGGCGGTGATTTAGCGGTTAGTTTCAAAGAAGATCAAGGGAAATTTACGGATGTATTCTTAATTGGACCGGCTAAATTTGTATTCAAAGGAGAAATCGAAATCTAAAAAATGACTTTAAAAGGTGAACATATTTACTTGCGTGCTCTTGAACCCGAAGATTTAGAGTTTATCTACACCATAGAAAACGACGAATCTATTTGGGAAGTTAGTCACACGCAAACGCCCTACAGTCGTTTTTTAATTCGCCAATATTTAGAAAATGCGCATCAGGATATTTATGAAGCCAAACAACTTCGGTTAGCCGTTTGTTTAAAAGATACTTTTGAAGCTATCGGACTTATTGATTTGTTTGATTTTGATCCGCAACATACCAGAGCCGGAATCGGGATTTTAATTCACCAATCCACTCATCGCAACAAAGGAATAGGAGCGCAAGCGTTACAGCTTTTAGTGACTTACGCTTTTGAGCATTTACAACTGCATCAGCTTTATGCAAATATTGCAGCTGATAATCAACCGAGTTTACAACTTTTTACTAAATTTGGTTTCCAAAAAATTGGAGTAAAAAAACAATGGAACAAAGTGGGAAATCAATACAAAGACGAACTTCTGTTTCAAATCATTAACGATAAATCTTAAATTCTTGAACTTAAAGAAACTTGTTTTAATTATTGCTGTAGCAGGAATATTAGTAGGTTCTGCTGTAGTAGGATATGTGTATTATAAAGCTTTTACACCCAATACCACTTTCAGTCAAAAAGAAGTGTATGTTTATATCCCAACGGGTTCTAACTACGAGCAAGCCAAAGAAGAGTTAGCTCCGTTCATTAAAAATATGAGCAAGTTCGATTTTGTAGCAAGCCAACGAAAATATGATGTCAATGTTAAAGCCGGGAAGTTTTTGCTAAAGCAAAAAATGACTAGTTTTGATTTGGTTAGAGCGCTTCGTCAAAACGTTCCTGTAAAAGTGGCTTTTAACAATCAAGAGTCTTTAGGGAAATTGGCGCAACGATTAGCAACGCAATTAGAACCGGATAGTTTGACTTTAGTTCAGGCGTTTACAAAACCCGATTTTTTACAAGAAAACGGTTTTACCGAAGAAAATATTTTAGCTATGTTTATTCCTAATTCTTACGAATTTTATTGGAATACTTCGGCTGATAAACTAGCCGATAAATTGGCTAAAGAATATAAACGCTTTTGGACACCGCAACGTTTACAAAAAGCATTAGATAAAAATTTAACGCCTATCGAAGTTTCTGTTTTGGCTTCAATTGTGCATAAAGAAACAGCAAAAGTGAGCGAAAGACCGCGTGTAGCGGGTGTTTATTTGAATCGTTTGCATACCGGAATGCCACTTCAAGCCGATCCTACGGTTATTTTTGCAATTAAAAAACAATCCGGAAATTTTGACCAAGTCATCAAGCGCGTTTTTCATAACGACTTAATTATCGATTCGCCTTACAACACCTATAAGTATGCTGGTTTGCCACCCGGACCTATTGCTATGCCTGATATTTCGGCTATCGATGCGGTTTTAAATGCCGAAAAACACGATTATATCTATTTTTGTGCTAGTCCTGAAAAACCGGGTTATCATGCTTTCGCGGCGAATTATGAAGCGCACATGGTCAACGCAAGAAAATATGCCGATTGGGTTAACAAATTAGGAATACAACGATAATTTGAAGCGAATCAATAGTCAATACTTGGTATCTAAATTCCTGCTGTTCGCTATATCTCTTTTGTCAGTTCGAGCATTTGATATTAAGAGGAGCAAATGTAATTTGTGGCAAATTTCGAGAACAAAAAGAGATGCCGCTTCCATCAGGGCTAAATTGTTAGCTGTTGGCTTTTTTGTTAGCTTTTTTGGTTTTTCACAATCGCGCATTAATACTTTTTTAACGCCTTCTGACAGTCTTAATCTCGTTCGGAAGAAAACGGTTTACATTGCCGAAGCTTCAGCTATTGGAGCAGGATTAATAGGTTTAAATCAATTATGGTACGCCGATTATCCGCAATCTAAATTTCATTTCTACAATGATAATTCCGAATGGATGCAAATGGATAAAGTGGGACATTTTTATTCAACCTATCATGTGGGGCATTTCGGAGCAGAACTTTTAGCTTGGAGTGGTGCTTCTAAAAAAGAGCAATTGTGTTATGGCGCTACTTTAGGACTTGGATTTTTAACCGTTGTTGAGGTTTTTGACGGTTTTTCTCAGGAATGGGGTTTTTCTTGGGGCGATATGACAGCTAATGCTGCCGGAACCGGATTGTATATTGGTCAAGAATTATTATGGAACGAACAGCGAATTATACCCAAGTTTTCGTTTCATCAAACACATTATGCTCAAGCACGTCCAGAAGCTTTAGGTGCCTCTCTAAACGAACAAATTCTTAAAGACTATAACGGACAAACGTATTGGCTTTCGGTAAATTTACATTCTTTTGTCAAGAGAAAGTATGTGCCTAAGTGGTTAAATGTAGCCGTGGGTTATGGTGCAGATGGCATGTTTTATGGAAATCAAAAGGAAGCTTTGGCTAACGAATTTTATCAAAATCCGACGCGGCAATTGTATCTGAGTCTTGATGTTGATTTAACAAAAATCAATACAAAATCACATCTGTTAAAAACGGTCTTTTCAGTCTTTAATACAGTCAAAATTCCGGCTCCAACTTTAGAGATAGGAGCATTCAGAGGAGTTAAGGGACACTTTATCTACTTTTAGAAAAGTTTAACAGCTTGTATATCAATATTATATTTTTTTTTGTATCTTTGCCTCCGCAAATTTCAGATGGGTGACAGACGCTGAGAAATGAAAATTTATGATAAAAAAAGGTTCGTATTTTTTGGGATTGACCATCCTAGTAATGTCGGTTTCAACGGGATTTAATTCTTTTGAAATTGAAAAAGTAGAAGGGTTTCATTTAGAGGAAAACGAAAAGTATGTATATTCAGTCCCTTCTGAAGACGAAGAATTCGGAAATGAATTTGATGTTGTTTTTCCTTATGTAGGTAAAACATTTGTAGGATTTAGAGAAGCAGTTGCTTTCAGAGAATCCAGAGGAATCTTAAACTTGGTTAATCCTTATGGTTACATGGGAAAATATCAGTTTGGAAGAAGTACTTTGAGAACAATTGGTATTTACGACTTTCAAGAATTCTTGAAAAATCCGGAGTGGCAGGAAAAAGCCTTCAAAGCTTTGGTAGCAAGAAATAAATGGGAATTGCGTAAGGAAATTGAAAAATATTCCGGAAGAGTGATTAACGGAGTAAAAGTTACGGAATCAGGTTTACTAGCTGCAGCGCATTTAGCGGGTGCAGGTTCTGTTAAAAAATACCTGAGAAGTAATGGAACTAATGGCTTTAAAGATGGTTTTGGTACCTCTTTAAGAAGTTATATCAAAAAATTTGGCGGATTTGATGTTTCTTTAATTGAAGCAGATGCTAATGCCAAAGTAAAATTAGATTAAAAAAATTATTCTTTGTGAATAATAAATATGCAAGGTCGCTTATGTAAGTCGACCTTGTTTTTTTTCCACTCACTTACTTTCTTTGTTTTGATAAATTCTGTTGGTAAAGTAATATCGCAAGCTACACACAATAAGGTGTTGGGCTGCAAGATTTGCGTTAAATCTTCCAATAATTTATTATTGCGATAGGGGGTTTCAATAAATAATTGCGATTGATTTTTTTCTTGTGACAGTCTTTCTAGTTGTTTCACTGCATTTTTTTTCTCGCAGGAATCAATAGGTAAATAGCCGTTAAAGGCAAAACTTTGTCCGTTCATTCCGCTTGCCATAACAGCTAATAAAATAGAACTTGGTCCTACTAAAGGAACAACTTGGATTCCTTTCTCGTGCGCTATTTTTACTATTGCTGCGCCTGGATCGGCAACTCCGGGGCAACCTGCTTCACTCATTAAACCAATGTTTACACCATTAAGCAAAGGAGTAATCATTTGGTTGTAATCGCTGACCTCGGTATGTTTGTTGAGAAGAGAAAGCTTTAGTTCCGATTGTTTTTTTTCAGGATGAACACTTTTGATGAAACGACGTGCTGTCTTTTCATTTTCAACAATATAGTAATCAATGAAATCAATACTTCTTTTAATGGTTTGAGGCAAAACATCATCAGGATTCATTTCACCTAAGGTGGTTGGAATAAGATAAAGTTTTCCTAAAAAAGTAATCGGTTTCATGATTGTAATTTATTTGCAATAATAGAACAAGCTTCATCAAGCATCTGGTAAACTTGCTCGAAGCCGTTTAATCCGCCATAATAGGGATCGGGAACTTCTACATTTTCCTCAGGAAAAAGCTCGTTCAAAATTAATTTCACTTTTTGTTCTGCTTCTTGATCGGGAGCTAAGGCTAATAGATCTCTGTAGTTGGACATGTCCATTGCGTAGATAAAATCAAAATGTTGAAAATCTTCCACTTTAAATTTTCGAGCTCTTTGAGTGGTAATGTCTATTCCATGTTCTTTAGCTGTAGCAATAGAACGTTTATCAGGCAATTCGCCTGCATGCCAACCGCCTGTTCCTGCTGAGTCTACTCTGAAAGAATCTTTAGGAAGTTTAGATTGTAAAATACCTTCTGCCAATGGAGAGCGACAAATGTTTCCTAAACAAACCATTAAGATTTTTGTTTGCATTACATCGATAATTTTTTGTTGATGTCGTCTACAAATTTACGGAACTGCTTGTCGGTAGTCACTAGGTTGTCAACCGTTTTGCAAGCGTGTAATACAGTAGCGTGGTCGCGATCACCAATTTGACTTCCAATGTTAGCCAATGAGTTTTTGGTAAACTTCTTAGCAAAGAACATAGCCAGTTGTCTCGCTTGAACGACATGGCGTTTTCTGGTTTTAGACTGAAGTGTTTCTACGTCTAATTGGAAATATTCTGAAACTACTTTTTGAATGTAATCTACAGAAATTTCACGTTTCACATTCTTAACAAATTTTTCGACTACTTGTTTAGCTAACTCAATAGTTACTTCTTTTTTATTGAAAGAAGATTGAGCAATTAAAGAAATGATAGCACCTTCTAATTCACGAACATTAGATTTAATGTTTTTGGCGACATATTCAATAATTTCTTCCGGCATAACCACGCCGTCTCTAAACAAGATGTTTTTTAAGATGGAAATACGCGTTTCAAAATCAGGTTGGTGTAACTCTGCAGATAACCCCCATTTGAAGCGAGATAATAAACGTTGTTCAATATCTTGCATATCAACCGGAGCTTTGTCAGAAGTCAAAATAACCTGTTTACCATTTTGGTGTAAATGGTTAAAGATGTGAAAAAATACATCTTGTGTTCCTAATTTTCCGGATAAGAACTGAACATCGTCAATGATTAATACATCGATTAATTGATAAAAATGGATGAAATCATTACGTGTATTTTTTTTAACAGAGTCAATGTATTGTTGCGTGAAAATTTCAGCTGAAATATATAAAACTGTTTTCTCAGGGAATTTATCTTTTATTTCAACACCAATAGCATGAGCCAAGTGGGTTTTTCCTAGACCAACACCTCCGAAAATCAAAAGCGGATTAAAAGAAGTTCCTCCCGGTTTATTAGCAACAGCCAAACCGGCACTTCTTGCCAATCTGTTAGAATCTCCTTCTAAAAAGTTGTCAAAACTATAATTAGAATTAAGTTGAGAGTCAATATTGATATTTCTAATTCCGGGAATAATAAACGGATTTTTTAACTCCGGATTTTTTTGCACAATAGGTACATCTACTTCCTGAGTTTTGATCACTTGTCTGTTGTTACTGGGAATTTGTTCGGTAAATGGAAGTTTACCCCCATAAGGGTTTTCCATTTTGATTTTATATAATAACTTTGCGTTTGGACCAAGTTCTTTAGTTAATGCAACTTTTAAAAGTTTAACATAGTGTTCTTCTAGCCATTCGTAGAAAAATTTACTAGGCACCTGAATAGACAATGCGTTATCGTTCAGATCAACAGACTGTATAGGCTCAAACCATGTTTTATAGGCTTGTTCCTGAATGTTGTCTTTTATAAAAGAGAGACAGTTATCCCATACCGATTGCGCAGTCTTACTCATAAATGTTCTTTTTTTATAGTTGCTTTTAACGATTAATAAAGGTTGTCTTACAGAGAAAAAGGTGTATAACCTTTGGTTAATTTGGGAGAACAAATATGTGAACAATTTTTGGTAAAAAAAAATGAATAGGCTATTGATTTTTTAAAAAAAATATCGTAGTCCTTGAAAATAATTTTAAGAATTAATTAAGAAAAAATTAACAATGAGAGAACATCAGTTACAAATTAGAGTCAGATATGCAGAAACCGATCAGATGGGGGTTGTATACCACGGAAATTATGCACAGTACTTTGAAATGGGGAGAGTAGAATGGTTAAGAAATCTAGGGGTTTCTTACAAATGGATGGAAGATAATGGAGTGATGCTGCCTGTGGTAAATTTATCGATGAATTACAAGAAACCTGCAAAGTATGACGACTTGTTAACGGTTAAAACAATCTTGAAAAGTCAAACAGGAGTTAAGATTGAATTTGACTATGAAATCTACAATGAGAAAAATGAGTTATTAACAACAGGGTATTCTATGTTGGTGTTTGTAGATATGAAAACAGGGCGCCCAGTTACGCCACCAATTTATGTTACCGAAAAAATTAAAGTGCTAGTCTGAATCTTTTTCTTTGATAGAAACTTCATATAAAGTATTAAAAATGTCGAATACCATTTCGGCATTTTTTTTTCGGGTAGCAATTTCAATTTCGCAGCTCAATTCCATTTTTTGATTCACAATATCCAGGTTCTTTTCCTTAATCACACGCATGACTTTGTTCATGTTTTTATAGTCAAAGGACACAATGAAATGTTTGTCAATGGTTTTTTCAATAACTTCAGAAGCTTCAAGGGCCATTTGCGCTGCAATTCGATAGGCCGAAATTAATCCGCCAACACCTAGTTTTACACCACCAAAATAACGAACGACCACTACTAAAACATTGGTTACATCAAAAGACTGAATTTGCCCATAAATAGGCATTCCGGCAGTATTATTGGGCTCGCCGTCATCATTGGCTCTGTAATATATTTTTTCTGTTCCGGTTTGAAAAGCATAACACCAATGACGCGCCGAGAAATGCTGTTTTTTGATTTCGGTAAGTATTTCTTTGACTTCGTCCTCACTTTCGATAGGAAAAGCATAACCGAAAAATTTACTGTTTTTTTCTTTGTATAAAATTTCGGGCGATGCCTGTGCAAGGGTTTTATAAATGTCTTTTATGTTTTCTGAACTCATTTATCGAACTAAAAATAAAGCAATAATTGCTATGATGATACCAATTCCGTTTTGTTTGCTCAATCTCTCCTTGAAAAAAAGCAAGCCTAAAATGGAAGTGAACAAAATTACACCAATATTTAATAAAGTAAAAATGGTTGCGCTTTCTAAATTTTCAGTTTGTAACGCTTTTATCATGTAAAACATGGAAAAGAAATTAGGAATGCCCAAAAGAATTCCGCCTAAAACATTTTTAAAATGAAAGCTAATTTGTTTTTGATATAATTTATAGAGCAAAATAATTATTCCGATAGCAAAAGCAGTTAGAAAGGTAAAAGACGAGAATGCAGCGGTTTGCTCTTCGGGAACATAATAATGTTGGATGAAATTCATACTGGTGTCAATCGTTCCGGCACCCAGAAAAAGTAAAATGGGAAGTGCTAATGAAGAAATGTTTACTTGACCGTTATCTTTTTTGGAAACAAAATAAACAGCGATTAGTGCTAATGCTATGCCTATAATTTTTTTGAGGTGAATAGATTCGTTTAAAAATACAATTCCGAAAAGAACAGGAACTACTAGCGACATTTTGCTGGCGACCGAAGCTACCGTTAAACCATTCACTTGAGCCGTTTTTCCCATAATGTTGAAAACGGTAATGAACAGAAATCCTAAGAAAATTGTTCCGGGAAACCAACTTTGTGTAATGCTTGTTGTCCAATGAATTTTAACCGGACTCATGATTATTCCGGTAGTAAAAGCTATGATGTAATTGAAAACAATGGCTTGAAAAACGTCAATATCAACCTTTTTAAAAATAGTGAAAATGACAAATAATAGTCCGGAGAAAATGATGGCCAACAGTAAATCAATCATGTATTTTTTTTAATTGATCGAATAATTGAGTCACGTTTTCGGTTTCAGGATTTAAATGCCACGTTTGAAAGCCTAATCTTTTTGCCGATTCAATATTTTCTTGTTTGTCGTCAACAAATAGTGTTTTTTTAGGGGTTAAATTGTGGTTGTTGATGACAAATTTAAAAGCTTCGGCATCGGGTTTTCGCATACCAATGTCAAACGAAAAGTAGACTTTTTCAAAGCAGCTGTAAAAATCGCGAGCAAAAGATTGTCCCACTTTATGTTCAAATTTATCGATATGTGTGGCATCTGTATTGCTCAATAAAAGTAATTGGTATTGCGAAGGAAGCATTTGTAAAAATTCCAATCGTTCCAAAGGAAAATCCTGAAGAATGGCATTCCAAGCTTCTCGGATTTCAATCAGTTTAGCATTCGGAATAAATTGTTGAATGCCTTCCATGAATGTTAATTCATCTATTTTACCGGTTTCATATTGAAGATTGAGTTGAGACAAAGTAGCATTCCATTGGGTTAATCCCAAATTTCTTAATGCATTTGGTGTTGCATTTTTGTCTAAATTGATAAACACATCTCCAAAATCAAAAAGTATGGTTTGAATCATTTTTGTACAGTTTTAATTGATCTCCTTGAATATCTTCTGTTGTAATAGGAAGATGATTGATTTTGGGTGCAGCAATTCCTTTTGTAAATTTTGAATTTCCAATAAAAACTCGGGCTTCATCCCATAAATTTTTATCAATAAAGGCTTGTAACGTTCTAGATCCGCCTTCAATTATAATCGATTGAAGCTCTTCTTGATGTAAATCGGAAATTACGAAATCTAAAAAATGAGTATCAAATATAGCTTTTTTGTATGAATAACTGTCATTTGGTGTTAAAAAAATATCTTCTGAATAAATAATGGTTTTTTGTATTCCATTTTTAATAGTATAATTTTCCGGAATTCGATTTTGTCTGTCAAAAACAATTCTTACCGGATTATTTCCGTAAAAATCACGAGCATTTAAACTGGGATTATCATCCAAAACGGTTTGAGTACCGACTAAAATAGCTTGTTCTTTGGTTCTCCATTTGTGGACTAATTGACGCGAATATTGATTAGTTATCCAAATTGGTCTATCAGTTTCTTTTTCCAAAGGAGCAATAAAACCATCGGCACTTTCGGCCCATTTCAAAATAATATAAGGTCGTTTTTTTTGATGAAAAGTGAAGAAACGTTTGTTGAGTTCCTGACATTCTTTTTCCAAAACACCAACGATAACATTTTTACCGGCTTCTTTTAATTTTTGAATTCCGGTTCCGGCTACTTTTGCAAACGGATCGATAGTTCCTACGACTACATTCGGAATTTCTTGAGCAATAATCAAATCGCAACAAGGCGGCGTTTTGCCAAAATGACTACAAGGTTCCAGCGTGACATAAATGGTTGCTTCTTTCAACAAACTTTTGTCTTTAACCGATTGTACAGCATTGACTTCGGCATGAGGTTCGCCGGCTTTTTTGTGCCAACCTTCGCCTATAATTTTTCCGTTGTGAACAATTACGCTTCCCACCATTGGGTTGGGATAAGTAGTTCCCAATCCATTTTGAGCCAATTGTAAAGCTCTACGCATGTATGTTTCATGAGTCATCATAGTACAAAAGTAGGGATTTTGGATTTTTTTAAGTGCAAAAGGGAATCAATTTGTTTATTTTTACCAAGAGAATTATTTCATATGAAAATCAGAAAAATTGAACCGCAAGACAATGCTCAAATCGCAAAGGTAATTCGCGATATTTTTGACGAATTGGACGCGCCCAAAGAAGGTACGGCTTATGCGGATCCTATTTTAGACACCTTGTTTGAAGTATACCAAAAACCGAAATCGGTCTATTATGTAGTGGAGAAAGAAGGTAGCGTAGTGGGCGGATGCGGAATTGCTCCATTAGAAATGTCACTTCGAGCGGAGTCGAGAAGTCAGCAGGGTAATAATGAGGTTTGCGAATTACAAAAAATGTATTTTGCTCCCGAAATTCGAGGAACCGGATTGGCACAACAAATTATTGAAATGTGTTTGGATTTTGCTCAATCCCAAGGATTTCAAAAATGCTATTTGGAAACCTTGCCTTTTATGCAAGCTGCCCAAAAATTATATGCCAGACTTGGTTTTCAATATTTAGATCAGCCGTTAGGTTGCACCGGGCATACAAGTTGTGATGTTTGGATGATAAAAGAATTATAAAATAAACAGAAAGAAAAGTTTTGACACTAAAACAGCTTAAAATACAATTTGAAAATCAGTTAGTCTCTATTTATGATAAAGACGAAATCGATAGTTTTTTCTTTATGATATTGGAACATCTACATCAAAAAAGGCGCATCGATTTTACATTGAATCCCGATTTCGAAATCGAAAATGAATCGGAATGGAATGCTATTATAACGGAATTGCGGCAAGAAAAACCCATTCAATATATTTTAGGCGAAGCTTGGTTTTACGGATTGCCTTTTAAAGTTACTGAAAGCACATTAATTCCGCGCCCGGAAACTGAAGAACTGGTAGAATGGATTATTGAAAGTTTAAAGTTTAAAGTCAAAAGTCAAAAAAATATTGAGCCAAGTTTGTCACATCGAGCGGAGTCGAGATGCGAGCTATCTATTTTGGATATAGGAACCGGAACCGGCTGTATTCCCATTGCTTTAAAAACCAATTTACCTGAAGCCGAAGTTTTTGCCATTGATGTTTCCGAAAAAGCATTAGAAATTGCTAAACAAAATGCGAGGCAAAATAAAACCAATATAAATTTCATTCAAACGGATATTTTACAAGTAGAAGATTTAGAAAAACTGTCAACTGTCAACTGTCAACTGTCAACTAATTTTGATATTATCGTTTCCAATCCGCCTTATGTTCGAAATTTAGAAAAGGTAGAAATCAAAAAAAATGTTTTGGATTACGAACCGCATTTGGCTTTGTTTGTAGAAGACAACGATCCTTTGATTTTCTATCGAAAAATGGCCGAATTGGCTTTACAAAGTTTAAAACCTAATGGACTATTGTTTTTTGAAATCAACCAATATTTAGGTCAGGAAACTGTTGAAATGTTGCAGCAATTAGGTTACAAAAACATCGAACTTCGAAAAGATTTAATGGGCAATGATAGAATGATAAAATGTACGAGGTAAGAATAACGAGTTACGAAGTTTGAGATTTTTTTATTTAAAAATGATATGAGAATAGATATGAAATCAAGGACAAAAAAGTTTACAATAAATTGTTCTTTGTTGTGTTCAAAATTGCCACATACAAGAGAATTTAACGCATATGTAAATCAATTAATAAGATGTTCAAGTTCTGTAGGTGCAAATTATAGAGCTTCTCAGCGTGCTAAATCAACAGCAGATTTCATAAATAAATTAAAAATAGTTGAGGAGGAAGCAGATGAGAGTTTATTTTTCCTTGAAATTATTTCTGAAATTAATACTGATAAAGATTTAAAAACAGAAATAGAGTATCTTTTAAAAGAAGGAAATGAAATTTTAGCTATTGTTGTAGCTTCAATAAAAACATCAAGAAATAATCAAAATTCTAAGAGCTAAATTTTTAATTAAAACAATACTTCGTAATTCTAACTTCGTAAATTGTACTTAAAATTTACTCATAACGCAGCGCTTCCACCGGATCTAATTTCGAAGCTTTTATTGCCGGGTATAATCCCGAAACAATAGTTACAATAAGCGTGGTGATAAACGCAGCCATGATAGCCATCCACGGAATAACAAACGGAAACCCGAAACCGAGTGCAATAGCGGTTCCGAGAAGAATTCCGAGTAAAATTCCTAAGAATCCGCCCATTTGACTGATAATAAAAGTTTCAGTGAAAAACTGCCACGCAATAGTCGATTTTTTAGCACCCAATGATTTTCGGATACCAATTTCTCGCGTTCTTTCGGTTACAGAAACTAACATAATATTCATTAAGGCAATGGTAGAGCCAAAAACGGTGATGGCGCCAATAACTACTGCGGCAATGTTAATCACAGCAATATTATCGCCTAAACGTTGAATTAAATCATCACTTCGGTCAATACCGAAATTACTTTTTTCAACCGGATTCAATCGGCGTACTTTTCGCATCATTACAATAGCTTCATCAACCGCTTCGTTCAGTAAATCATCTTGATTGACCATTACAGAAAGGTCATAATTGATGTTAGGAGCCGAAAAAAGCGAACGCGCAATTTGGTTTGGAATCAACACTCTTAAATCCTGGCTGTTGCCAAAAGTTGAACCTTTTTCTTTTAATACTCCAATTACTTTAAATTTCGCTCCGCGTATAGAAATTGTCTTATCTAAAGGATTCATGTCTTTGAATAATCCTTTTTCAAAATCAGAACCTAAAACACAAACATAATTGTTGTTTTGTACATCAAACGAATTGAAATTTCGTCCTTTTACGACTTCCAAACCTTTATTGGGACAAAAATTTTCGTCTACACCTACAATAGTAATTTCCGGATCTGTTTTTTTGTCTAAATATTTCACTTCAACACTCGAAGCTGCTGTAAAAGACAAAGAAGTCGAAGTCATAGGAAAATTGTATCGTTCCTTGAATTCTTTGGCTTGTGTATACGTAATAATAGGATTAGGTTTTTGTTTGCTGTCGTTTTGGTTAATTTCTGCTGAAAAATCATATTGACTGATCGAAAACGTATTGGCACCCATAGAAGCAAAATTTCCGAATAGGTTTTGTTCCAATGCTTTGGTTAAGGTTAAAATTCCAACCAAAAAAGTAATACCAATAGTAATAATTAGTACCGTTAAAGCAGTACGCAAAGCCTGACTTCTGATGGAATCAATGGCAATTTTCGAGTTTTCTTTGAATAATCCTATACGCATACACCATTAGACTCTACTTTTTGGGTTTTGTTACACAAAAAAATGAAATACTAAAAAGATTAGGAATTAGACGTATAATTTTTAAGAGTCAGTAATAAATTCGATATTTGCATAGTGAAAAAATAGAGTAAAAAGTCGATTAAATGGACTTTCTATTTTTATAAACTAGACAAACTTTCAACTTGATAAATTAAAGGAAATGGCTCAAAAACCTAGTATACCAAAGGGAACGCGTGATTTTTCACCCATTGAAGTAGCGAAACGCAATTATATTTTCAGTACCATAAAAGCTAATTTTGAAAAATTTGGTTTTCAACCTATAGAAACACCTTCTTTTGAAAATTCAGAGACGTTGATGGGAAAATATGGAGAAGAAGGCGACCGATTAATTTTTAAGATTTTAAATTCAGGAGATTTCTTTGATGATTATAGGAAAATAATTTTTTCTAGTCTTAAGACTTATTATAAAAGACTTATAGATTATTATTTTAAAGAGAATAGTGAAAGAAACATAGTTTTGATAAATGAAACGTTTAAAATTTTTGAAGAAATTTTAAGAAATAAGAATTTTGATGATGACAAGGTATCAAAAAAATTAGAAAAAAAGTTAAGGGAGGCTATAGGAAAAGTTATCAATGAGGTACTGTTTGATGATATGAATGATAATAAATTTCGTTTGTTGGTTACTTCTGATAGTGTGTCCGATAAAAATGAATTAAATTCTATAATAGAGGAATTAGCTTCTCAAACATATAATGGTTTTATTAATAATAGTAATAATTTTAAGTCTGATTTGACTTCTGAATATATATCAGAAAAAGCACTTCGTTATGATTTAACCGTTCCGTTTGCGCGTTATGTGGTGCAACACCAAAACGAAATCGAATTTCCGTTTAAACGTTACCAAATTCAACCGGTTTGGCGTGCCGATCGTCCGCAAAAAGGTCGTTTTAGAGAATTTTATCAATGTGATGCTGATGTGGTAGGTTCTAATTCGCTTTGGCAAGAAGTGGAATTGGTGCAATTATATGATTCTGTTTTTACGGCTTTGGGCTTAAAAGGCGTAACGGTAAAAATCAACAATCGAAAAATTTTATCGGGAATTGCTGAGGTAATTGGTGCTTCTGATAAATTGATTGACTTTACTGTAGCTTTGGATAAATTGGACAAAATAGGCGAAGAAGGCGTGAAGAAAGAAATGGTAACCAAAGGTATTTCGGAAGAAGCAATCGAAAAAGTTCAGCCATTATTCAATTTCACCGGAACACTTGCCGAAAAAATTGAGAAGTTAGCACAATTACTTTCGACTTCAGCAGAAGGAATGAAAGGAATTGACGAATTGAAATTCATTTGCGAAAACGTAATGGAGCTTGGATTGCAATCGGCTAATTTGAATTTGGATGTGACCTTAGCTCGTGGTTTAAACTATTATACCGGAGCCATTTTTGAAGTATCGGCTCCCGAAGGTGTAGCCATGGGATCTATTGGTGGTGGCGGTCGTTATGATGATTTGACGGGTATTTTTGATCCAAAAAGTAAATTAAGTGGCGTTGGAATTTCATTTGGTTTAGACCGAATTGCTTTAGTCATTGAAGAATTAGGGTTGTTTCCGGAAACCGTTACCGAAACTTCAAAAGCTTTGTTTTTGAACTTTGGTTTAGAAGAAGCAAAATATGCGATGAAAGCGGTAATGCAATTGCGTCAAAAAGGAATCAAAGTAGAAATATATCCTGATAATGCTAAAATCGGAAAACAATTTCAACACGCTGATAAAAGAGGAATTCCGTTTGCTATTTTAGTAGGAGCTGAGGAAATAAGTAACCAACAATATGCGATTAAAAATTTAGCAACCGGTGAACAAAAAACGGTTGGCTTTGAAACTTTAGTTACTGAGTTGCAATAAAAAATCAGAGAACTTTGCTCAAAATATTTTTTTAATGATTTTAAAAGATGGATGTAGATAACGAGGCAAAAAAAGTGATTTGGTCTTTACAAAACAATGTTCGTTCAGAAGAAGAGCGCAATGTTTTTAAGCCAACGGGAAAGAAACCTAAAAGTAATGGACCAAAATATGTAGCTGTTGTTTTGATAGGATTGTTAGCCATTAGTTTTGTAATGGCTCAATTTCAAAAGCAAATGGTTGAGGTGTGTTTCTTTTCAGATATTTGTTTGAATTCAGAAGACAATCCATTGCTGTATGTGCTTTATATTTTTGCAAACAACGTTATTTTACTCTTCGGAATTTACTTTGCTTATAAAATAGGAAAATATTTGGCAGCTAAGTTAGCACCATAAAAAAAGCTCCGATTTCGGAGCTTTTTTTATGTTTGTCTTGTTTTGAAAAAAGTTGACTAAAAATAAAATTTTATTCAAAAATCACTTTTTTGTACATCGCTTGGTTACCTTGTAACTGAGTTCTTTGCTCTTGAGAAAGTCCTGATAAAATTTTAGTATTAAAATTTTCATTGATTTTCTTCTTCTCAGCATCTGTTGAAGCATTAGATAAAGCTTCTAATCTCATATCAACTAACATGTCGAAAGCATCTTTTAAATTAGAATCAATTTTTAAAAAAGACGCTACTTCATTCACACCTTTAATCATTTCGGTTCTATCAAGTTTCTTTTCAGTTTTAAGATCTTGTGCAGAAGCTGTTATAGAAAAACCTAGAAACAATGCAAAAAGTAATATTGTTTTTTTCATAAGTTGGTTAAATATAAATTATATGTACTGAGAAACAAAACTAATTTAAAAAAGCTTAATATAAAAATAATATTCTAGAAAAATAACATTAAAAATGTTAAAATAGAAAATTACTTTTTATAATTTTCAAGTTCTCTTTCTAAACTTGCTATAATTTTGTCTTTATCCTGTAATGATTGTTTTAATAAATCGATGAGTTCGTTCGCTTTGTTATATGTTTCTTCCGAAGGTTCGCGTACAGTATTTTTATAACTCATTTCGTTTAATGATTTGTTTATGAAATCGTCAATGCTAATTTCAAAATACGTACAAATTTTTTGTATAGTTTCAATTTTAGGTAAAGCCTTTTTCACAACATACGAGTTAACCGCTCCGTTATTTAGACCAAACATGGCGCCAAATTCATTTTGAGAACAGTTCATTCTGTTAACTAAGTGTTGTATATTTTCAGCAATATAATTTTCCATTATTCTCACAATATGTTAATTGTCAATGTTTTATAATAAATTCAGTTTTGTATAGAAGAAAAAATCTTTATTTTTTTGTAAATTTTCTTGTTTTGTAAAGAAAAAATCTGTAATATTGTACTAACAAAATACAAAAAATATAATCAATAAACTATAGTTTCATTGAAAAATGAAATTATGCGGATTTTCCTTGGAAAAGAATAGATGTTGTGAGAATGAAATGATAAAAAAATCATAAAGAAGAAAAAAGCTTCTGAAATTGTTGTAGATTTGCATTCGTGTAGGGGTAAAAAATTAAAAATAAAGCGTAAAATTACTATATTAACTTAACCAAATTAGCGTCAGCTAGATTAATTTTAAAAAAACAGTTCAGAAATGATCTGTTTTTTTTTATTTGTAAAAAGTAAAACCTCATCAATATTAATTGATGAAATTTCAAATTCTTAATCCGTTCGACGAAAATACAAGGAATATAGTTTAGAAAAAAGCATTATTTCTCAATAAAAACTATATGTTACAATAAATAAAATGTAAAATCATTCTTTTTTAGCTTTAAAAAGGATTAAGTACATAGTATATCAAATTATAGTA
>NZ_JBSEFI010000028.1:0-44845 GCF_053570605.1 Flavobacterium sp. U410
AAATGCTTTTACAACTAGTAAATACAATACTTTAAGCGCTTTACTTTTACTGAAAAACATGCACAATTTGGCAATTTTTGCTCTTTTTTGAGGCTAAAAACCAGACTTTTTTCTAGTATTTTTAAGAACGTTTTGTTGTTCAAATTTATAAATAAATTATTTCAAAAAATTAGAATAGTAATTTTTTTTAGAATTTTGAAGAATATGCTATGACGATTGAAAAACATTAATAAATAAAAAAATCCGCTTAACGTTGCGGACTTATTGGAATAAATATTTCATATTTTTCAGAAACTTTTTCCCAATTGATATAATTGAAAAAAGAATTGATATAGTTTTTTTTGCTAGGCTTTTCATTTAAGAGATAAGCATGTTCCCAAAGATCTAAACAGAGTAGAGGAGTGCCTTTCGTTGCGCTGTGCTGCATCAAAGGATTTTCTTCGTTCAGGGTAGTTACAATTTCTAATTTTTGATTGTTATTTACAATAAGCCAAACCCAATTGGAACCAATTGTAGCAATACTTTTCTCAATAAATTGGTTTTTGAAATTAGCAAAAGAACCAAAGTCTCTAACAATAGCTGCTTCTAAATCAGTAGAACGCTTACTGTCTTTTTTAGGTGTTAGATTTTCAAAGAATAAAGTGTGATTATAAAATCCTCCTGCTGTATGAAGAAAAGTTTTATCCTCAGGATTTATTTCTCTGCAAATTTGGCTTACTTTTTTAGTTTCCCAATTTTTCTCTGTTACCCATTTGTTTAAATTATTGGTAAAATTCAAATACACTCGAGTATAATGAAATTCAAACGTTTTTCCATCTATAAAATCAGGAAAATCTTCAAAAGTATAGTCGATAGAAGTTAGTTTAAATGGAAGTCCTGTTGCTTTAAAGTCATTTGGATTGGCAAATTTAGTCTGTACAATAACTTCCGGTTCAGGAATTTGTACTTCTTCCAAATGATTGTTTTCTATACAAGAACACATTGCTAAAAGAGAAACTAAAGCAAGAGCATTTTTTTTCATAATAAACCTCTTTCTCGCATTAATTCGTTGATAATATCAATATATTGTTGTTTTGCCTCTTCAATGCTAAGATGCTTAACCTGCATCCATGCATTCAATTTAAAAGCATTGCGCAAGTCTTCACTTAAATCATTATTGTCATTATTAGTAGAAGACGCATTTATTCTTCCTGAAGTGGCATGCTTGTAAAGAGCATATAAAACCAATTGTACGTTTTGAGGTACCGATTCTTTAGGAACTAAATTGGCATTTTCAAATGCTTCGTCAAATAAAGTATCTAAATCTTTTAAACTCATTCTATTTTTTACAAATAACAGTTTTTGCTCCTATGGCTTTTTGTCCCAATTTTACATCAACTGGGGTGCCCAAAGGTAAATAAATATCAACACGTGAGCCAAATTTAATAAAACCGGCATCTTTTCCTTGAGTAGCACGCATGCCTTCTTCGGCATAATTTACGATTCTTCTCGCCAGAGCACCGGCAATTTGACGGTACATTACTTCTCCGTACACTCTATTATTAACAACAACAGTTGTTCTTTCATTTTCCTCACTGGCTTTCGGATGCCAAGCCACTAAGTATTTTCCTGGATGATATTTGCTATATTTTACTACTCCGTTTACAGGATATCTTGTTACGTGAACATTTAAAGGTGACATAAATATGGAAACCATCAAACGTTTGTCTTTGAAATATTCGGGTTCAAAAACTTCTTCAATAACCACCACTTTTCCATCAACTGGAGCCAAAATATGATTGTCGCTGTTGTCGACTTCTCTTTTAGGGTTTCTGAAGAATTGCAGAATCAAAATTAAAAACACAATAGCCAATAGAATTAAGCTATTTCTAAGCCATTGCAAAGTGATGAAGTAATCACTTAAAAAAATGATAGCTACAGTTAAAATGACTGCTCCAAGGATGATTTTTCCGCCTTCTTTATGAAACATAACTCCTTAAAAGATTTAAAGTTAAATAAAATAAATATATAAATGGTACAACAAAGATAATACTATCTAAGCGATCTAGTATGCCTCCGTGACCGGGCATTATTTTTCCGCTGTCTTTTACTCCTGCAATTCTTTTAAACTTGGACTCAATCAGATCGCCTAAAGTACTGAAAATACTAACAATTAGCGCTATGATAATCCAGAAGTAAAATTGCTCAGTTTTAATATAATATTTTGCCAGTAAATAACCACTGACTAGAGAAAATACTATTCCGCCAATAAAGCCTTCTATCGTTTTTTTAGGTGAAATACTGGGAAGTAATTTTAGCTTTCCGAAGTTTTTACCTACTAAGTAAGCGAAAGTGTCGTTAGTCCAAATAAGGACAATAATGGAAATTAATATTTTAGGATTATAGCCTTTTACGCCTAAAGGAACTTTGGTGAGCAAAACAAAAGGGAAAATAATGTAACCAAATAAAAAGTAATATTTTGAGAAAATAGATAACTCTTTAGCGTTTTCATTGAATAAGAACCGAATCAGTCGTAAGGAAATAGCAATGGTAAATCCGGTAATGATTGAATCTAAAATAGGATTGAATCGGGTATTGTAAAAAAAACTATAAATAAAAGTGGCTAATAATAAAGGAAGCCATTTTGAAATAGAAACTAGTTTACAGAATTCATAAACAGCAACAAGCAAAAAAAATCCAAATAGCAAATAGAAACTTTCTTCTGAGTACAAAACGCAACTTAAAAGCAGAGTAACATAAATGACACCTGTGATGCCTCTTTTTAAAGTTTCATTCATCCTAAAGATCTTCTAAAAGAAGCAGATACAAGTTTTTATGGCAACTTCCATAATGTAAAAAATCTTGTTCTTTTACTTCTTCAAAGTATTTAATAGTTGTAATGTTAGACGGGTATTCTCGATCGTATTTTTGTTTAATACCTCTTAAACCATCACTTTTATTAGCTACAATCTGACTAGTAGTGGCTAAAACAACCATGTTAGTTGGTAATTCTGTTGGTTTAAAATGTTTAAACTGATTGGAAGAGAATAGAATTGAACCTTCATCAGCAATGAGATTTTCACAAGAGGATAAGATGAATTCGGGGGTCTTTGGGGTGTTGTGAGGAAGCTTATTTTCGTCTAATAAATAGTTTAAACGATTATCAAAACACATGGCTTCTTTTTCAAACCAATCGTTTTCTTCCAGAATGTTCATGAAATTTTCACTAACTTCTTCCAAGTTTTCACAATAGATAAATTTTCCGCCATTTTTTTTAAAATGCATGATAAACATTTCATCAATAGGTAAATTCACCTCAGGAGTGTAAGGACTTTTTTCAGTTTCATTTTCCTTATTACTCTTAGATGTATCGCTTGATGTACCAAAAATTTTTCTAAAAAGACTCATTAATTTTTAGAGGGAATGTTTTATTCTTGTGAAGTGTCAAAGATAAAAAAATCTTGATTCAAAGAATAGCCTGAATCAAGATTTTTTTAAAAAATATAACTTTATTTTATATTATTCTGATTTTTCTGTGCTTTCAGAAGTGTTATCTACTCGGCTATTAATATCAGTCTCAGCAGAGTGTATTTCTTTTTCAAAAGGTCTTTTTCCAAAAATATTTTCCAAATCATCTTTAAATATCACCTCGCGATCAATTAAAATATCAGCAAGTTCTATTAATTTGTCTTTATTTTCAGTAAGAATAGCAATTGCTCTTTGGTATTGTCCTTCGATTACCTCTGAAATTTCTTTGTCAATCACTTGAGCGGTTTCTTCAGAATACGGTTTTGAAAAATTATAATCACTTTGTCCTGACGAATCATAATATGTGATATTTCCCAATTTATCGTTCAATCCGTAAATGGTAACCATGGCACGAGCTTGTTTGGTTACTTTTTCTAAATCACTTAGAGCTCCGGTTGAAATTTTATCGAAAACTACTTTTTCTGCAGCACGACCACCCATGGTAGCACACATTTCGTCTAACATTTGTTCTGGTCTAACAATTAAGCGCTCTTCCGGTAAATACCAAGCAGCACCCAAACTTTGACCTCTAGGAACAATAGTCACTTTTACTAACGGAGCGGCATATTGTAGCATCCAACTTACAGTTGCATGACCTGCTTCGTGAATGGCAATAGCACGTTTTTCATCCGGAGTAACAATTTTGTTTTTCTTTTCTAAACCACCAATAATTCTATCAACAGCGTCAAGAAAATCTTGTTTACCGACGGCTTTTTTATCTTTACGAGCAGCAATCAAGGCAGCTTCGTTACAAACATTAGCAATATCGGCACCGGAAAAACCAGGTGTTTGTTTTGCTAAAAATTCGCTATCAATATCTTCTGCTTTTTTGATTGGTTTCAAGTGAACTTCAAAAATTTCTTTACGTTCTCTGATGTCCGGAAGGTCAACATATATTTGACGATCAAAACGCCCGGCACGTAATAGAGCTTTATCTAAAATGTCAGCTCGGTTTGTTGCCGCTAATACAATTACATTTGTATTCGTTCCGAAACCGTCCATTTCTGTTAGTAACTGGTTTAGTGTGTTCTCTCTTTCGTCGTTAGAACCTGACATATTGTTTTTTCCTCTGGCACGACCTACAGCGTCAATTTCGTCAATGAAAATGATAGAAGGTGATTTTTCTTTCGCTTGTTTGAATAAGTCACGAACGCGTGATGCTCCGACACCTACAAACATTTCCACGAAATCAGAACCTGAAAGTGAGAAGAAAGGAACTTTGGCTTCGCCGGCAACAGCTTTTGCCAATAAGGTTTTTCCTGTTCCCGGAGGTCCGACTAATAATGCCCCTTTAGGAATTTTACCTCCAATAGAAGTGTATTTTTCTGGGTTCTTTAAGAACTCAACAATTTCTTGGATTTCTTCTTTAGCACCTTCTAGACCGGCAACATTAGCAAACGTAACTTTTACATCGTTCTTTTCATCAAAAAGTTTAGCCTTCGACTTTCCGATGCTGAAGATTTGACCTCCGCCTCCTCCGGCACCACCAGACATTCTACGCATCATGAATAACCACAAACCGCCAATCAATAAGAATGGTAATAATATAGAGAGTAATTCTCCCCACATGCTTTCCGGTTCTTTAGTGTATTCGGAAATTTTATGCTCGTCTAAAGCCTTTTTCAACGTTTCCTGAAAATCTTTTAAATCACCGATTTCTGTAATATAATGAGGTCCTTTAACATTTAGTTTGTTAAAAACATCCTTGCTAACTAATTTGTGAATTGTATCCTTAAGAGCTGCTTCTTTTAGATAGATTGTAGCTTTGCTATTAGTAAAACTAACTTTGTCAACCTGATTAGAATCTAAATATTGGTAGAACTTAGACAATGAAATAGGTCTTGGGTTACTAAAATTTAATCCGTTACTAAAAACAGAAATAAGAATAAAGAGACTAATAAAGAGACCGTAGAAAACCCACGGATTTATCTTAAAATTAAATCCCTGATTGTTATTATTTTTTTTATTGTTGTCTGCCATGATTAATATTTGCTTTCGATTGAAGTTATTTTTGCATCACCCCACAAACTTTCAATGTTGTAATATTCTCTAATGTGTTTTTGAAATACATGAATTACAATGTTTACATAATCCATTAATACCCACTCAGCATTTTCCATACCTTCAACGTGCCAGGGTTTTTCTTTTAACTCTTTAGAAACAACTTTTTGAATGGAGTTTGCAATTGCCGCAACTTGCGTATTGGAGTTACCGTTACAAATAATAAAATAATCGCAAACGGTGTTTTCTATTTCTCTTAAATCTAAAATATCGATATCGGCTCCTTTTACATCTTCAATGCCTTTTAAAATGGCTGCCAATAAATCGTCGTTACTATAATTTTGCTTCGTCATTTAAAATTTTTAAGTTTATGCAAAGTTATCATTTTTTGTATTTATTTTTGAAACTTAACATAAGATTAAAATAAAATCTTTACTTTTTGTATCCGATGAATATCATCAAACTCAATGCCACAGCTTCAACAAATACCTTCTTAAAGGAGTTAATCATAGAAACTAACCTAGAAAATCTGACCGTTGTCACTACCCGAAATCAGTTTCAGGGAAAAGGACAAAGAGGGAATGGATGGCAAGCTGAGGAGGGTAAAAACCTGACATTCAGTGTGTTTTTAAAAGATTTTATAAGTCGGTACAATGATTTGTTCTTGTTGAATATCATAGTTCCGCTTTGCATTTTAAAAGCGTTAAAAAAAATGACGGTTTCTGATGTGAGTATAAAATGGCCTAATGACATTTTGTCGGGAAATAAGAAAGTTGCAGGTATTTTAGTGGAGAATCTCTTTAAAGGAAATGGAGAAGTGTATTCTATTATTGGAGTCGGGCTGAATGTAAATCAGGAAAAATTTGAAAATCTGCCACAAGCTTCGTCTTTAAAAAATGTTACAGGTCAAGAATTTGTTATTGAAGATGTCTTAGATGCAATTCTAAAAGAAATGACCGTTTTTTTCTCAGAAGATTGTAGTGTAGATGAAGAAGAAATTTGGAATGAATATCACAAGTTTTTGTTTCGAAAAGGGATTCCGACAGTTTTTGAGACGCCCAATCAGCGTAAATTCATGGGAATAATCCTTGAAGTAAACCGAGAAGGGAAGCTGTGTATTCAATTAGAAGACGATTCTATTCGAACTTTCGATTTAAAAGAAGTGAAGATGTATTATTAATGCAAGCAAATCTTAAAACTTAGTAAAGCTTTGTTAAATTACCTGCATTTATTTTGTTTTTGAGTACATTTGCATCCTGACTAACTTTTCGAATTTCTCCAAAATGGATAAAAAAATATTTTCCTTTTTATTTTCTACTCGATTAATGGCTGTTTTATTTTTAGTTTTTGCAGCAGCCATGGCAGCAGGAACTTTTATTGAAGACGCTTACAATACGGATACTGCAAGAATTATTATTTACAACAGTTGGTGGTTTGAAACCATTATGGTACTTTTTGTAATCAATTTTATTGGAAACATTAAAAGATATCAATTATATAAAAGAGAAAAGTGGGCAACACTTTTATTACATTTGTCTTTCATCTTTATTTTAGTCGGAGCATTTATTACGCGTTACATCAGTTACGAAGGAATGATGCCTATTCGCGAAGGAGAAACGGAAAACCGCGTGTATTCGGATAAGCCTTTTTTAATAGCTTTTGTTGATGGCGATTATAAAGGTGAAATGAAACGTAAAACGTTTGAAAAACCACTTTATCTTTCTCCGGTAACCAATAATAATTTTACCATTAAGGGTGAATTCAGTGATATTCCGTTTACCATTGAATATGACAATTACATCATGAATGGAACTGAAATCATCGAAGAAGATGAAAACGGAGAATTGTTTATCAAAATGGTGGAATCCGGTGGAGGAAGCCGTCACGAACACTTTTTGAAGGAAGGTGATGTGCAAAATATTCACAATGTGTTATTTGCTTTTAATAAACCTACTAGCGGAGCTATTAATATTTCACTTCAAAATGGAGCTTATTTCATCCAATCGCCTTTTGAAGGAGATTTTATGCGAATGGCAGACCAATTTAAAGATAAAGTAGTCAAAGATACCACTCAAGTGTTGTTTTTACGTTCATTGTATAACTTGGGTGGAGCGCAATTTGTGTTTCCGGAATTGGCTAAAAAAGGAAAAATTGCCTATAAATCAAATGGTGATTTCAAAGATAAACAGTCAGATGATGTCTTGATGGTAAAAGTGAAATCGCAAGGAAAAGAAGAAAAATTCACTTTAGTAGGTTCACGTGGAAAAATGGGAATGCCTCAAACTGTCACTATTGGCGATTTAGATTTTACGCTTTTCTTTGGAAGTAAAGTGTATGAGTTACCATTTTCCATCAAATTAGAAGATTTTATTGCCGATAAATATCCGGGAACCGAAAAAAGTTATTCGGCTTACAAAAGTAAATTGGAAATTATCGATCAAGAAGATAGTAAAGTTTTTAAAGACAGTGTTTTCATGAACCATATTTTGGATTACAAAGGATTCCGTTTCTTCCAGGCAGGTTTTGATCCGGATGAAAAGGGAACAAATCTTTCGGTAAATCACGATTTTTGGGGAACTTGGTTAACATATATAGGTTATTTCTTGCTGTATTTTGGTTTGATGATGATCTTATTCGATAAAAACACTCGTTTTGGCGATTTAAAGCGAAAAATTCAAAAACTCAAAGAGAAAAAGAAAACTTTAGCTATCATAGCTGTTTCTTTCTTTACATTAGGAATGCAAGCTCAAGACTCGCACGATCATGCGCCTAATGATGAAACGAAAGTTTTAGAGTTTTTAAATAAATTTAAAGTATCACAAGAACATGCCGATGCTTTCGGTAAAATTGTAGTTCAGGATCAAGGCGGAAGAATGAAGCCTATCAATACTTTTGCTTCTGAATTGTTACGTAAAGTTCATCAAAGCGATAATTATAAAGGAATGGATGCCGATCAAGCATTTATTTCCATGACGCAGTTTCCGCAATATTGGTTTTCATTACCAGTGGTTTATTTGAAAAGAGGAAACGATAGTATTCGTAAGATTATAGGTGTTCCAAAAGAAGCGAAATATGCGTCGTTAATTGATTTCTTTGACGATAAAGGGAATTATAAATTGTCATCCTATTTAGATGTTGCTTATAGAGAACCGGTACCAAATCAATTCCAAAAGGATTTTATTGATGCCGATAGGAAAGTAAACTTGTTGCATTCTGCTTTAAGTGGCGATATTTTAAAAGTGTTTCCTGTTCCCAATGATGCCAACAACAAATGGGTTTCTTATTTAGAAGTGAGCGAACCAACAGGAACACAGTTAGATTCAATTAAAAACATTATTCCGTTTTATTTAGATGCTGTTAGTAAATCGGCAGTTTCTAAAGATTACAAATTACCCAATAGCTTATTAACCGGTCTAAAAGAATACCAAAAGCGTTTTGGAGGTAATGTGATGCTTTCTGATAAAAAAATAGAAACAGAGGTACTATACAACAAATATGACATCTTTAAAAAGCTACATTATTACTATATGTTAGCCGGGATTTTGATGTTGTTTTTTACCATTTTACAGCTATTTTCTACCAAAAGATGGGTAAACATGGGAGTTAATATGTTCCATGTATTTATTGCGATTTGTTTTGCGTTGCATACTGCGGGGTTAATTGCACGTTGGTATATTTCAGGGCACGCACCGTGGAGTAATGCTTACGAAAGTATGATTTATGTAGGTTGGGCCACTATGCTTTTCGGGTTGTTGTTCGGCAATAAATCAAAAATGGCAGTAGGAGCAACAGCTTTCGTAGCATCTATGATTTTAATGGTGGCACACTGGAGTTGGTTAGATCCCGAAATTGGAAACTTACAACCGGTATTAAATTCCTATTGGTTAATGATTCACGTAGCAGTCATTGTAGGAAGCTATGGGCCGTTTACTTTAGGTATGGTTTTAGGTTTAACAGCATTGTTCTTGATGATTTTTACGAATGAAAAAAATAAAGTCAAAACCAAATTAGCGATTGATGAACTAAGTTATATCAACGAAATGGCATTAACTATAGGTTTGGTCATGTTGACAATTGGTAACTTCTTAGGTGGACAATGGGCTAACGAAAGTTGGGGACGTTATTGGGGTTGGGATCCGAAAGAAACTTGGGCATTGATCAGTATTATGGTGTATGCTTTTGTAATTCATGCGCGTTTAGTTCCGGGATTAAGAGGAAGATGGGCATATAATTTCATGAGTGTATTAGCCTTTGCATCGATTGTAATGACCTACGTTGGAGTAAATTTTCACTTAAGCGGACTACATTCTTACGCTTCCGGAGAACGCCAAAACGTAACCTATTATTTCTACATTCTTACAGTAGTCATTATAATAGCCTTGTTAGCCTTGATGAAATATCGAAAATATTTAAAAAAATAAGAATACAGAAAAAGACAGCGTAGCAGTTGTCTTTTTTGTTTTATGAGCTTTTTTAGTTATTCTATTTTTAAGTAATGACGAAAAACTTAGTGATCTTAGTGCTTTCTTGGTGTACTTTGTGGTTAAAAAACTTCAAAATTCGTTTTTCAACATTCAACGTTCGTTATTTATAATTGAGACTTTGATAAAAAGATTATGAGATTCTTCACTTCGTTCAGAATGACAAAAAAAGAGTTTTTTTGGGTTAAAAATTAACATTTGATTTGGAATTTTTAATTTGAAGGCTTCTTTTTTCTACTGTCAGTAAAACCACTTCGCTTCATTTTACCAACGATTTCTCTTTTCTCTTGGTGTCGCATAACCGTATAATGGTGTTGTACTGTGTTGATAAAACTCAAAATCATTCCAATACCCATGACGATGTAAAAAATAGTAAAAATTTTTCCACCATCCGTTTTCGGAGTAAAATCACCAAAACCAATAGTGGTTAAAGTTACCACTGAAAAATAAAGCGAGTCTAATATTGTCCAGCCTTCTAAATAATGATAAGCAATAGTTCCCACAATAATAATGACCATAGTAGTTATTAATAAATCACGGTATTCATCGTCCTGTAGAAAAGAAATTAGCGTTTTAAAGAAAAACATAAGCTATCATTATTAAATTAAACTTCATTTCTTCACAACTTTTTAAGAGTTGTTTAGTAGGGTAAAATTAAATATTTTGATAAATTTGAGAAAAATAAAGTCATGTTTAGAAAAATAGCTCAATTATTTGTGTTTGGTTTAACCCTAATTGGTTGTAAACAACAAGAAAGTTTAAATAAGAAATTAACAGGACAAAGCGATATGGAAAAAGCATCAATTCATCAGTTTACGGTCGAAGATATTAGTGGAAGTGATTTTAAATTCAGTGATTTAGCAGGTAAAAAAATCATGGTAGTCAATACGGCATCTAAATGTGGTTTAACGCCTCAATATGAACAATTAGAAGAAATTTACGAAAAATACAAAGATCAGAACTTCATTATTGTTGGTTTTCCTGCCAATAATTTCTTAGAACAAGAACCCGGAACCGATTCTGAAATAGCTTCTTTTTGCCAAAGAAATTATGGTGTTTCTTTTCCTATGATGAGTAAAATTTCGGTAAAAGGTGATGATATGCATCCGATCTATCAATTTTTGACTCAAAAAGCTAAAAATGGAGTAGCAGACAGCGAAGTAGAATGGAATTTCCAAAAATATTTATTGAACGAAAAAGGAGAATTAGAAATGATTATTTCGCCTCGTACGTTGCCAAACGATGAAAAAATCATCCATTGGATTGAAGGAAAATAATTCATAATGATGTTGAGTCCAATTATCTCTGCAAGCGAACTATTGAAGCTCACTGCAACAGAAAAAAAACTGTTTATTGCTGATGTTTCCAATCACAAAGAGGCTAAAAGCAATTATGAAAGCAAGCATTTACACGGTGCTGTTTTTGTGGATTTAAATACCCAATTGGCTGATATTAAAACCGATTTGAGTAACGGTGGAAGGCATCCGTTGCCTGAAATTAAAGCTTTTTCAAAAACGTTAGGGCAATTAGGGATTTCCAAGGCGACTCACATTGTGATTTACGATGATAAGAATGGAGCCAATGCTGCAGCTCGCTTTTGGTGGATGCTGAAAGCTGTGGGGCACGAAAAAGTTCAGGTATTAGATGGTGGAATTCAAATGGCAGAAGAACAAGGTTTTACTCTGGATAACCAAAAAGTAATGATTGAGGCTGTAGAAGACTATCCGGTTTCACATTGGCAATTGCCTATCGCTTCAATGGACGAAGTGGAAACTATTAGTCAAAATAAAGATTTTTTGGTTATTGATGTTCGTGAAGAAAGTCGTTACCAAGGTATTGCCGAGCCTATTGATCTAGTAGCGGGACATATTTCGGGAGCGTTTAATGTTCCTTTCGTTAAAAACTTGAGTACTAATGGAACTTTTTTAAGTCCGGAAGTATTAAAACAACAATACATTTCAGTTTTGGAGAATCGACCGTTAGAAAATGTAGTAGTACATTGCGGTTCGGGCGTAACAGCTTGTCACACCTTATTAGCAATGGATTATGCCGGATTAGGAATACCTAAACTCTATGTAGGTTCTTGGAGTGAATGGTCAAGAAATGAAAAAGAAATAGCTACAGGAACAGCCAGTTAAAGCATAATCTGCATAAAAACCGAATGAAGCCAGCGGTCAAATTTATAGCCACTGTCTTTAATGGTTCCCACAATTTCAAAACCCATTTTTTCGTGAAAGAAGATACTTCCGGTATTTTCGGCATCGATAACGCCAATCATAGTGTGAAGTTTTTGTTCGCGTGCCAACATGATTAAGTGTTCTAAAATTCGTTTACCAATGGCTTGTCCCTGGTAATCTTTATGTACATAAACCGAATGTTCTACTGTGAATTTGTAGGCATCTCTAAAACGAAATTCGCTATAATATCCAAAACCAACCACTTCGTTGTTTTTTTCGGCAACCACAATAGGAAAACCTTTGGCTAATTTATCTTCAAAAATGTGTAATTGCGTCGCTAATGTTCGCGGTTCATAGTCATAAATCACCGTAGAATGTAAGATATTATAGTTGATGATGTCTAAAATAGCTTGACAATCGGCCGTAGTGTACTTTCGAATATGCAAAGACATAGCGTAATTATTTATACCGTAAATGTACTAAAAAGCAGGGCAACTTTTGTAAATTTGCTCTTTATACTGCATAAATTATGATGTACCCAAAAATTCCTTTGGCTCAAAGCATTTTAGAGATTTTAAAAAATAAAGGAGTTCAAAATATAGTAATTTCACCGGGTTCCAGAAATGCCCCGTTAACCATTGGTTTTTCCAATAATCCATTTTTTAATTGTTATAGTATTGTTGACGAACGTTGCGCAGCTTTTTTTGCTATGGGAATTGCTCAGCAAAAGAAAGAGCCGGTTGTGGTAGTGTGTACTTCGGGTTCGGCTTTACTCAATTATTATCCGGCGGTGGCTGAAGCTTTTTACAGCCAAATTCCGTTGATTGTATTGAGCGCTGATCGTCCGCATGAAAAAATAGATATTGGTGACGGACAAACCATTCGTCAGGAAAATGTATATGCCAATCATATTTTGTTTAACGCCAATTTATTAGAAGAAGCTTCATTTGAAAACGATACTATAATTTGCGAAGCCATTGATACGGCTGTGCAAAAAAAAGGTCCGGTGCACATCAATGTTCCGTTTGAAGAGCCTTTGTATGATACGGTAGAAGCGCTTTCGGTTTCGCCCAAAATAAGCGTTATTTCAGAACCTAATCGTAGTTTTGAACTTTCTGATGCTGTGGCTGATGTTTGGAACAATAGTACAAAGAAATTAGTTTTAGTAGGGGAGTTGTTTCCTAATGCTATTGAGGAAAAAATAGTAAACTTTTTGGCAAAAGATCCGAGTGTGGTTGTGTTTACCGAAAAGACATCCAATTTACACCATTCGTCTTTTGTGTCCAATATTGATACGATTATTACGCCTTTTACGACGGAAGATTTCGAGAAATTTCAACCAGAACTTTTAGTGACGTTTGGCGGAATGGTGGTTTCGAAACGAATTAAAGCCTTTTTAAGAAAATTTCAACCTAAAAAACATTGGCACATTGATCCATTACGTGCATACGATACGTTTGGCTGTTTGTCAAATCATTTTACGGTTTCGTCAAAATTGTTTTTTAATGAATTAATGACTAAAGCAATAGTTGTAGAGAGTAGTTATAAAACTGAAATTAGTCAAATTCAAGAACAGCGCGCTCAAAAACATTATGAATATGTAAATGCTATTCCTTTTTCAGATTTTAAAGTTTTTGATGTGTTGAGTCAAAAGTTAGCCGGGAAAATGCAATTGCAAGTCAGTAATAGTTCGGCAATACGCTATCTGCAGTTGGTCGATATTCATCCGGAAATCCAAGTGTTCTGCAATAGAGGAACCAGCGGAATTGACGGAAGTACTTCGACAGCCATTGGCGCAGCTACAACTACCGAACTGCCAACAGTTTTACTGACAGGAGATATTAGTTTCTTTTACGACAGCAATGCACTGTGGAATAATTACATTCCTAAGAATTTCAAAATTATTGTAATTAATAACGGCGGTGGCGGAATTTTTAGGATTTTACCAGGTCATAAAGAAACGCCAACATTCAACCGTTATTTTGAAACGTCGCATCAATTAACGGCTCAGCATTTAGCGGCTATGTATGGTTTTGAGTATCAAAAAGCAGCTAATGAAGCGGATTTTACACTTGGTTTAAACCAAATGTTGCAGCAAAACAAGCAACCGCAAATCTTAGAAGTTTTTACACCGGAAAAAGAAAATGACAGTATTTTGAAAGGCTATTTTAAGAAATTGTTATAAAGTAAATAAAGTCTCATATTTTGTGATTCTTTTATTGCGATTTAATTTTTGATTTATTATATTTGAAGAGTTAAACAACTGTAAACTTCTAAAAATATGAGTAAAAGAGATGAATTAATCGTAAAATATGCTGCAGATTTAAAAGATAAATGTGGTGTTACTCCAGATATGGATTTACTTACAAAAGTAACTATTGGTTGTGGCCCATCAATTTATAATGCAGATTCTTCTACTGTTTCTGGTACTGACGACAAAGAATTGGCAACAGTTAAAAATAATTTCTTGATTAAGAAGTTAGGTTTAAAAGATGGACCTGAGTTAGATGCTGCAATTGCAGGTGTAATTGATCAATATGGTAAATCAAATAAAAATAAATACAGAGCAGTGTTTTATTATTTGTTAACAAAACATTTCAAAAAAGAATCTGTTTACAAATAGGATTAATACAAGGCAATTATAGAAAAAAGCTCTTTGAACCACGTTTTACACGTGGTTTTTTTGTAAATGCTTTCTAATTGTTACCTTAGCAAAACTAATTACATTTTTATGATATCAGCCGAACAATTTCAAAAAGAGTTAGATATAATTATTACAAACGCTATTCGAGAGGATGTAGGAGATGGTGATCACAGTTCATTAGCATGTATTCCTGCTTTAGCACAAGGAAAAGCAAAATTATTAGTAAAAGATGAAGGTATTATTGCCGGAGTTGAATTTGCTAAAATGGTCTTCCAATATGTAGATCCTAATTTAAAAGTAGAAACCTTGATGAACGATGGTGATTCAGTAAAATATGGAGATATTGTGTTCACAGTTCACGGAAGTTCACAATCTATTTTAAAAGCCGAACGTTTGGTGTTAAATGCCATGCAGCGCATGAGTGCTATTGCTACAAAAACACGTTTCTTTGCTGATTTATTAACAGGAACAAAAGCTAAAATTTTAGATACGCGCAAAACCACTCCGGGAATTAGAGCTATCGAAAAATGGGCTGTTAAAATTGGCGGAGGTGAAAATCACCGTTTTGCATTGTACGATATGATTATGCTAAAAGATAACCATATTGATTTTGCCGGTGGAATTACTAAAGCTATCGAAAAAACACAGCACTATTTGAAGGATAATCAAAAGGATTTAAAAATTATCGTGGAAGCTAGAGACTTAAACGAAGTGAAAGAGATTTTACAGTCAAAAGGTGTTTTTAGGATTTTGTTAGACAATTTTGATTACGAAATGACCAAAGAAGCTGTAGCGTTAATTGGTAACCAATGTCAAACAGAGTCTTCTGGAAATATTAATGAAAAAACCGTTAGAGCGTATGCTGATTGTGGGGTGAATTATGTTTCATCGGGCGCTTTAACCCATTCAATTTATAATATGGATTTAAGTTTAAAGGCTTTTTAATCGATGTCTGAAAAAATAGAAAATAAACTGAATCAAATTCCGGTTGTCAAGCAATTGATAGCCATTGCCAAGCGAATTACACTGAAATCTTTGGAGGGACTTTCTCTTTATGATATCATTGAACTTTATGTTACTGGAATTCTAAAAGGAGCGTTTTCCTATCGCGCCAGTGCTATTGCGTTCAGTTTCTTTATGGCGCTGTTTCCATTTGCGCTGTTTATTTTAAACTTGATTCCTTATATTCCTATCGATAATTTTCAAGATGATTTTTTAGGATTCATTGCCGAAAACGTTCCTCCCAATACTTTTGAAGCTATTCATGCTACCTTAACAGATATTTTGAATAACAGTTACAACGGCTTGTTGTCATCGGGTTTTATTTTATCTATCTTTTTGATGACTAATGGAATAAATGCTATTTTAGGAGGTTTTGAAATGTCTACTCATATTACCATGACTCGAGGTTTCTTTAGGCAATATTTTGTAGCTTTGGCCATTTCCTTGAGTTTGTCTTTTATTCTATTGTTTACCGTGGCGGCTATTGTTACTTTTGAGATAATCATTCAAAAAATAAAAATGCAGGGTTTCATTAATGATGATGTCGATTTGATTGTTTGGGGAAGATATTTGTTCGTCCTTTTAATGGTTTTAATCACGACTTCTATTTTGTATAAATTTGGAACCAAAGAAACTTATACCATTTCTTTTATAAGCTATGGAGCAGCTTTTACTACGATTCTAATTGTTCTTTCTTCTTATGTTTTTGGTATTTATGTAGAAAAATTTGCTAGGTATAATGAACTCTATGGATCAATTGGTACGCTTCTTGTATTAATGTTCTATATATGGATCAACTGTATGGTTTTATTGTTAGGGTTCGAGTTAAATGCTACAATTAGTAAATTAAAAAGAAAAAATTTATATATTTAGCAAAAATTAAAATCAAAAATTATGAAAAAACAAATCGTATTCTTTTTGTTTGTGGCTTTGACTTCTTTAGTGTCAGTTGCGCAAACAACTATAAGTGGTGTAAAAGTAGATAATAAATTAACTATTGACGGACAAGATTTAGTGTTAAATGGTGCTGGTTTAAGAGAAAAAATGTGGATTGATTTATATGTAGGTTCTTTGTATTTACCAAAAAAATCAAGCAATGCCAATGAAATTATGGCAAGTACTGAAGGTGCCGCTATTAAATTAAACATCGTTTCGGGAATGATTACTTCCGAAAAAATGATTAATGCCGTTAACGAAGGTTTCGAAAACGCAACCGGAGGAAAAACAGCTCCTTTGAAAGCTAAAATCGATAAATTCAAAGCATTCTTCAAAGAAGAAATCGTAAAAGGAGATCAATTCCTTATCGTAAATGTTCCAGGAACTGGCGTTGTAGTGTATAAAAACGGAACGAAAAAAGGCGTTATTGAAGGTCAAGATTTCAAAAAAGCACTTTTCGGAATTTGGTTATGCGACAAACCGGCCGATAAAAACTTAAAAGCAGGAATGTTAGGAAAATAATTCCAAAACACTAAAAAATAAGCAAAAGCGTTCTTACTCAAGAGCGCTTTTTTATTTAAAGTCTTTTCACTTTTTCGTTTTTAAAACTACCTTTGTTATATGCTGTATTTTATAGAAGTTGTTTTACCATTGGCAGTAGCCAAAACATTTACGTACCAGGTTTCCGAAGCGGAGTTTAACTTCATGCAAATAGGAATGCGTGTTGCAGTTCCTTTTGGTAAAACCAAAATCTATACAGCGTTAACTATCGGGAAACACAATACGCCACCGCAGTTGTACGAACCCAAAGAAATTCATCAAATTTTAGACGAAAAACCCATTGTAAACGAATTTCAAATTCAACATTGGAACTGGATTGCAGAATACTATATGTGTTCTTTGGGCGAAGTTTTTAAAGCGGCAGTTCCGTCCGGATTTATTTTAGAGAGCGAAACTCAATTGTTGCCCAAAGCTATTGATGATTTACCGAAACATCAACTAAAAGATGACGAATATCTAATTGTTGAAGCGTTGCAACATCAGTCATCGATTACGCTGCAAGAAGTGGTAAAGATTTTGGGTAAAAAAACGGTAATTCCGGTTATAAATTCGCTTTTAGAAAAAGGTGCTATTGCATTGCACGAAGAAATCAGTGAGCAGTACAAACCTAAATTAGTTCGCTATATTAAGTTGGACGAGTTGTATTCGCAACAAGAAAAACTTTCCGAATTACTAGAAATTCTCTCACGTGCACCCAAACAACGCGAATTGGTTTTGCATTATTTTCAGTTGCAAGCAAGGGAACGAAAACCTATTCCGGTTAAAGAGTTGTTGGAAACATCAGGAACTACTGCGGCAACTGTAAAAGCCTTGGTAGAAAAGGAAATTTTTATCGAATATCATATCCATGAAGATCGGGTTTCTTTTGAAAAAGAAGACGATTCGGCATTCCAATTGAGTTTGGCTCAAGCCAATGCTTTAAAAGGAATTGAAACCGGTTTTGATGAAAATGACGTCATGTTGCTTCACGGTGTAACGGCTTCCGGAAAAACAGAAATTTATATAAAATTAATTGAACGTTTTTTAAGACACGAAAAACAAGTGTTGTTTCTGTTGCCGGAAATTGCTTTAACCGCTCAATTGGTACAACGTTTAACGGCTTACTTTGGGAACCAAGTGGCAGTGTATCATTCCAAATATACCAATAACGAACGCATTGAAGTTTGGAATAATTTGTTGCAATATGCAGATCCAAACGCCAGTGAAGAAGCAAAGCAAAAAGCCCGCGTGGTGATTGGTGTTCGTAGTGCGTTGTTTTTACCTTTTTCTGATTTAGGGTTAATCGTTATTGACGAAGAGCACGAACAAACATTCAAACAACAAGATCCTGCGCCGCGTTATCATGCGCGCGATGCGGCAGTAGTTTTGGCAAAATGGTATAGAGCTAAAGTTTTGTTAGGAAGCGCAACGCCTAGTTTAGAATCGTATTACAATGTGAAAATTGGAAAATACGGTTTGGTCGAACTCAAAGAACGCTACGGAAATGTAGTTTTGCCCGAAATTCAACTGGTCGATTTAAAAGATAAATATTTTAGAAAGCGAATGACCGGACATTTTTCGGATGTTTTGCTAGAAAATATCAAAGAAACAGTCAATAATGGTGAGCAAGTAATTTTGTTTCAAAACCGACGTGGATTTTCGCCTTACGTGGAGTGTTTAACCTGTGGTCACGTGCCGCATTGTCCAAGTTGCGATGTTAGTTTAACGTATTACAAATATAAAAATCAGCTAAAATGTCATTATTGCGGTTATCATATTGCTAATCCAACGCATTGTCATAGTTGTAATTCGTTGGATTTAAATACGAAAGGTTTTGGAACCGAACAAATAGAACAAGAATTGATTCAGTTGTTTCCGATGAAAAAAATTGGACGAATGGATCAAGATACTACAAAAGGTAAATTTGGTTTCGAACGAATTATCGATGCGTTTAAAAATCGGGAATTTGATATTTTGGTAGGAACTCAAATGTTAGCTAAAGGCTTGGATTTTGACAATGTAACTTTGGTAGGAATTCTCAATGCCGATAATTTGTTGAATCAACCTAATTTTAGAGCTTTCGAACGTGCGTTTCAGTTGATGACGCAAGTTTCGGGTAGGGCAGGACGAAAAGAGAAACAAGGAAGAGTTTTGATTCAAACCTATAATCCATATCATAACACCATTCAACAAGTGGTGCACAATGCGTATGAGGAAATGTTTAAGGAGCAAATTTATGAACGAAAGAATTTCAAATATCCGCCTTTTTACAGAATCATTCGTCTTACGTTAAAACATAGAGATTACGACAAGTTGAAGGAAGGTTCATTTTGGATATATAATGTAATGAAACAACACTTGGATTTGCCTGTTTTAGGTCCGGAAGAACCCATGATCAGCAGAATTCGAAATGAATATATCCGAACGATTTTGGTTAAAATTCCAACAGAACATCATTTGGGTAAAACAAAAAAAACTATCCAAAAAATATTGAATAGTTTTGAAGCGGTTTCGCAATACCGAAGTATTAAAGTTTCGGCTAATGTGGATTACTACTAAAGACTTTCGATAGCTTTAGCAATAGAATCTTTTTTGTTTCTACTTATTGGAATTTTTGTATTTCCAATTTCAGCAAATTTGCTGTTAAATTTGTCAATTCGTTCTACGTTTACAATGAAAGATTTGTGAACACGAATAAATTTTCCTTGTGGTAATTCGTTTTCAAAAGATTTCATAGTAGAAAGCACAAGATGGTTTTCGTCATCAGTAATAATTTTGATATAATCGCCAAAGGCTTCTATCCATTTAATTTTTGAAGTGTAAACTTTTAGTTTTTTTAAGTTACTTTTAATAATAATAGCTTCTCCCAAATCTTCTTGAGCGTCAGATCGTAGCTGATGTAGTTCTAATGCTTTTTTAACAGCTTTTAAAAAACGCTCTTTTGAAATAGGTTTTTGCAAAAAATCAGTTGCTTCATAATCGAAAGCTTTAACGGCATAATCTGCCTTAGATGTAATAAAGATAATCTGGGGTTTCATTTTTAACCCGTCCAATAAATCAAAACCGTTAATTAGCGGCATTTCAATGTCTAAGAAAATAAGATCAACTGTATTGTGATTGATACAGTTCTTTGCTTCAAGAGCATTAGCGAAGTCGCCTACTAAATGAAGATTAGGCGATTCGTTAACAAGTTTGGTAATAGTCATCCTCTGGATGGCACTATCATCTACAACGATACAGTTCAATTTCATAGGCATATAATTTTCCTGTTAAATATAAAGTATTTATTTGAAATAACGCGGGATTGCATAAAAAAATATACAAAAAGAAAAATAGGTTTTGATAATTAAATAGAAAGCATTACTTTTGCACCCAATTTTATAAATAACTTAATTGTATTTAGTATGAATCATTATGAATCTGTTTTCATCTTGAATCCCGTTTTATCTGAACAACAGATAAAGGAAACAGTAAGCAAGTTTGAAGATTTTCTTACGTCAAAAGGAGCTGAGATGGTATCAAAAGAGGATTGGGGCTTAAAAAAATTAGCTTATGAAATCCAACACAAAAAAAGTGGTTTTTATCACTTATTCGAATTCAAAGCACCTGGCGATATTATTGCTGCTTATGAAACTGAATTCCGTCGTGACGAGCGTATTATGCGTTTCTTGACTGTAGCGTTAGACAAACACGCTGTGTCATGGGCAGAAAGAAGAAGAGCAAAATTAAAATCTAAATCAAACTAATTATGTCAACTTTAGAGCAATCTGCAAAAGGTAAAAAAGAGGGAGATATCAGATATCTAACCCCATTAAATATTGAAACTAACAAACAAAAAAAATATTGTCGTTTCAAAAAATCAGGTATTAAATATGTAGATTATAAAGATCCTGATTTCTTATTGAAATTCGTTAACGAGCAAGGTAAAATTTTACCTCGTCGTTTAACCGGAACTTCTTTAAAATACCAAAGAAAAGTTTCTGTGGCTGTAAAAAGAGCTCGTCATTTAGCTTTAATGCCATACGTAGCTGATTTATTAAAATAATTATTAAAATATAGTTGTTGTCCCGATAACATCGGGACTAACTTCTACTAATATAAGGACAACAACATGGAACTTATTTTAAAACAAGACGTACAGAATTTAGGATTTAAAGATGATGTAGTAACTGTAAAAAACGGTTATGGTCGTAACTATTTAATTCCTCAAGGTTTTGCTATTTTGGCAACTCCTTCTGCTAAAAAAGTTTTAGCTGAAAATTTAAAACAAAAAGCTCATAAAGAGGCTAAAATTGTTGCTGATGCTAAAGCTATTGCTGATGCAATCAAAGCTCTTGAGATCAAAATTACAGCTAAAGCAGGTGGTGATAAATTATTCGGTTCAGTTACAAACGCTGATATTGCTGCTGTTTTAGAAAGTAACGGTCATGCTATTGAGAAAAAATTCATCACTAGCGGTATCGTGAAAAGATTAGGTAAATATAGCGCTACTGTAAGATTACACAGAGAAGTTATCGTAGATTTACCTTATGAAATTGTTGCTGAACAAGCTTAATTCATAGAAAAATATTGATTGAAAGCTCCGCAATTAGCGGAGCTTTTTTTATATTTACCTTTTTATTCTATAGAAGAGAAAGCTTTCTTGGCTTTCTTTGTATTTGTTTAGCTTATATGAAATACATCAGACTTACCAAAGAACAATTAGAGGAGTTACATCCTGAATTTATTACTTTTTTGGCAACCCAATCTATTGATAAAAAAGAATGGGATGTCTTAAAAGAAACCAAACCTCAAGTGGCAGAACAGGAAATAGATGTTTTCTCAGATATGATTTGGGACAGAGCTCTTACAAATGTGAATTTTATCGACCATTTTTCTAAAAACTATATTTTTTTGTTCAAATGTATTGGAGGAATCGTTTTTTCCTATGTAATTAATGCAGTTAATAGGGATGTTGATTTTTTAAGTGCAGAAGGGATTCATTGGTTAAGCGAAAACATGAGTTCAAAAGAAGTTGAAATACAAAAAGGAAAGAAGGATATTTCTGTTGACAGAAACGGTGCTTTGTTTGAAATTATTAAACAAGGCGGAATCATTAGCAAAGGAGAGTTGTTTACTAAATTAGAAATTCTATTAAATCAATAAATTAGTATGGATGCTTTGGCAACTATTAAAGCTTTACGCGAAGAATTAAATCAGCATAATTATAATTATTATGTTTTAGATAATCCAACAATTTCAGATTTTGAATTTGACCAGAAATTAAAACAATTACAAGAATTAGAAACGCAGCATCCTGAGTTTTTTGATGAAAATTCACCAACGCAACGTGTTGGGGGCGCTGTGACTAAGAATTTTGAAACCATTCAGCATGAATATCGAATGTATTCTTTAGATAATTCGTATTCAAAAGAAGATTTAATAGACTGGATTTCACGTTGTCAAAAAATATTGGGAGACGTTCAGCTAGAATTCACTTGCGAATTAAAATATGATGGCGCTTCTATTAGTATTTTGTATGAAGACGGAAAACTAAAACGAGCTTTAACTCGTGGTGATGGTTTTCAAGGGGATGATGTAACCAATAATGTAAAAACGATCAAATCGGTTCCTATTCAGTTAAAAGGGGATTATCCGAATAAATTTGAAATAAGAGGTGAAATTATTTTGCCTTTGGCAGGTTTCGAAAAAATGAATCAGGATTTGATTGAAATAGGAGAAACACCATATTCAAATCCAAGAAATACAGCATCAGGAAGTTTAAAATTACAAGATTCAGCTGAAGTTGCCAGACGACCTTTAGATTGTTTGTTGTATTCTATTGTAGGAAATAATCTTCCGTTAGACAGTCAATTTCATGGACTGGAAAAAGCCAGAGAATGGGGGTTTAAAGTACCTAAACAATCCAAGTTGGTTAAATCGGTAGATGAAGTGTTTGAGTTCATTAATTATTGGGATGTTCACCGACACGATATGCCGTTTGAAACCGATGGAGTGGTAGTGAAAGTCAACCAAATTCAATATCAGGAAGAATTAGGATATACCGCTAAATCCCCTCGTTGGGCAATTGCTTATAAGTTTAAGGCAGAACAAGCAGTTACGGTTTTAAATTCTATTTCTTATCAGGTAGGAAGAACCGGAGCGATCACGCCAGTTGCCAATTTAGAACCGGTGCAGTTAGCCGGAACTATTGTTAAAAGAGCTTCATTGCATAATGCTGATCAAATAGAGAAATTAGATATTAGAGTAGGAGATACTGTTTTTGTAGAAAAAGGAGGCGAAATTATCCCGAAAATTGTAGGTGTTGATGTGACTCAAAGAAGAGTTGATTCTCAAAAGACTGTATATATTACGCATTGCCCGGAATGTAATACGGAATTGATTAGAAATGAAGGTGAAGCACAACATTATTGCCCTAATTTTTATGGATGTCCCCCTCAAATTATTGGTCGTGTTCAGCATTTTATCACGCGTAAAGCAATGGATATTGATGGTTTAGGAGGTGAAACAGTGGCTTTATTATATAATAATGGTTTGATTGAAAATTACGCCGATTTATACGAACTGAAAAAAGAACAGATTGTTCCATTGGAACGCATGGCTGAGAAATCGGCTGAAAATTTAATCAATGGAATAGAAAAATCGAAAGAAATTCCGTTTGAAAGAGTATTATATGCTTTAGGAATTCGATATGTCGGAGAAACAGTAGCTAAAAAATTAGCGAAACATTATAAAAATATCGATGCTTTGACTTCGGCTTCTTTAATGGATCTGGTATTGGTAGATGAGATTGGTGAAAAAATAGCGCAAAGTGTTCTTCAGTTTTTTGAGAACCCTAATAATGTGTTGTTAATTGACCGTTTAAAAAAATATGGAGTGCAATTAGCTGTCGATGAGAGCAAATCAACTTCGGTTTCCAATAAACTAGAAGGAAAGGTTTTTGTGGTTTCCGGAGTGTTTGAAGTGTATTCTAGAGACGATTTGAAAAAAGCTATTGAAGATAACGGAGGAAAAGTCGGAAGTTCTATATCGTCTAAAACGGATTATGTAGTAGCGGGAGATAATATGGGACCTTCTAAACTGGAAAAAGCAAATAAATTAGGAATTCCTATTATTTCAGAATATGAATTTAATGATTTATTAGAATAATGCTTAAAGTAGAAGTTTCCATACTATTGTATGCTATAGCGGCAATACTATTTGTGGGAGCTTCTATTTTTGATAATTATGAATTAGAGTTGTTAGTAAAACCTGTAATTATTCCGTCTATTTTCTTTGCTTATTTTACATTTTCAAAAGAAAAAGTGAACACAATGTTTTTTCTCTCGTTGCTTTTTTTCTTTGTAGGAGACATGCTCTTTTTGATCGGTGGAGAAGAAATTTATGAGTTATCATTATTCGTGCTTTTAGTTCCTTACATCTTGGTGCTTTGTTTTATATGGAAAGACTTTAGGATTTTGGTTAAAGAAGTAGATGAAAATATTATTGATTTTTCTTTTTTTCTGGTTTTAGCAGTGTTAACAACGCTTATTCTTTTAGTGTTAGATTTTTTAGAAGTAAAAACAAAAATGGAGTTCTTGGCTTATTTGCTTTTTGGAATAGAGCTTGAAATTATGGGATTGCTAACAACGATAATTTATTATAATTCAGCAAACAAGAAGAATTTTTATTTAACTTTGGCAGTATCAACATTTATATTTTCTGATTTATTTTTTGTTTTGTATAAAAATTTTGAAGAAATAAAGCTATTCAGAATAACAAACATAGCTACCCAAACGTTATCATACTACTTCTATCTGATGTATTTTGTGGAAAGAGAAAAGACTGTTAAAAACCTGGTATGATATCAAATTTTAAAAATCCTGCTTTAGCCTTGTATTTTTTATCGTATGTACTATATCTTTTTTTCTTTAAGATATATGACGATAAAGAAATTTCGCTGCTTTTTAAGCCCATGATTGTAACATCAATATCGTTTTATTATTTTTTTAATAATGGTATTGACGGGTATAAAAATAAAATGCATTATGTGGTGTTTTTGTTACTTTTTGTAGCTGATAATCTATCTTTAATGCTCGAAGATGTCTTTACAAAAGGAGCTCTTTTTGTTTACTCATTTATAATGATTATTTTATTCTACTTTTTATTAGAAGATTCCAGAATCTTTAAGAAACAGAATAAGCTGGTTGTTTTGAGAGTTATCTTATTTATGTGTGTTATGTTCTCTATACTAATAAAATTGATTTCAACATATTGGTTGACAAAAGATTTTAGTGTATACTATAATGTTTTGTTTTATACAACTATGGCTATAGGTATACTAATAATGAGCGCATATAATTTCTTCAAGAAAAAAACGATGAGTTCAAAGTTTTTATTAATCACATTTGTATCGCTTTTTGGTTCAGATACATTGTATGTGATGTATAAATATTACAGCCAACATGAAATTTGGCTGTATGCGAGTTGTTTAATTGAAATTCCGAGTTATTTCTTTTTGGTGAAATATTTTATGTTTAGAGATCAGGAAAACTCAGTTGTGACTATACAATAATATTTCTTGTACTTCCGTCAAATGTTTTGTCATTAGTAAAGTAAAAATCTATTCTTCCTAGATTGATTCCATAACACCCAACCTGATTTACCGGAACCGGTTTTCCATCCAAATTAGTTTCAATAACAGGTTTGTCCAAAAAAGTATGTGTGTGCCCGCCAATAATCAAATCAATATCTTTGGTTTTTCGAGCTAATAAAGTATCACAAACCTTATTAGGATCGTCTTTATATTTAAAACCAAGGTGCGATAAGCAAATGATTAGATCACATTTGTGCTTTTCTTTTAGTTCTTGCACAATATCGGTGGAAATCTCTATCGGGTCATTATAGACTGTTTCTTTAGAAAGTTTTTTGTCTACCAAACCTTCTAATTGAACGCCTAAACCAAAAATTCCGATTTTGATTCCGTCGCGAACTAAAATTTTATAAGGTTTTACAATGCCGTTTAAAATAGTGTTTTTGAAATCATAATTAGCAGAAACGAAGTCAAAATCAGCATGCGGTAATTGAGTGTAAAAACCGTCAATTCCATTGTCGAAATCATGATTTCCCATGGTAGCCAAATCGTATTTCATCATACTCATTAGTTTAAACTCTAATTCACCGCCATAATAATTAAAATAAGGAGTTCCTTGGAAAATATCACCGGCATCTAAAAGTAAAACATTCTTTTCTTCACTTCTTATTTTATCGATAAGAGCAGCTCTTCTGGCAACACCCCCAATATTCGGGTTCTTAGGATGGTCAGCAGGAAAAGGGTCAATGTGGCTGTGAACATCATTAGTGTGAAGAATAGTTATCTTCTTAGTTTCAATTTTGTCAAAACTACTTAAAGATAATCCGCCAAGTGATAAAAGAGCCGAACCGGTAACTGTTTTTTGTATAAAATCTCTTCTTTCCATATTCTCCTTATTCTATAATGATTTTTTCTTCTGTTAAATTAGGTAGTGTATCTACACTTTTAAAATAGTCAATCAATAAGTTTCGCAACTTGTAATCAAGATCGTATTTTTTTTGACTTTTGGTAAAAAATGTCATATTATCTCCGCCATTTGCTAGGTAATCAGACGTAGCTACATAGTAAATTTTATCGTCTTGAATGGGTTGATCTTGAATTAAGATTTTATCGACTGATTTTTCGTCTTTCGACAAGTAAATTTTAATTCCGGCCAGCGGATGCGGTTTTTTGTTTTCCAAAAGATAAGTCGCTATTTCTTTGACTTGACTTCCTTTTAATTCGGCAACAATTAAACTGTTCTCAAAAGGCATTACTTCGTATGCAGTTCTACTGGTTACGTTCCCTTGAGGAATAATAGCGCGAATTCCGCCATGATTTAGGATGCAAAAATCAATATTTTTGTGTTCTCTTTTTTGAAATATGGGATTTCCTAAACTCAGAGTTGTTTCAGCTAATAAATTTCCGATATTGGTTTGCCATCTTCCTTTACTTTTATCTTGGTCTACCGGATTATAGGCTAAAATGCTATCTAAGTCTTTGTTAATGTGCTCTCTGTAAGGTGTTACAAAATTTTCAATGTCTTTTCTACTACCCGTATTTTTATTAATATTGATTGTGTTAGACTTGACTTCATAAATCTTTCCTTTATAAGATCCGCAAGAAGTAAAGGATAAAAATGTTAATAATATAACAAAATAGATAGACTTGAAAGTATTCTTTTTTACTTTTACCATGTTCATGATAGGGTTAAATGCTTAATTTTGCCGAAATTGTAAAATTACTATGTTTTCTAAAATTATTAACCGCTTTTTTTTAAAAAAAATAATTAATAAAAGGTTAAATTTAATTAAAAATGATTCGTTAGAGGGAAAGGTAGATACAATTGGAATTATAATTGACGAAACAAGAAAGAGTTATATACAACAGGTATTGAAAGAAATTAAAGCAGAAGGAATAGCTTTGGATCAAGTTTCAGTTTTAATCTATAAAGATACAGCTAAAAACAAAGAGGTTATAGAAGAGCCTTTTTTTACTGCTAAAAATGTGAGTTTAGCAGGAGGAATAAATAAAAAAGAAGCTGCTGATTTTTTAGAAAAGCCTTTTGATGTTTTGATTAATTATTATGATGAAAATAAACCGTGTTTGCTTTTAGCTACGACACAATCAAAAGCTAAGTTTAAAGTGGGGTTTGATGAAGTAGATTACAGAGCAAATCATTTCATTGTTAAAACAACTGTAGATCAAGTAAAATTGTTTGCTAACGAATTGTTTAAATATTTAAGAATACTAAAAAAACTATAATGCAAAGATTTTTAGGAACAGGTGTGGCATTGGTAACACCTTTTAAAAAAGATTTTTCGGTAGATACCGAGGCTTTAGTTAAAATTGTAGATTATGTTACTGAAGGCGGAGTAGAATATCTGGTAGTTCTTGGAACTACTGCGGAATCTGCAACATTGAATAAGGAAGAAAAAGAACTTGTTATAAAAACAGTTGTTGAAGCTAATAAAGGAAGATTACCTTTGGTTTTAGGTATTGGCGGAAATAATACTTTGGCTGTTGTTGAAGAATTAAAAAGCAGAGATCTTTCTGAATTTGATGCTGTTTTGTCAGTTTCTCCTTATTATAACAAACCTACACAAGAAGGCATCTACCAGCATTTTAAAGCTATTGCGGAAGCTTCTCCGTTGCCTGTAATTCTTTATAATGTTCCGGGTAGAACAGCAAGTAATATGCTGCCGGCAACAGTAATTCGTTTAGCCAATGACTTTAAAAACATAATCGGAGTTAAAGAAGCCGCCGGAGATATAGTTCAGGCAATGCGATTGATTCAGCATAAACCGAAAGATTTCTTGGTGATTTCAGGCGATGATATGATTGCATTACCAATGGTTTTAGCAGGAGGATCAGGTGTTATTTCGGTAATAGGTCAAGGATATCCCGAAGAATTTTCAGAATTAATCCGATTGGGTTTACAACATAAAGTAGACGAAGCGTATACTTTACATTATAAATTAGCCGATAGTATTGATATGATTTTTGAACAAGGAAATCCGGGAGGAATTAAAGAAATCTTTAAATCTTTAGGTTTGGCAGAAAATACCGTTCGTTTACCTTTAGTAAATGTTAGTGAAGATTTGGCTAAAAGATTAGATGATTTTACTAAAAGACTACAATAAAAAAAGATTTTTGTAGTATATAAATAATGTCTAAATTTGCAGTTGCTTTTTTAGATGCTCTATTTTTTAAAAAAGTTAAAACAAAATAAATGAAAAAAATATTTAGTTTAGTATTGGTTTCCGTTTTGCTAGTTTCTTGTGGCGAATATCAAAAAGCTTTAAAAAGCGAAGATGTTGCTGTAAAAACGAAAGTAGCAGAGAAGATGTATGAAAAAGAAAAGTATGGTAAAGCTATTCGTTTATATGAACAAATTGCTCCTACTGTAAAAGGAAAGCCTAGTGCTGAACGTATTTTTTATTATTATGCGAAATCGTATTATAATGCAAAGCAATACTATTTAGCAGGATATCAGTTTGAGAATTTTGCAGCGACTTACCCTAAGAGTGAAAAAAGAGAAGAAGCCGCATTTTTAGGAGCAGAATGTTACTATAAATTGTCTCCGGTTTTTAGTTTAGATCAAACGGATACAGAAAAAGCATTGACTAAGCTTCAAAAATTTATCGATATGTATCCTAATTCTGAGTATTTACCGCAAGCAAATGCTTATGTAAAAGAATTGAATGAAAAACTGGAGAAAAAAGCTTTTGAAATTGCAAAACAATACAATACTATTTCCGATTATAAATCAGCTTTAAAAGCATTTGATAATTTTTTAGGTGATTTTCCCGGAACAATTTACAAAGAACAAGCACTATATTACCGTTTGGATTCAGCATATAAATTAGCTGTTAATTCAGTGCCAAGTAAAAAAGAAGAACGTTTAAATTATGCTAAAGTTACTTATACCAGCTTGGTGAAATTTAAATCAGATTCTGAATATAAAGAACAAGCGGATAAAATGTTAGTGGTTATAGAAAAAGAGTTACAACAATATTCTAATATAAATTAAATCATGGATTTAAAAAAGACAACTGCTCCTGTAAATACAATTACGTATAACAAAGCTAGAATTGAGGCGCCGACCGGAAATATTTATGAAGCTATAACTATTATAGCTAAAAGAGCAGGTCAAATCAATACTGAGATTAAAAAAGAATTGTTAGAAAAATTAGATGAATTTGCTACTTATAATGATAGCTTAGAAGAAATTTTTGAGAACAAAGAGCAAATTGAAGTATCTAAATTTTACGAAAAATTACCTAAACCACACGCTTTAGCAGTTCAGGAGTGGTTAGAGGATAAAATCTATTATAGAGAAGCAAAATAATTTAATAGCTTATGTCTGTTCTGTGCGGTAAAAAAATTATTCTGGGTGTATCTGGAGGTATAGCTGCGTACAAAACAGCACATTTGGTAAGACTTTTTATAAAAGCAGGTGCTCATGTAAAAGTTGTCATGACGCCTGCTTCTAAAGATTTTGTTACTCCTTTAACACTTGCAACCTTATCTAAACATCCCGTCGTTTCAGAATTTTATAACGAAGAGGATGAAAATGCTGTTTGGAATAATCACGTAGAATTAGCACTTTGGGGAGATTTGATGGTTATTGCTCCGGCAACAGCTAATACATTAGCGAAAATGGCTAACGGGAACTGTGATAATCTACTTATTGCGACTTATCTTTCTGCTAAATGCCCGGTTTATTTTGCTCCTGCAATGGACTTGGATATGTATAAGCATCCTTCAACTTTAGATAGTTTTACGAAATTACAAAAATTTGGAGATACAATAATTCCTGCCGAAAAAGGGGAATTAGCCAGTGGGCTTTCCGGAGAAGGAAGAATGGCAGAACCCGAAAATATTGTTTCTTTTTTAGAAAATGATCTACTTCAGAAACTTCCTTTACGCAATCAAAAAATATTGGTAACCGCAGGACCAACCTACGAGGCTATAGATCCTGTTCGTTTTATCGGGAATCATTCCTCCGGTAAAATGGGATTTGATATAGCTCAAAAAGCAGCAGAACAAGGTGCAGAAGTAATTTTGGTTACAGGACCTACACATTTGCAGTTAAAAAACAGCCAGGTACAAATTGTTCGGGTGCAGTCAGCTCAGGAAATGTACGAATCATGTCATCGGTATTTCGATGAAGTAGATGCGGCAATAGCAGCGGCGGCAGTAGCAGATTATCGTCCGAAAATTGTTGCTGATCAAAAAATAAAAAAGAATGATGCTACGTTTACAATAGAGCTAGAAAAGACAAAAGATATTCTTGCGTCTTTAGGCGAAAAGAAAAAAAATCAGTTTTTGGTTGGGTTTGCATTAGAAACAGAGAATGAAATTGAACACGCAAAGCTTAAAATTCAGAAAAAAAACTTAGATTTGATTGTGTTAAACTCTTTAAATGATTCTGGTGCCGGTTTTGGACATCCGACCAATAAAGTTACTTTTATTAATTCGATGTTGGAAATTGAGCCTATGGAATTAAAATCAAAAGAAGAGGTGGCACAAGATATCATCAACAAAATTATAGAAAGAAAGCATGCGTAACGTTTTAGCTATATTATTTTTGGTTTTCAATTTTGCTGTAAGTTCTGCACAGGAACTTAATGCTACAGTTTCGGTAAATTATGAAAGAATGACCGATGTGAATCCTCAAATTTTTAAAAACTTAGAAACAAAAGTTCGTGAGTTCTTAAATAATACGCGCTTTACAGATTTAGATTTTAAACAACATGAAAAAATTGAGTGTAATTTCTATATCAATGTAGCTGAGTTTAATTCAAATAACATACAAGCAACACTTCAAGTACAATCATCTCGACCGATCTATAATTCAAGTTATAGTTCACCGGTTTTAAATATCAATGATAAAGATGTGGGATTTCGTTTTTTAGAGTATGAACAGTTGGTGTACGACCAAAACAATTTTACCTCTAATTTAATTTCAGTTTTAGCTTTTTATGCTAATATTATTATTGCAGTTGATCGGGAAACTTTTGAAGAAAACGGAGGGACAAAATATTTACAGTCTGCATTGACTATCATGAATTTTGCTCAACCTCAAGGATATAAAGGATGGTCTCAAAATGAAAATACAAATACAAATCGTTATTTTTTGATTACTGATATCATGTCTAATACTTATAGTGCTTATCGAAAAGCGATGTATGAGTATCACGCTAAAGGTTTAGATATAATGGAAAGTAATCCGGCGAAAGCTAAAGAAGAAATAGAGAAATCAATAGAAACTTTGTCGGCTATTCAAAAATATAGACCTAATGCTTTTCTAACCCGAGTGTTTTTTGATGCAAAGGTTGATGAAGTAGTTGCTATATTTTCAGGAGGACCAACTTATAATACAGTTCCATTAAGAGAAACTTTGGATAGAATTTCACCTTTGAATTCAGCAAAATGGAATAGAATCCGCTAAAAATAAGTTTATGATATGCTTTTAACTTTAGCAATAAAAAATTATGCACTTATCGATTCGTTGGAAATTAATTTCTCGAATCGATTTTCAATTATAACCGGTGAAACAGGTGCCGGAAAATCCATTTTACTAGGGGCTTTAGGTTTGGTTTTAGGAAATAGAGCTGATTTGAGTTCGCTGAAAGACGAAGAACAAAAATGTGTAGTTGAAGCTCATTTTGATGTCAGTAAATATGGTTTAAAAGCTGTTTTTGAAGCTGCCGATTTTGATTATGAAGAGGTAACAATTATCAGAAGAGAAATTTTGCCTTCAGGAAAATCACGCGCTTTTGTCAATGATAGCCCTGTAAATCTTCAGGAATTACAAGGATTGGCTAACTTTCTTTTAGATATTCATTCACAACATCAAACACGCGATTTGATTGATGAAACCTATCAGATTCAAATTTTGGATGCCGTAGCTCAAAATAAAGAGCTTTTAGGGGAATTTAAAGGCGAATTATCAAATTTTAAAAAGCTTCAAAAAGCACTTCAAAAATTGCAAACCGAAAAGCAATCACTTCTTAACGAGCAAGAATACAATTTGTATTTGTTTAACGAACTTACTCAAGCTAATTTGAAAGAAGAAGAACAAGAAGAATTAGAGTCGGAGCAAGAAGTATTGAGTAATATTGAATTCGTAAAAGAAAATATCGATAAAGTTTTGGCTTTAGCCAAAGAAGAAGAAATAGGGATTTTAGCTAGTAGTTTAGAAGCTAAAAATAGCTTACAAAAATTAGCATCACTTTCTAAAGAGTATCAAAATTTAGCCGAACGTTTCAATAGTGTTTTTATTGAACTAGATGATATTATTGAAGAGTGTGTGGTTAAGCAAGAACAGATTGTTGATGATCCGGAGCGGTTGATTTATATCAACGAAAGGTTACAATTGATCTATAATTTGCTGAAAAAACACAATGTTTCTACAATTGCGGAATTACTTGCGATTCAAAACCAATTGAGTGAAAAAGTAACCAAATTTGATGGTATAGATAGTGAAATTGCTGAAATAGAAGCTCAAATTGAGAATCAGTTGGAGAAATTAAATAGCATTTCAGAACAGATAGCAAAAGCGAGACAAGAAACGGCTCCTCAATTAGAAAAAGCATTATTGGAAATCATTGCACCTTTAGGAATGCCAGATGCACAAATAGAATTTGCGATCGAACCTTTGGAACAATTTACAGAAACCGGAAAGGACAAAGTTTCATTACTGTTTTCGGCTAATAAAGGAATGAAGCCGGGCTTGATTAAAAAGATGGCTTCCGGTGGAGAAATGTCTCGAATTATGTTGGCAGTAAAAGCTGTTTTAGCACAATCGGTTCACTTGCCAACCATTATTTTTGATGAGATTGATACCGGAGTTTCCGGAGAAGTAGCTTTAAAAATGGGCGAAATTATGAAAGAAATGAGCGGGAAAATGCAAGTGTTTGCCATTACCCATTTACCTCAGATTGCTGCTAAAGGAAACCAACATTATAAAGTGTTTAAAAACGAAAGTAACGGCATTGTGTCTTCTGAAATTAAACAATTGTCAGAGGAAGAAAGAGTTCTGGAAATTGCTGAAATGTTGTCGGGTAAAAATATTACCGACTCGGCATTGGCTCATGCCCGAACATTGTTAAATTAAAATAGTATTTTTGTTTATTAATTACGTAAAAGAATAAATTATGATTATAGAGCCTAGAATGCGTGGTTTTATCTGCTTAACAGCTCATCCGGAAGGTTGTGCACAAAGCGTGAAAAATCAAATTGAATACGTTAAATCTAAAGGAAAAATTGACGGAGCAAAAAGAGTATTAGTAATTGGAGCATCAACCGGATTTGGATTGGCGTCAAGAATTGCAAGTGCTTTTGGAAGCGATGCAGCTACTATAGGAGTATTTTTTGAAAAAGCACCTTCGGAAGGTAAAACAGCAACTCCGGGATGGTACAATTCAGCGGCTTTTGAAAAAGAAGCAGCAAAAGCAGGATTGTATGCTAAAAGTATTAATGGAGATGCATTTTCAGATGAAGTAAAACAACAAACCATCGATTTGATCAAACAAGATTTAGGTCAAGTTGATTTAGTGATCTACAGTTTGGCTTCGCCAGTAAGAAAAGATCCGAAAACAGATACATTATATCGTTCAGTCTTAAAGCCAATTGGGAATAAATTTACAGATAAGACCGTAGATTTTCATACAGGTAAAGTATCAGAGGTTTCAATTGAACCTTGTAATGAAGAGGAAATTGCTAATACGGTAAAAGTAATGGGTGGTGAAGATTGGATGTTGTGGATAGAAGTTATGAAAAAAGCAGGAGTTCTGGCAGAAGGTGTTTTAACTTTGGCGTATTCTTACATTGGACCTGAAGTTACAGAACCGGTGTACAGAAAAGGAACTATCGGTAGAGCAAAAGATCATTTGGAAGCTACTGCATTTGAAATCACGGATGTTTTAAATGATATTCAAGGTAAGGCTTATGTTTCGGTGAACAAAGCATTGGTAACACAGGCGAGTTCTGCAATTCCGGTTATTCCTTTATATATATCATTATTGTATAAAACCATGAAAGCAAAAGGATTGCATGAAGGATGTATTGAACAAATGCAACGTTTGTTTCAAGATCGTTTGTATAATGGAGGAGAAGTACCGACAGATGACAAAAATAGAATTAGAGTTGACGATTGGGAAATGAGAGAAGATGTTCAGGAAGAAGTGAAAAAGCTTTGGGCAATTGCTACAACTGAAAACTTATCTGAAATAGGAGATTTAGCTGGTTACAAACAAGATTTCTTAAATTTATTCGGATTTGGTTTTGAAGGCGTAGATTATTTGGCTGACACTAATGAAGTTGTAAATGTTCCAAGTATAATTATCTAATAAAGTGTATTATTTTGATTATTTAATCTGTTAGTAATTTAACTTTTAAATATAATTTAGTTAAAAACCTGTGATTATTCACGGGTTTTTGTATTTTTTGTATAAAGTAACTGTAGGGTGTATGTTAAAAAGTGCTAAATTAGCGATTACTTAACAAAATAATAATTATAAAATGAGAAAAATTACTTTATGGCTATTGCTATTTTTTATCTCGTGGCAAATGAATGCTCAAAGTACATGTACCCAAACGTTTACTACGGAGGGTTATGATAATTCAGGAGCTACTCTTACTATTAATTCAGCAGATCTAACGTGCTATGGAGGAGGGACTGTAACAGGTATTCAAACGGTTAATGCTTCTGGTTCTTTGACAAGTGGCTTCTGTTCTACGAATCAAACTAGTTGGTTTAGTTTTCTAGTATCAATTGATGGGGCAGCCGGTACTTATATGTGTGGTCCTGATTTTAATAACATCGATTTGACAGGTTTTTCTAGTTTGACTATAACTGCGCAAGATGATGATGGTTGGAGTGATTATGTGACATTGACTTTAAGTCTGGAAGCAACATACACTCCTGTGACACCTCCTTCATGTGTGTCACTTTCAAGTCCGCTTGAAGGAGCTACGGTGTCCTCTTCTATTGTTTCTTGGCCGGCAGCAGACGGAGGTCCGACAGGGTATAAGTTGAATGCAGGAACAACTCCCGGAGGAACAGATGTTTTAAATATGTTTGATGTAGGTGATGTTTTGTCTTATAGTTTAGGAGTGTTATCGCCTGAAACTACATATTATGTAACAGTAATCCCTTATAATACTATTGGAGATAGAACGGGTTGTTCAGAAGTTTCTTTTTCTACTTGTGGAGTAATGACTGTTCCTTTTACAGAAGGGTTTAATTCAGATTCGATAACAAAAGGTTGTTGGAGTATCCTTGATGAAAACGGAGATGGAGATGCGTGGGATTTAAATTATACCAATAATCCTTATGAAGGAGATCAAGTTGCAGTTATCTATACAGACTATAATTCAGGAGATAATGATGACTGGTTGATATCGCCGGCTATAGCCTTGACAGGAAATCAGAGATTAAAGTTTCATTATAGAGTTCAATCTTCAGGAGAACCTAATGATTTTGAGTTATTATTGTCGACTACAGGAAATACACCGGCAGATTTTACAAATACTTTAATTACAAATACAAGTCATTCTAATACTGATTATGAAGAAGCTTTAGTAAACTTGAATGCTTATTCAGGGAATGTTTACATTGCTTGGCATGTTCCTTCAGGAGGACTAGATGGTTGGAGATTATATATAGATAATGTAATTATTGAAGAATTGCCCAGTTGTGTAGAGCCGGAAAACTTAATAGTATCAAATGTTACTCCAAATTCAGTTCGATTGGAATGGGGTGATCCTACAGGAAGTCAATTTGATTTTGAGTATTTAATTTTGCCAACAGGAAGTGATGCTCCTGATAATACTACATCGGGTATTTCTGTTGGAGATCTTACGGTAACAGACTCATCATTATCTCCTGCAACTACTTATGATGCTTATGTTAGAGCGTATTGTTCAACTTCAGATCAGAGTTTATGGGTAGGACCGTTAACTTTTTCTACTCCTGCGTTGGTTGTTTGTGGTACGCCTGTTAATACAACATATTGTTATGGGAACTATGATACAACTGGTTGGATATTTATTTCGAGTGATGGAAGTCCGCTAAGAGTTACATTTAATTCAGGAGAGATAGAAAGTTGTTGTGATGATATTCTTATTTATGATGGAACAGATTCAACAGGAACATTGTTGTATCAAGGAAATAATGGAGGGGATTTATCAGGGTTGACTTTTGACTCAATTTCAGATGCTATTTATATCCAAATGGATACAGATGTTTCTGTAAGTTGCTCTTCTGGAAGTTTTTCTAATCAAATAGATTTTACAGTTTTTTGTGCAACATGCATAAATCCTACAGCTACATTTGCTACAGTACCCAATTGTGTAAATAATGAATTTAGTATTGATGTTGATTTAACAAGTTTAGGTACGGCGACTTCTGTGTCAATATCTGATGGGACAACTACTTTGACCAATGTTGCGACAACAGATGTTTATACTTTTGGACCTTATGTGAATTCAACTTCTGTGTCTATTGTTGTTTCTAATGAACAAGATAATTCTTGCTATTTGAATCTAAATAGTATTAGTTATTCTTGTCCTCCGGCAAATGATGAATGTGTAAATGCTATTGCTTTAACGGTAGGTGGTGTGTTTGCGGATTATCCTGTTACGGGAATTAATTTAGCTGCAACAGCTAGTTCTTCAGAAATAGATCCGTCAGGATGTAATGGTTATTCAGGAGGAGATGTATGGTATACAGCAGTGGTTCCGAGTTCTGGTAGTTTGACTGTTGAAACAGGAGCACCTTCTGTAGGTTCAGGTATTGATACTGTGGTTACAATATATACAGGAGTTTGTGGAGCTTTAACAGAGGTAGGGTGTGATGATGATGGAGGAACAGGTGCATATTCGTTGACAGAATTAACAGGTTTGACTTCTGGAGAAACAGTTTATATTAGGGTTTATGAGTATGCTAATGATAATACAGGTAGTTTTGACTTAGCAGTTTATGATGCTTCATTAAGTAATGTTGATTTTAGTGTTGATGGTTTCAAGGTATATCCTAATCCTGTAAAAGATGTCTTAAATTTAGAATATTCTTCGGATATTACAGAAGTGAGAGTAATCAATCTTTTAGGACAAGAAGTGTTGAAGCAAAAAACTAATGCTACTTCAGCTCAGTTAAATATGGCTCCTTTAGCAACAGGGACTTATATTGTAAACGTACAATTAGGAGATGTAGTTAAAACTTTAAAAGTTATCAAAGAATAATTGATATAAATATCTTAATTTAACAATTTAGAAGGCTTTACTATATAGTAAAGCCTTTATTTTTTTAACGCTTATTGTTAGTATATTTCTGCTTTTTAATAAAAAAAATATATTAATGTTTGTTTTTGAGTTAATATTGATTGTTTTTGAGTCTTTTTTTTGTGAAAAGGTTAATTTGCAGTTAGTTTTAACTTAATGTAAAATAAATGAAAAAAATTACTTTATGGCTATTGACACTTTTTGCATCATGGCAGATGAGTGCTCAAAGTACATGTACGCAAACTTTTTCGGCTTCAGGATATGATTATTCGGGGGTTAATCTTACTATTAATGCTGCAGATTTAAATTGTAATGGAACAGGTACAATTAGCAGTATCCGAACACTTAACGCTTCTGGCGAATTAACAAATTCTCATTGTTCAACAGATCAGACTAGTTGGTATAGTTTTTTGGTTTCTATTGATGGAGGTGCAGGAACTTATATCTGTGGGACTGATTTCAATGATATTGATCTAACAGGCTTTTCTAGTTTGTCTATTACGGCACAGGATGATGATGGTTGGAGTGATGATATAACATTGAATTTAGATGTTGAAATTACATATACGGCTGTTGAAGTACCTTCTTGTACTTCTCTTTCAGTACCGGCTAACGGAGCAAGTAGTGTAATGTCATCGTTAGTTTCGTGGCCTTCTGCGGCGGGAACTGATGGTTATAAATTAACTGTAGGTACTGTTTCTGGTGGGGTAGATGTTTTAAATATGTTTGATGTTGGAAATGTATTGTCTTATGATTTAGGAGCTTTATCAGGAGCAACTACTTATTATGTTACTGTTACTCCTTATAATGTTATTGGTGATGCAACTGGTTGTGTAGAAAGTTCGTTTACTACTTGCGGGATTAATACTATTCCGTTCTTTGAAGGTTTTGAAACAGGATATGTAGATGCTGAAAAAGTAGAGAATTGTATATCTCAAGAATCTATTGGGGGAACAGATGTTTGGAGAGCAAATAATTCTGCTGTAGATTACAACAGAGAGCCTAGAACAGGAAATTGGAATTCTTATTTAGAATATGGAAATGAAGATTGGTTATTCATTCCGATCCAATTAGATGGAGGTACTCTTTATAGTGTAGAATTGTATGCTCGTCAAGATGGAGGTAATAATGCAAATGCTAATATAGCTATTAGTTATGGAACAACTCCTGATGCTACGGGTATGACTGAAACTATTGTTCCGGTTGTAGGATTAGTTGATGGAGAATATCAAAGAGTATCAGGGACATTTACAACGGCAAGTACAGGAACTTATTATGTTGGTATCAAAGGATATTTGAATTATTCTCCATGGTATATTTCTTTAGATGATATAACTATTGATTTAGCACCACCTTGTGTTGATCCTAATAATTTAGTAGCATCAAATATTACTTCTGATTCAGTACAGTTAGACTGGAATGATCCTTCTGGAAGTCAATTTGATTTTGAGTATTTAATTTTACCAACAGGAAGCACTGCGCCTGATAATACAACATCAGGAGTTTCTATCGGGGATATTACAGTAACAGACTCATCATTATCTCCTGCAACTACCTATGATGCTTATGTTAGAGCGTATTGTTCAACTTCAGATCAAAGTATGTGGGTAGGTCCAATTACTTTTACTACTGCTTGTGTTGCAGTTTCTGAGTTTTCTGAAGATTTTGAAGGTGTTTCGGCTCCGGATTTACCTATTTGTTGGAGTAGTGTTGTAGAGAACGCTTCTGATTATGCATATGTTAGAACTTATGCTTACGCTAGTAATTCTGGATCTAATTCTGTAGATATTTATAATAGTGATTCAGGTTCTACAGCAAATATAATATTAGTATCTCCGGTAGTAGATAATTTAGGAGCTGGTACTCACAGACTTAAATTTTTTGCTTCTAGTTATTATTCTGATATAGAAATAGGAACAATGACTGATCCGTATGATGCATCTACGTTTACTCTTTTTGAATCAGTTAGCTTAACAAGTGATTTTGAACAATATGTTGTGAACTTTGATACCTATACAGGTTCTGATAGTTATATTGCTTTCCGTCATCCGAATGAAAGTTCTTATTCAGATATTTATGTTGATGATGCTATTTGGGAAGCTAATCCAACAGTAGTTCCATCTTGTGCTACAAATGTAGTTTCCACTGTTGATAATTGTGGTAATTTTGCTACGGCTATTTCTTGGGATGCTGTATCTGGAGCTGAAGGATATAAAATTACAATCGGTACAACTTCAGGCGGAAATGATGTTGTAGATAATCAGGATTTAGGTGTAACGTTGAACTATAGTTATGAAGGTGCATTAAATACGACATATTATTTTACGGTAGTTCCTTATAATGTTGTTGGAGATGCGGTAAGCTGTTCAGAGCAAACATTTACAACTTCTCCAAATGGTTGTTATTGTATGCCGTCTTCTACATCAACAAGTACTTATATAGATAATTTTACAACGACTAGTGGTTCAGGGACAAATATTTCAAACTTGTCATCAGGATATACAACAGGAGGTTATGCAGATAATTCAGCGTCAATGAGTGTTGTAGCTTATTCTGGGTTGAGTTTTGACTTTAATGCTGAAATAGTTGGAGGTACGGTAGGATGTTCAGTTTGGGTTGATTGGGATGGTAATTATTCTTTTGATTCTACAGAAAGAGTATATAATACGACATCTTATGGAGATGGTCCTTTTACAGGGGCAATAACTGTTCCTTCTTCAGTGGCTAACGGAGATTATAGAATGAGAGTTTTAATTCATTATAATTCATCGAATCCATCAGATCCATGTGCGTCTAATGCTAGATTGGAAGCTGAAGATTATACTTTAACTGTTGAAACAGGATCTTGTGCTCCGGCTACTATTGAGTCTAATGATATTGTAGCAGATTGTGCAAATGAACAATATAGTATAAGTTTTGAAATAACAAATCTTGGAGATGGTACACCATCTATAACAGATGGTACAAATTCTTGGCCGGTAACGCTAGGGACTGTAGTGGTAGGTCCTTTTGCTTCTGATTCTACAGTGTCTTTATCATTATTACATGGGGTTAATAGCTTATGTGATTTAAATTTAGGAGATTTTACTTATGCATGTCCTCCGGCAAATGATGAATGTTCAGGCGCTATCAGTTTAACAGTAGGTGGAGTTTTTGAAGATAATTCTGTAGATGGAACTAATATATCTGCAACAACTAGTTCTTCTGAAACAGCCCCAACAGTATGTAATGGTTATTCTGGAGGAGATGTGTGGTTTACAGCAATAGTTCCAAGTTCGGGTAATTTGACTATTGAAACAGGAGTTCCTTCAACAGGTTCTGGTATTGATACTGTGATTACTGTATATACAGGAACTTGTGGCTCTTTATCGGAAGTGGACTGTGATGATGATGGAGCGGGTTCAAGTTATTCTTTAGTAGAATTGACAGGTCTTACTTCAGGAGAAATGGTTTATATTAGAGTTTACGAATATAATAATGATGATGCAGGAGATTTTGCAATATCGGCTTATGATGCATCATTAAGTAACTCTGATTTTGGTATTGAAAACTTCAGAGCTTATCCGAACCCTGTAAAAGATATTTTGAATTTAGAATACTCTTCTGAAATTGCAGAGGTTAGAGTGATCAACTTATTAGGTCAGGAAGTATTAGTACAAAAAAATAATGCAACTTCGGTTCAAGTTAATATGTCGAACTTGGCATCAGGTACTTATATTGTAAATGTACAAATTGAAGGTGTTATTAAAACATTAAAATTCATTAAGGAATAGTGGGATAATTAATGTTAAAATTTTAAACCCGCTCTGTTTTAGAGCGGGTTTTTTAATTTTTATGAAGTTGTATTTTATCTTTTTTACAGATAAAAGTACGAATAATTGTTAATTTAGTAGGTTTTGCTTTTGAAAATAAGTTAAAATTTAGTGAAATTGATTTTGTTACACTTTTTAGTATTAATTTGGCAGTGTTTTAATTTAAAAAAATAATACATGAAAAAAATTACGTTAATGTTAACTTTAGTTTTTTCTGTTTTTATTAATGCACAAACATTTAATGGAACAGGAGGAGCGATACCGGATAATAGTTGTGGTACAGCCCATGAATTTCCGGTGACGGTTTCGGGAGTTGGAGTCTTAGGGGCTGCCAATGTTCTGGATAATATTGCATTGGACATTACTCACACATGGGATGCCGATTTAGATATCTATATCATAGCTCCAGATGGAACATCTGTAGAATTATCTACGGATAATGGTGGTAGTGGAGATAATTATACAGGAACTATATTTAGTGCTTCTGCCGCTACTTTAATTACATCTGGTACAGCTCCTTTTACAGGAGTGTATAAACCAGAGGGAGATCTTTCTACTTTGATGGGAATTGATGCTGATGGAATTTGGATATTAAGAGTATGTGACGATGGTGTTGGGGATACAGGAACACTTAATTCTTGGTCTATTTCTTTCACTGTTGCACCAACATGTGTAGAACCTAATCTGTTAGCTGCATCAAATATTACTCCATATTCAGTACAATTAGACTGGAATGATCCTTCTGGGAGTCAGTTTGATTTTGAATATTTAATTTTACCAACGGGAAGCACAGCACCTGATAATACTACATCAGGTATTTCTACAGGGAATCTTACAATTACAGATTCTTCTTTATCTCCTGCGACTACATATGATGCCTATGTTAGAGCATATTGTTCAACTTTAGATCAGAGTGAATGGGTAGGGCCTGTTACTTTTACAACAAATTGTGTTGCTGTTTCTGATTTTGTACAAGATTTTGAGGGTACTACGGGAACAAATTTCCCTACGTGTTGGTCAAAAGTGGGTACATCAGGAGCAACTTATCCTCAATCTAGCACTGGTATTAGCGGTTCTAGAAATTTATATATGTATAGTTCTTCGACAACTAGTAGACCGGTAGTGGCTATGGTACCTGTAAATAATGCGGCCGATGGAACTCATAGAATGAAAATGAAAGTTAGAGCAAATTATACTGCAGGTGAAACATTGGAATTAGGATATTTAACGAATCCGTCTGATGCAACAACATTCGTAGCGATATCTTCTATCGTAACTAATAGTACAACTGTTGCTCAAGATTTTATAACTGTACCAACAGGAATGCCGTCAGGAGATGTTGTTTTTGCCCTTAGAACAGGAACAGTAACATATAGTGTATTAGTCGATGATATTATATGGGAAGAAATTCCAACAGTAGCTCCGTCTTGTGCTACAAATGTAGTTGCTGCTATTGATAATTGCGGTAATTTTGCTACTGCTATTTCTTGGGATGCTGTATCTGGAGCTGAAGGATATAAAATTGTAATTGGAACAACTTCAGGAGGAAATGATGTTGTAGATAATCAAGATTTAGGTGTAGCGTTGAACTATAGTTATGAAGGTACATTAAATACGACATACTATTTTACGGTGATTCCTTATAATGCTGCAGGAGATGCGGTAGGTTGTTTGGAGCAATCATTTACAACTTCTTCAAATGGTTGTTATTGTATGCCGTCTTCTACATCAACAAGTACTTATATAGATAATTTTACAACGACTAGTAGTTCAGGGACAAATATTTCAAACGTGTCGTCAGGATATACAACAGGAGGTTATGCAGATAATTCAGCATCAATGAGTGTTGTAGCTTACTCTGGTTTGAGTTTTGATTTTAATGCTGAAATAGTTGGAGGAACTGTAGGTTTTGCTATTTGGATCGACTGGAATAACGATTATAACTTTGATTCAACTGAAAGAGTATTTAATACTACAGCTTATAGTAATGGTCCTTTTACAGGTTCTATTGCTGTACCAAGTAGTGTAGCAGACGGAAATTATAGAATGAGAATTTTGACACACTTTAATTCATCGAATCCATCGGATCCGTGTGCATCGAACACTAGGTTAGAAGCTGAAGATTATACTTTAACTGTTGAAACAGCATCTTGTGTTCCGGCAACTATTGGAACTGCTAATATTGTGGCAGATTGTGCAAATGGTCAATATAATATTGATTTTGATGTAACAAGTTTAGGAGATGGTACGCCATCTATAACAGATGGTACAAATTTTTGGTCAGTAACGCTAGGAACTGTTACAGTTGGGCCTTTTACTTCAGGTTCTGAAGTTTCTTTAACATTGTTACACGGATCAGATAATACATGTGATTTAAGTTTAGGGGATTTTGTTTATACATGTCCTCCATCAAATGATGAGTGTGACAATGCAATAGCATTGACAGTGAATTCAGATTTAAACTGTGGTGTAGTAACAGCAGGAACAACAGTTTCCGCTACAGATTCAGGAATAGAGCCAGGTATAGCTGTTACAGGAACTCCAAATAATGATGTTTGGTTTAGTTTTGAAGCAACAGCTACTTCTCATCAAATAGCATTGTCTAATGTCGTGGCAGTTGTTGGAACAGCTACGGATATGGGAATGGCAGTATTTAGCGGTTCATGTTCTTCATTTGCTTTAGTAGCAGATAGTGATCCTAACAGTTTTACAGTATCAGGATTAACAATAGGAGATACGTATTATGTGTCTGTTTACGGTTGGGCATCAGGAACAGGAACAGCTCAAACAAATTTTGATATTTGTGTTGGAACTTCACCGGCAGCTCCATCAAATGATGAGTGTGACAATGCAATAGCATTGACAGTGAATTCAGATTTAAACTGTGGTGTAGTAACAGC